>NZ_SMKY01000139.1 GCF_004349235.1 Actinomadura darangshiensis | reverse complement strand
GGGTCGGGCGGGGCCAGGGCGCCCGACAGGAACAGGGAGGTGACGGCGGTGCCGGCCTCCTCCACGCCCAGGCGGTGCCGGGCGACGCGGGAGACCACGCCCTCCAGCAGGCTGAAGTACAGCTCGGCGAGGGTGTGGACGGGGATGTCGCGGCGGAAGTGGCCGCCGCTCGCGCCGCGCTCGAACACCGCGCGCAGCGGGCCGGCGAGCTGCCGCTCGACGCGGCGGGCCTCCGCCGGGGTCTTCTCGAACAGGCCGAGCGCCCGGTACCTGCCGGTCGCCGCGATCGTGGCGCGGGTCATCCGGGCGACGGCCTCCTCGATCGGGACCGTGTCCAGGCGCGCGTCCTCCAGCCGGCCGGTGAGGTCGGCCAGGGCCGCCTCGTAGAGCGCGTACAGCAGGGCCTCGCGGTTGGGGAAGTACCGGTACAGCGTGGCCCGCGCGACGCCCGCGGCCCTGGCGATGTCGGTCATGCTCGCCGACTCGCCGTGCTCGGCCAGTGCCGCGGCCGCGACCTCGAGGATCCCCGCCCGCACATGGTCGCGGATGACATCGCTCCCGCTCATCGCCGGGCACGTTACAGGATCGTCCCAGCGTAGGACGGCATGTCCCGCAGATGGAACGTATGCCTCGGATCCGCCCGCCGCGCGGCCCGGTGGGAGAGGATCACCTCATGGAACTCGCGCGCTCCAGGGACGGCACCGGTATCGCCTTCGACCGGGCCGGTGCCGGTCCCGCCCTCGTCCACGTCGGCGGCGCCCTCAACGACCGCGGGTCGGGCGCCGCGCTCGCGGCGCTGCTCGCCCCGCACCACACCGTCCTCACCTACGACCGGCGCGGACGCGGCGACAGCGGCGACACCCCGCCCTACGCGGTCGAACGCGAGATCGAGGACCTGGCCGCCGTCATCGAGGCCGCCGGCGGGTCCGCCGCCGTGTACGGGATGTCGTCGGGCGCCGCGCTGGCCGTGCGCGCCGCCGCGCACGGGCTGCCCGTCACCCGGCTCGCGCTGTTCGAGCCGCCCTACAATCCGGGCCTCGGCGACCGGCTCACCCGCGCCCGCGCCCACCACACCGAGCTCACCGGGCTGCTGGCCGAAGGGCGCCGCGGCGACGCCCTCGCCCTGTTCATGACCGGCGTCGGGATGCCGCAGGAGATGATCGGGCAGATGCGGGGCGCGCCGATGTGGGCCGCGCTGGAGGCTCTGGCGCCCACCCTCGCCTACGACTCGGCCGTCATGGACGACGCCGGCACCGGCGCCGCGCTGCCCGCGGACCTGCTCGGCCGGGTCGCCGTCCCCGCGCTGGTCGTGGACGGCGGCGGCAGCCCCGCCTGGATGCGCGACACCGCCGTCCGCGCCGCGGAGCTGCTGCCCGCCGGGACCCACCGCACCCTGGACGGCCAGACCCACGACGTCGACCCCGCCGTCCTCGCGCCCGTCCTGGCCGAGTTCCTCGCCGGGTGACCCGCCGGGCGGCACGCGGGTGATCCGGTGGGCGGCACGGGCGGGTCAGGTCACCGGCACCTCGATGTGGCCGGGCGCGCCGCGCCGCAGCGTCGCGCGCCCGGCGGTGGCCTCGGCCGCCCACGCCTCGAACGCCGCCAGGTCCGGGACCGGCACCGCGACGTCGGCCTCCACGCCCGTCCCGTAGCGGACGTCGCCGGGCTGGTGGCCGCGGGCGTGCAGGTCGCCGAGGAACCGTCCCGCCAGGGCGTGGTCGACGGCGACGGTGACGGTCACGACCGGGCGCAGCTCCACCATCCCGACGGCGTCGACGGTGGCGGCGACCGCCTGGGTGTAGGCGCGGACGAGGCCGCCCGCGCCGAGCTTGACGCCGCCGAAGTAGCGGGTGACGACGGCGGCGGTGCCGGTGAGGCCGCGCCGCGTCAGCACCTCCAGCATCGGTGTCCCGGCCGTGCCGGCCGGTTCGCCGTCGTCGCTGTGCCTGGTGGTCTCGCCGCGCTCGCCGACGACGTAGGCGGTGCAGTTGTGGGTGGCGTCGCGGTGCGCCCGCCGGTGCGTGGCGATGAACGCGGCCGCCTCGGCCTCGTCGGCGGCGCGTGCGAGCGTGCAGACGAACCGGGACCTGCGGACCTCCAGCTCCCGCGAGCCGCCCTGTCTGATCGTGCGCATGGTCGCCCCCGGTCGTGCGGGGCCGGTCAGACCAGGTCGATGAGGTCGGCGATGGACGGGACGACGCGGTGCGGGCGGAAGGGGAAGCGGGCGATCTCGTCCTTGCGGGTCACGCCGGTCAGCACCAGGACCGTCTCCAGGCCGGCCTCGACGCCTGCGACGATGTCGGTGTCCATGCGGTCGCCGACCATGGCGGTGCTCTCGCTGTGCCCGCCGACGACGTTCAGCGCGGTCCGCATCATCAGCGGGTTGGGCTTGCCGACGAAGTAGGGCTCCACGCCCGTCGCGCGGGTGATCATCGCGGCGACCGCGCCGCAGGCGGGCAGGGAGCCCTCCGGGGACGGGCCGACCGGGTCGGGGTTGGTCGCCACGAACCGGGCGCCGCCCTCGATCAGCCGGATCGCGCGGGTGATCTGGGAGAAGCTGTAGGTGCGTGTCTCGCCGAGCACGACGTAGTCGGGGTCGATGTCGGTGAGGACGAAGTCGGCCTCGTGCAGCGCCGTGGTCAGGCCCGCCTCGCCGATCACGTACGCCGACCCTTCGGGGCGCTGGTCGGCCAGGAACATGGCGGTGGCCAGCGCCGAGGTCCAGATCGACTCGGCCGGGACGGCCAGGCCGGCCGCCGCCAGGCGGGCCGACAGGTCCCGGCGGGTGTAGATCGAGTTGTTGGTCAGGACGAGGAACGGCTTGCCGGACGCCGCCAGGCGGCGGACGAACTCCTCGGCGCCGGGGACGGGGCGGCCCTCGTGCACCAGGACCCCGTCCATGTCCGACAGCCAGTACTCGATCGGCTTGCGCTCGGTCATGTCCCCATTGTCGCAGGCAGGGATCTTCGCGCCGACCACCCGGCGCACCGTCGGCCAGGACCCGCCCCGGCGGCGCGGGCGTTGACCTGCGAGTGACGCGGATCATAGATTTTCGGGCACGGCGCACCGAATCGTGTTCGGCGGACGGGTCGCGCGGCGGTGCGCCGCGACCCCGCGGGAGGCGCGACGTGCAGGACCAGGACGTGCAGGGCGGCAGGCTTGCGGGCATCGCCGAGGTCAGGGCGGCGATGACGGCGCCCGGGCAGCTGTTCGAGATGGCCGAGACGCAGATCCGCGGCGTGCGGACCCGCGTCTGGAAGAACGCCCCGCCGACCCTGCGCGACGTCCTGGAGGCGTCCCGCGGCCACGGCGGCGCGGACTTCCTCGTCTACGGCGGCGACCGGCTCACCTTCGCCGGGCACTACGCGCGGGCGGCGGCGTTCGCGCGGCGGCTCATCGACCGGTACGGGGTGGCCAAGGGCGACCGGGTCGCGATCGCGATGCGCAACTACCCCGAGTGGTCGGTGGCGTTCTTCGGCGCCGCCGCCGCCGGCGCGGTCGTGGTGCCGCTGAACGCCTGGTGGAGCGCCGCGGAGCTGGAGTACGGGCTGCGCGACAGCGGCGCCAAGGTCCTCGTCGCCGACGCCGAGCGCGCCGGGCGGCTCGCCGGGGTGCTGCCAGGGCTCGGGATCCCGTGCGTGGTGGCGCGGCCGGACGGGCCGCTCCCCGAGGGCGCCGCGGCGTTCGACGACGTCCTCGGCGATCCGGGCGACCCGGCGGCCGCGTCCCTGCCGGAGGTGGCGCTCGACCCCGACGACGAGGCCACGATCTTCTACACCTCCGGTACCACCGGCCGGTCCAAGGGCGCGCTCGGCACGCACCGCAACATCACCACCAACCCGGTCAGCCTCGCCTACGGGATCATGTCGGCCGGGGTCCGGGCGGGCCGCACCGTGGCGGAGCTGGCGGCGCCGCAGCCGCGGGTGACGCTGCTGAGCGTCCCGTTCTTCCACGCCACCGGCTGCCACTCGGTGCTGGTGTCCAGCGCGCTGCAGGGCGGCACGGTGGTGCTGATGTACAAGTGGGACGTCGCGCAGGCGCTGGAGCTGATCGAGCGGGAGAAGGTCACCGGGTTCGGCGGCGTCCCCACCATGGCGTGGCAGGTGCTCACCTCCCCCGACTTCGGCGACTACGACACCTCCAGCCTGACCGGCGTCAGCTACGGCGGCGCCCCGGCCGCGCCCGCCCTCGTCGACAAGATCAAGGAGCGGCTGCCCGAGCGGGTGCCCGGCAACGGCTACGGCCTCACCGAGACGTCGTCGGTCACCACCTACAACGGCGGCGTGAACTACCTGGAGCGGCCCGAGAGCGTCGGCCCGCCCGTCGCGGTCTGCGACGTGAAGGTCGTCGACCCGGCCGGGGCGGAGCTGCCGCCCGGCGAGGTCGGCGAGCTGCTCATCAAGGGCCCCAACGTCATCAAGGGGTACTGGAACAAGCCGGAGGCGACGGCGCAGGCGTTCGTGGACGGCTGGTTCCACAGCGGCGACCTGGCCCGCCTGGACGCCGACGGGTTCGTGTACATCGTCGACCGCGCCAAGGACATGCTGATCCGCGGCGGCGAGAACATCTACTGCGCCGAGGTCGAGGCCGCGCTCTACGAGCATCCCGCGGTCGCCGACTGCGCCGTGATCGGCGTCCCCCACCAGGTGCTGGGCGAGGAGGTCGGCGCGGTGATCGTGCTGCGGCCCGGCGCCGCCGCCACCGAGCAGGACGTCCAGGGCTTCCTGCGGGAGCGGATCGCCGCGTTCAAGGTGCCCGTGCACTTCTGGTTCCGCGAGCAGGAGCTGCCCCGCAACCCCGGCGGGAAGATCCTCAAGAGGCGGCTGCGGGAGGAGCTGCTCGGCTGACGCGGCCTCCGCCGCGGGTACCGTGATCTTGTGACGAGCAGTGATCCGCGCCCCGGCATCCGGCAGATCGACGTGCCCGGCCTGGCGCCCGGCCCCGGCTACAGCCATGCCGTGTCCGTCGACGTCCCCGGCCGCCTGGTGGTGCTCAGCGGGCAGATCGCCCTGGACGGCGAGGGGAACCTGGTCGGCGCCGGCGACCTGGAGGCGCAGACCCGGCAGGTGTTCGCGAACCTGGAGGCCGCGCTCGCCGCCGCCGGGGCCGGCTGGGAGCACGTCGTGCGGCTCGGGTACTTCCTGCGGGACGCCTCGGGCGTCGGCGTGGTGCGGGCGGTGCGGGCCGATTTCGTGCCCGCGGGGTTCTCCCCCGCCGCGTCGCTGGTGGAGGTGTCGCGGCTGGTCCGCGACGACCTCCTCGTCGAGATCGAGGCCCTCGCCGTCGTCCCCGCCGCCTAGCGGACGCGCGGCGGGGCGCCCCCGGAACCGGAGGCGCCCCGCCGTTTGCGCGTGCCGTCACATGCGCGTGCCGTCACTCGCGGTCGCTCAGACGTTCACCCCGAAGTCGGACGCGATGCCCGACAGGCCCGAGGCGTACCCCTGGCCCACGGCGCGGAACTTCCACTCCTCGCCGTTGCGGTACAGCTCGCCGAACACCATGGCGGTCTCGGTCGAGGCGTCCTCCGACAGGTCGTAGCGCGCGATCTCGCTGTTGTCGGCCTGGTTCACCACCCGGATGAAGGCGTTGCGGACCTGCCCGAAGCTCTGCTGCCGGCTGTCGGCGTCGTAGATCGACACCGGGAACACGATCTTGGTGATCTCGGCCGGGACCGTGCTGAGGCTCACCTTGATGGCCTCGTCGTCGCCTTCGCCCTCACCGGTGAGGTTGTCGCCGGTGTGCTCGACCGAGCCGTCGGGGCTCTTGAGGTTGTTGAAGAACACGAAGTGCTGGTCCGACAGGACCTTGTTCTCCGCCGAGCACAGCAGGGCGCTGGCGTCCAGGTCGAAGTCGGTTCCGGTCGTGGTCCGCACGTCCCAGCCCAGGCCAACCACGACGGCGGTCAGTCCGGGGGCCTCCTTGGTCAGCGAGACGTTGCCGCCCTTGCTCAGACTGACTCCCACTGTGTCTACCTCCGTATCGGCCAGCGGATGATCCCACCCGCGTGCGGTCTGTCTTACGAGAACGGTAGCCACCTCGCGCGGGTTCCCCCGCATCCTTGGCGAAAATGCGGCGTGGCGTGCCGTTTCAGAACAGGAACGCGGTGGGGGCGGTCACCGGGGCGGGCACGCCGAGGCCGGCCGCCAGGTCCGCCGCGGCCGGCGCCAGCCCGTCGCAGGTGCGGCGCCGCGCCGCCCACAGCTCGTCCAGCATGCCGGGCGGGGCCACCCCCTCGTTGAGCAGGTCGGCGGCGCGGTGCTCCAGCCGGTTCAGGGCGTGCAGCCGCAGGACGGGCCCGAGCGCGGGGGGCCCGGTGTCCGCGGCGGCGGCGAGGATCTCAAGGACGATCCGGTCGGCGCAGGCCGTCGCGGTCCGCGCGGCCAGCACGAGGTTGCCGTTCCAGGCGGTGAACGCGTCCTCGCCGGCGCCCAGTGCCGCGGCCACGGCGGCGGCGAGCCGGTCGCGCATCCGGCGCTCGGTGTCGCGGGCCAGGAACAGCCACACCCGCGGGGAGTGCAGGTCGCCGCCGTCGGGCGGCCCGGCCCCCGGTTCGGGCGGTTCGTAGCGGTCCAGGTCGGCCATGGCGCGGGCGGTGTCGTAGAGGATCAGCTCGTTGTCGCCGCCGGCGTTCTGGTAGGCGTGGGTGAGGCCCCGGTAGGCGTTGAGGCGCTCGGCGGCGGCGAACCCGGGCGCGCCGCTGTGCACGCGGCAGGCCGACACCGTCTCCTGCGCCTGGACGGTCGCGGCGGCCTTCAGCAGTGCCAGGTCGCGGTCGACCGCCGACCAGGGCGCCCACGCGGTCGCGGGCCCGGGCCCGGCCGCCGCGGCGGCGGGGCGGGGGGCGGTGGCGTGCGCGGCGACGGCGGTGAGGGCGTAGCCGGAGGCGAGCGCGCCGAGGACGGCCTCCTGCTGGTTGCGGTAGTCGGTCAGCGGGCGCCGCGGCGCGAGCCGGCCGAGGGTGGTGCGGCCCGCCGAGTGGGCCAGCAGCATCGCGGCGGAGGCGCGGGTGACGGCGGCCGAGGCGGACACGACGGCCCGCCACACCGGCGGCGCGATGCCCATCGAGCGGGTCAGCCGCTCCCCCGGCGTCCCGGCCGGGTCGCGGAACGTCCCGTCCTCGATGGCGGCGCCGTCGCGCAGCCACGCCCGGTAGGGGACGTGCACGCCGTCCAGCAGGACGGCGGCGTAGTCGATCTGCAGGCCGGTCGTCTCCGGTGCGGGCACGATCCGCACGCCGGGCGGGACGGCGCCGCCGGGGCCGCGCAGCGGCACCGCGAACACGAACACGCCGCGTTCCTCGCCGCCGTGGACGAGGGTGGCGTACACGGCGGCGGTCTTGGGCAGCTCCGGGTGGGCGGTGTTGGTGGGGAACTTGGCGGCCTGCGCGTCGGGGGTGCTCAGCACGAACCCGCCTGTCGCGGGGTCGTGGCGGGCGGTGGTGCGGGGCGACAGGTGGCTGTTGCTGCGCCCCACCTCGGTCATCAGCAGGGTGCCGAACGAGTCCATCGACTCCAGTGCGTCGCGGACCGGGTCCGCCGCGTCCGGCCCGGCGCCGAACCGCAGCACCGGGCCGAGCGCGAGGGTGTAGTGCAGCAGCATGAGGTGGAACAGCGGCGGGTCGGCGATCGCGGCGCGGTCCAGCAGCGCGCACAGCGCCGGCGGGTCGTCCAGCAGCTCGCGGGCGGGCGGGGCGGCGAGCCCGGCGCGGCGCAGGCGCGCGTAGGTGAGGGCGTGCCGCCGCGGGGCGGTGAGCCCGCCGGGGACGGTGAAGAACTCGTCCGGGACGGCCTCCTCCAGCCTGTCCCGGGCCTTGGCGTCCAGGGCCGTGCCCCGCACGAAGCCGAGCAGTTCGTCCGCGGCGCTCATGATCGGTCCCTCTCGTCGCGGGCGGGGGCGACGCCGGAGGCGGCCTTGCCGGTCAGGCCGTGCCGGGGCCGGTCGCGCAGCGGCGCCATGGTCCGCGCGCCCGGGACGGCCAGCCGCGCGCACTGGCACAGCGCGTTGCCGGCGCCGGCCTCGGTGAACACGGTCGCGCCCGCCGCGTGGACGGCGCGCAGCGTGTCCGGCAGCCGGACGGGCTTGACGATGCAGTCGGCCATGGCGCGGTGCAGGTCGTCGCCGTCGCGGTAGGCGCGGCCGCGGACCGGCGAGTGCACCGGCACCTCCAGCGGGCGCTGCGGGAAGCCGCGGATCATGGCGTACCACTCGTCGTCGGCGCCGGCCATCGCCGGATGGTGGGACAGGTAGGGGACGGCGAGCCGCACGGAGTTCACCCCGCGGCCGCGCGCGGTGTCCAGGACGGCGTCCAGCGGCCCGTCGGGGCCGGACACGACGGTGACCTGCGGGGCGTTGAGGCAGGCGACGACGACCTGGGGGGCGCCGGCGGCGTCGATGCACGCGCGGGTGCCGTCCTCGTCCGCCTCCAGCAGGCCCATGCCGCCGCCCGTGCCGCGCCGGGCCAGGACCTCGACGGCGGCGGTGGCCATGCGGGCGCCGTCGGCGATCGAGAACGCGCCCGCGCACACCAGCGCGGCGATCTCCCCGAAGCTCTGCCCGACCGCGTGGCCGGGGTGGACGCCGCCGGCGCGCAGCGCGCGGTCGACGGCGACGGAGGCGGTGTAGGAGGCGAGCTGGGCGACGCCGGGTGTGCGGGCCGCGGCCCGGTAGCCGGCCGGGTCCGCCAGCAGGATCGCGCGCATCGACGGCCATCCGGTGCGCGGCAGGCCCTCCTGGACGGCGTCCAGGACGTCGGCGACGGCGCGGGCGGCGGCCGGGCCTGCGGCGGCGAGCCCGGGCAGGTCGGGCACCCCCGCCGAGCCGGTGCCGGGGAACAGGAAGGCGCAGACGTCGTCGGGTTTGAGCTCCTCGGCAGGACGCAATCGTGGGGACGACACGCGGGGTCTCCTTACCTGGAAGGAAGGCTCTCTTTTCTATTCGGATAAAAGCCGTGAGCGATTTGATATAGAACAAAAAGCCTGAAATGGGATTATTCACTCATGGGAGGGGACTGACAACCGCCGGTGCAGTGAGAAGAGGGAAGCGCGCGCATGACAGGACCAGGTGTGGCAGGACCGGACGCACACGAGCGGGCACGTCCTTCGCAAGGCCGGGCCCCGGGAGGCGGCGGGACGGGGTGGGCCATCCGCGGAACCGGCGCCCACCTGCCCCGCGAGTGCGTGCGCAGCGACGACCTGTCCCGCGCGCTGGGGCTGGACCCGTCCTGGATCGAGCAGCGCACCGGAATCCTGCGCCGCTACGTGGCCGCGCCCGGCGAGGCCGCCTCCGACCTGGCCGCGGCCGCCGCGGACCGGGCGCTGCGGGCCGCCGGGCTGGACGCCGCCGACATCGGGCTCCTCGTCGTCGGCACCTCCACGCCCGACGTGATCGCCCCCTCCACCGCCTGCCGCGTGCAGGCCGTGCTCGGCGCCGGCCGGGCCGCCGCGTTCGACATCTCCGCGGCCTGCTCCGGGTTCGTCTTCGGGCTGCAGACCGCGATCGGCTGGCTGGCCACCCAGCGCGGCTCCGCCCCATACGCGCTGGTCGTCGGCGTCGAGGTGTACTCGCGGTTCCTCAACCGGGCCGACCGCGCCACCGCCGCGCTGTTCGGGGACGGCGCCGCCGCGGTGGTGGTCGGCCCCGCGCCGGCGGAGTACGGGATCGGGCCGGTCACCCTCGGCTCGGACGGCTCCGGCGTGGACGACGTGCTGATCCCGGCCGGCGGCAGCCGGCTGCCGGCCAGCGCCGACACGCTCGCCGGGCTCGGCCACACCATCCACATGGACGGCCGCGCCGTCCGCGACTTCATCGCCGCGGTCTTCCCGCGGCTGGTGGGCGAGGCCACCGAGGCCGCCGGGGTCAAGCCCGCCGACCTGGCCCTGGTCGTCCCGCACCAGCCCAACCCGAAGCTGGTCGCCGCGCTGGCGGGCAGCGCCGGGCTGGAACCGGGCCAGCTGGCCATCGTCGGGCACGACGTCGGCAACATCGGCGCCGCCAGCATCCCCTACGCCCTCGACCGGGCCGTCCGGACGCACCGGATCGAGGCCGGCGACCTGGTCCTGCTCGCCGGCTTCGGCGCGGGCCTGACCTGGGGGCATGCCCTCGTCACCTGGCCGCCGCCCTGACCCTTTCACTCTACATGCCTTGTGAGTTATATGCGGTTGGGGTTATGTTCGGAGGGCGACCGCGACCGACGAGAGGCAGGGCGAGATGAACGGCGGCGAGCAGCACCCCGACGGCACGGCCACCCACCGGGGCGGGCGCACCCTGCTGCGCTTCGAACGGCGCCTGCGCCACCCGCCCGAACGGGTCTGGAAGGCCCTCACCGACCCCGCCGAGCTGTCGGCGTGGCTCGCCGAGGCCGTCCTGGAACCCGCCGCGGGCGGCAAGTTCGAGCTCCGCTGGCTCAACGCCGGCGACGCCGCCGAGGAGACCACCGCGCGCGGCACCGTCACCGCGTTCGACCCGCCGCGGCTGCTGGAACTGGACTCCGACGTCCACGGCCGGCTGCGCTGGGAGCTGTCCCCCGCCCCCGAAGGGACGCACCTGGTGTTCACCAGCGACGTCCGGCTCCCCGGCGAGTACCTCGTCCAGACCCTCGCCGGATGGCACCTGCACCTGGACTACCTCGCCGAGGCACTCGACGGCGCCCGCGTCGACTGGCCGAACTGGACCACCGGCCGCTGGCAGGTCCACCACGACCGCTACGCCGGGCGGCTCGGCGCCCTGGACGCCGTCCGCGCCCTGTACCGGCGGATCCTGGACGGCTGGAACGCCCGCGACGGCGCCGCGTTCGCCGCGCCGTTCCGCGACGACGGCGAGACGATCGGGTTCGACGGCACCCTGCACTCCGGCCGCGAGCGGATCGCCGCGCAGCTCGACGAGATCTTCGCCGGCCACCCGACCGCCCGTTACGTCGCCCGGGTCCGCGACGTCCGGCTGATCGGGCCCGGCGCCGCCGTCCTGCGCGCCGTCGCCGGGATGGTCCCGCCCGGCTCCGCCGACCTCGACCCGGCCGCCAACTCCGTGCAGACCCTCACCGCGTCGCAGCTCATGGGCGAATGGAGGGTCGCGCTGTTCCAGAACACCCCGGCCGCCTACCACGGCCGCCCCGAGGAGGCCGACGCCCTCACCGCCGAACTCCGCGCCCTGCTGCCCGGCGACGGCTGAACCACGCGGACGGCGGACGGCCCGGGGCCGGGTTGGCCACCGGGTCGCCCGCCGTTCGGGTCGCCCGCAGTACGGAGCGGCTTCGTCAGCGCTTCCGGACGCCCTTCAGGGAGCGCAGCACCGCGCGGGTCTCGGCGCGGCGGTCCCGGGCGACCGCGGCGAACACGAACGCGAGCGCGACGGGCATCAGCGCCCACGCGGGCTCCAGCACCAGCAGCTGGGTGAGGGCGGCGCCCGCCATCAGGCCGATCAGCCCGGTGGCGGCGAGCCCGGCCAGCCGCGGGATCACCAGCCCGATCGCGCCGGCCGCCTCGACGGTCCCGGTCACGTACCGGAACCACTGGCCCCAGCCGATCTCGGTGAAGGTCTTCACGGCGTCGGCCTGCCCGGCGAACTTCGGCAGCGCCGAGCCGGCGAACAGGAACACCGCGATGAAGATCTGCGCGCCCCACAGCACCTTGCGCAGCGTGCGGCGGCCGCCCGCCTCGGTGTTCCAGGAAGCGGTGTTCTGGGCGGCGGTGTTCTGGGCGTTGGTGTTCTGGGCGTTGGTGTTCTGGGCGTTGGCGAGGGTCCGGGTGCTCATGTCGGTGGTCCTTCCGTGCGGTGTCTCACGTGGGGTGTCTCATCGGCCTTGCGCTGACGCGTCGCACGGCCGGCCGCAGGATCGACATTCCGCCGGATTTTTCTTCGAGATTTCTTTCGCCGGTGTATCAGCGCAGGTGGGAGGCGGTGAAGTCGGCGGCGACGGTGGTGGTGGACCGCACGAACGCCGCCAGCGCCCGGGACCGGGACGTCTCCGGCCACGCCAGCACCAGCGTGGTCGGGTCGGCGTCGCGGACCGGCACCGCCGTCAGGTCCTCGCGCAGCAGTCCCCGCATGGACGCGGGCAGGATCGCCACCGCCCGGCCGAGCGCGATGAGCTGCATCAGCTGCCCGCCGTCGCTGATCTGCAGGCCGTCGGGCCCGGCGCGCCCGTAGGGGGCGCGGGGCAGGGCCTCGCCGTCCAGGTCCGCCATCGACACCTCGGCGCGGCCCGCCAGCCGGTGGCCGCGCGGCAGGACGGCGACCTGCGGCTCGCGCAGCAGTTCCTCGGTGGCCAGGCCGGTGACGTCCTGCCGCGGCGTGTAAAGCAGGGCGGCGTCGGCGCGGCCCTCCCGCAGCGCGCGGTCGGCCCCGTATCCGAGGAGCATCTCAACCGGCAGCGCGCCGGGCTCGCGTTCGTAGGCGGCCAGCATCGCCGGGAGCAGCCCGCCGCCGTCACCGCCGGGCTTCATCGCCAGGACGAGCCGGGGCCCGGCGTCCCCGGCCCGGCGGGTGCGGCGGACCGCCGCCGCGACCGCTTCCAGCGCGGCGCCGCCCTCGGCCAGCAGCGTCTCCCCGGCGGGGGTGAGCGTCACCCGGCGGCTGGTGCGCTCCAGCAGCGTCACGCCGAGGCGCCGCTCCAGCCGGCTGATCGCCCGCGACAGCGGCGGCTGGGCGATGCCGAGGCTCTCGGCCGCCCGGCCGAAGTGCAGTTCCCGCGCGACCGCCAGGAAGTAGCCCAGCTCACGCGTTTCCACCACATCCATACCCCCAGGGTATCGATCGCGGCCGGATCGGTGTTGGAACCCGCGGCATCGCCGGTGGTGGAGTGAAAGGCATGGACACCACGACAACGGACACCACCACGACGGCCCTGGTGACCGGGGCCAACAAGGGCATCGGATACGCCGTCGCCGAAGGGCTCGCCGAGCAGGGCATGACCGTCCTGATCGGCGCCCGCGACCCGGGCCTGGGCGAGAAGGCGGCCGCCGCGCTGCGCGACGCCGGCCACGACGCGCGCGCCGTCGTCATCGACGTCACCGACCCCGCCACGGTCGAGGCCGCGGCCCGCGCGATCGGGGCGTCCCCGGGGCGCCTGGACGTGCTGGTCAACAACGCCGGCATCTCCGGCGGCGCGCTGCACTTCCCCGACGAGGCCGACATGGACGTCGTGCAGCGCGTGTTCGACACCAACCTCTTCGGCGTGATGAGGGTGACCAACGCGATGCTGCCGCTGCTGCGCGAGTCGCCGGCCGGGCGGATCGTGAACATGTCCAGCGGCACCTCGTCCATGGCCGCGATGACCGACCCCGCCCACTACTTCTGGAACACCGAGGCGTCGGCCGCCTACCCGGCCTCCAAGGCGGCGCTGAACATGCTGACGATCCAGTACGCCAAGCGGCTGCGGGACACCCCGATCCTGGTCAATGCCGCCGCGCCCGGCGCATGCGCGACCGACTTCACCCTGGACTTCACCCGCGCCACCGGCCGGAAGACCGACCGCACCGCCGGTCAGGGCGCCGCCATCGCCGTCCGGCTCGCCACCCTGGACCCCGGCGGCCCGACCGGCGGGTTCTTCCACGACGACGGCCCCGTCCCCTGGTGACGGCCCCGGACCCGGGACGGCGCCGGACCCGCAGGGCCGGATCCAGGACGGGCTAGGCGGCGCGGGGGTAGCGGGCCCGCATGGCGTCGATGCAGGTGTCGCGGGAGACGGGCCCGCCGAAGCGCAGCCGGTCGTAGGCGGTGAACGGCGGTTCCAGGGCGTCCAGTTCGTCGATCAGGGCGTGCAGCCGGTGCGTCCAGGCCCGCGTCCCGGCGTCGGGTTCGGCCGGTGCCGCCTCGATCGCGGCGACCAGCGCGTCCTTGTACCGGATCGTATGGGGTGAGACGGTGCGCAGGCACACGTACTGGCCGCTGAGGTAGGCGGCCCACTCCGCCTGCCCGGCGCCCGTGTCGTCCCAGTGCGAGACGAACCATTCGCGGAGCCTGTCGACGCCCCCTGCCCGGCCGGCGAGGTCGAACAGGTCGGAGGGCACCATCTCCGTGCCGTCGGAGCGCAGGTAGGCGGGCAGGGGCAGCCTGCCGTCCAGCATCAGCCGCCGCACGCCGCCGGCGTCGCGCCCGGCGGCGCGGCACACCTCCTCCAGGCCGGTGAACCATGCGGCCGCGTAGGCGTCGTCGGCGGCCGTCATCGGATGGTCGCCGTTGACCTCCCGGAACCGTGCGGCCAGCCGTTCCCTCAACTCCGCGTCGCTCATGGCGGCGACGCTAACCCGGAATCGTTTCGACGCCCGCCGAAACATGACCGGCCCCCTCGCCACGGGCACGCTCACCAGGGCCGCGCTCGCCAGGGCCGCGCTCACCAGGGGGACAGCACGAGGGCCTGGACGGCGACCGCGGTCGCCGCCTGTGCCGCCAGCCACGCCCTCGGACGGTGGTGGTGCGGCGCGGCGGCGACCGTGATCCAGGCGGCGAAGGGCACCCAGATCCGCTCGACCTCGCCCTTGGTGACGCCGGAGGCGTCCAGGACGAGCACGGCCAGCAGGCCCGCGCCCGCGAGCGCCGCGGCCGCCGCCGCCGGCGGGACGGTCCGCGACCGGGCGGCGCGCCACAGCGCCGCCAGCGTGCGGGGCAGCGCGTGCGCGACCGCCGGGCCGGTCAGCAGCCCGAGGACCGCCAGGTTCGCGAACACGAAGTAGCCGTAGGAGCGCTGCGCCGACCCGCGGCTGATCAGGTAGGTGTCCAGGGTGGCGCGGACGCCGTCCGGCCACCAGAACCCCAGCAGCGTCAGCGCCGCCGGAACCACCGCCAGCCCGGCCCCCGCGGCCGCCAGGACGCGCGCCCGGGGACGGGTGAGCAGCAGCACCGCCAGGGGCACCGCGAACAGCGGCAGCAGCCCGTAGCTGAGGTACGGCAGGCAGCCGAGCAGGAGCCCGCCCCCGGACGCGAACGCCAGTGCGCCCCTGCGGCGGGCGGCCAGGGCGAGCAGCGCGGTGCCCCACGCGCCCACGGCCAGGAAGACCGCGTCCATCGACGTCGCCACCCACAGCGCGAGCGGCGCCAGCACCAGGAACGGCGCCGCGGCCCGCGCGGTCCGCTCCCCCGCGGCGCACCGCACGGTGATCGTGATCGCGGCGGCCGACGACGTCCCGGCCGCGATGATGAACGCCGCCGCCCACCCGGTGCCGCCGAGCCCGGCCTTCTCCAGCGCCCACAGCAGCAGCATCGGCAGCGGCGGATGCCCCCGCACGTGCGTGGTGTAGCCGCCGAGCCGCTCGGTGAACGTCCGCAGCCACTCCAGGACGCCCGGACGCAGCTGCGCCAGGCCGGCCGGGTACTCGGTCGGCGCGTTCAGCGGCGCGGCGAGCGCGTCCCATCCGCCGGAGACCGCGAGCGTCACCGCCCACCCGGCGGCAAGGGCCCACACGGCCGGCGGGAGCGCCCGCCACGCCAGCCGGGCCGCGAGCACGGGAAGCGCCGCGACGGCCGCCGCCGCGTACGCCGCCGCCGGCAGCAGCTCCCAGGTCAGGGGCCGCCCCCGCGCCCGCGCGTGCAGCGGGGGCAGCCGGTCCTCGGTCGCCAGCCCGGCGCGCCGCAGGTACCAGCCCACCGCGAACGCCGCCGCGATCCCGGCCGCCCACACGCCCACGGCGACCCACCCGGGCCACCGCCGCGTCCGGGGCGGCGCCACCGCCAGGCGCCCGCGGATGTCGGTCAGGGTCATCGGCCCGGCTCCTTCCCCGGTGATCGGACGGTGGCGCGCGTCGCTCCGCCGTCCCGGCCCCTCCTGCGGGCGATGACGGCGCGGGCCGTCGCGGCGCAGGCGGTCAGGGCGGCGATGGCGCCGAGCACGATCGCCAGGTTGCGGTCGTAGGGCAGCGGCAGGCGGGACGGCTCGTCGGGGCGGCGCCCGGTGCTCAGCACGAGCGGGAGCGCGACCGCGGTGACGCACGCGGCGACGACGAGCGCGCCCCGTACGAGGCGGCGGTGCCGGGCGGGCAGGAACCCGGTGGCCAGTCCCGCCGCCAGCACCGCCGGGACCAGCACGCCGTCGTGCAGGATCGCCGCCCCCGCGAACCACTTCGCCCACTCCACCGCGGGGACGCCGGTGACGATTCCGCGCAGCCCGTAGGCGATGAGCGCCAGGCCCGCCGCGTACGCCAGGATCCGGGTCTTCACGCGACCACCAGCCGGTGCACCCATTTGGTCTGCATGACGCCGGGCCGGTTCGGTGCGATGAGGCGGCAGGGGTAGCCGTGGTCGAGGGCGAGGGGTGCGCCGTTCATGCCGAGGGCCAGGAGCGTCAGGGGGTCGCGCCAGTGCGGGGGGTCGACCTCGGAGGAGCGGTAGAGGCCGTAGCGTTCCAGCGACTCCACCCGTACCGTCGCGTCGCCGGCGACGCCGGCGAGGCGCAGGACGTCCCGCAGCCGCACGCCCCGCCAGGCCGCCTCGACGCTCCAGCCCTCGACGCAGGAGATGGGCAGCCGCGCGGTGTGCTGCGGCAGCGCGTGCAGGTCGGCCAGGGACAGGGTGACCTCGCGGGAGACGCGGCCGGTGACGGTGAGCCGCCAGGCGGGGTCGCGGGCCGTCGCGGTGACGCCGGTCGCGGCGGCCGACTTGTTGACCGGGACGTCCTGCGGGCCGGTGCCGGGGCGGCGCGGCGCCAGGACCGCGAGCCGCGCCAGCGGGGTGACGGCCTCCCCCGCCGTGGTGAGGGCGACGGCACCGCTCGCGGCGGCGACGGTGAGCAGGAAGCCGCGGCGCCCCACCGCGTCCTGCGGGCGGGTCATCACGGTGCGGCGGGCCTTGGCCCACTGGTCGGAGACGTGGATGAGGAGCGCGCCGACGAGGATGTAGGCCGTCCAGTAGTGCGCGGTGGTGAAGAAGAACCGGAACGCGTACCAGTAGGCGATGTTCAGCACGCCGGTGACGAACTGGAACAGGGCCGCGGCGACCAGGACGAACACCAGCAGCCGCTGCGCGGCGTGCAGGACCGAGCGGACCGCCGGCCACTGCCACAGCCGCGGGTAGACCGTCCACAGCTTGGCCAGCAGCAGCGGCACCGTCGCCACGCCGCCGATGACGTGCACGCCCTGGGTGACCCGGTACAGGTTCACCGGCCGCGACGGCCACTGCATCCAGCCGGCGGGCTGCTGCATGAAGTGGCTGACGAGCCCGGTCGCGAACGAGACCAGGATGCTGACGCCGAGCGCGATGCCGAGCCAGGACGCGACCCGCTCGTCGTGCAGGCGGCTGGTGAACCGCCCCTGCATCGTCGTGACCACCTCAGGCGCCTTCAGGAGCGGTGCTCTCAGGAGTGGTGCTCTCAGGAGTGCAGGGCGACGAACCATCGGCCGGCCTCCTCCCAGACCTCGGTGACGGTCGCGGCGCACCCGGCGGCGAGCCCGGCGGCGGCGTCGGCGGACACGTGCGCCCAGGTGAACCATTCGCCGACCGTGCGCGGCGAGCGCAGTCGCAGCGGTTCGACGCGGGATCCGGTGCCGGGCGGCTCGACCTCCATCAGCACCTGCCCGCCGGGCGCCAGCAGCGCCAGCACGCGGCGCAGCAGCGCGGCGGGGTCGCCGCCGATGCCGATGTTGCCGTCGGCGAGCAGGACGGTGCGCCAGCGCCCGGTGCCGGGCACGCGGCCGAACACGTCCCGGCACAGGGCCGGGCCGCCCGCGGCGACGGTCAGCGCGACCGCGTAGGGGGCCACGTCGATGCCGAGGACGGGCAGGCCGCGGCGGGCGAGCGCGACCGTCAGCCGGCCGGGCCCGGAGCCGACGTCGAGGGTGGCGCCGGCGCAGCGGTCCAGCAGGCCGCCGTCGCCGGCGCGGGCGGCCAGCCAGTCCTGGACGGGCAGCGGGCGGCGGCTGCCGTCGGCGTGCTCGATCTCGACGGGGGCGCGGCCCTGCAGCGCCTCCTCGTACAGTTCGCCGATCATGCCGGGACGTTCCGCGGGCCGAGGGCGCGCAGGGCGGCGGCGAACCGCCCGCCCTGCGCGATGGCGGCGACGGCGGCGGCGTCGGCGGGGGTGTCGACGTCGGTCAGCTCCGGCAGCGTCGCGACGTCCAGCCCGGCGGCGCGCAGCCGCGCGAGCGCGACCGCCCCGGTGTCGGGCGCCGACATCGGGACGCCGCGCAGCAGCCGCGGGTCGGGGCGCCGCAGTCCGAGCAGCCAGAACCCGCCGTCGCGGGCGGGGCCGAACACCGCGCCGCGGCGGTCCAGCTCGCCGGCGGCGCGGTGCAGGAGCGCGGGCGTGACCTGCGGGGTGTCCATGCCGATCAGCAGCAGGGGGCGGCCCCGCCAGGCGTCGTCGAAGGCGGCGGCGAGGCGTTCGTCCAGGCCGCCGCCGCGCTGGGCGATGACGGTGAAGCCGCCGGGCAGCCACGGCCCGGGCGTGCCGGCCAGCGCCAGGATCCGGCGGCCGGCGGGTGCCGCGGCGACGGCGTCGAGGGTGTCGCGCAGGGACGCCTCGGCGAGCGCGGCGGCCTCGGCGGGCGTGTAGGCGGAGGTGAGCCGGGTCTTGACGCGGCCGGGCACGGGCTCCTTGGCGATGACGATCACATCGGTGTCCGGGGCGGCGGTCATGGCGCGACCTCCGCCAGGACGCGGCGCATGTCGCGGACGGCGCGGACGGTCCCGCCCAGTGTCCCGGTGACCTTGGAGGTGCCGGTGCGGGGCAGGTAGGCGACGTCGGTCTCGGCGATCCGCCAGCCGGCGGCGGCGGCGCGCAGCACCATCTCCAGGGGGTAGCCGAACCGGCGGTCGGCCAGGCCGAGGGCGAGGAGGCCCTCGCGGCGGGCGGCGCGCATCGGGCCGAGGTCGTGCAGCCGGGTGCCGGCGCGCCGGTTCAGGGACCGGGCCAGGACGGCGTTGCCGAGGCGGGCGTGCGGCGGCCACGCGCCGGGCCCGGACGGGCGGCGCCGCCCCAGCACCAGCCCCGGCGTCCCGCCCGATTCCAGGTCGCCGAGCGCGGCGGCCAGCCCGGGCAGCTCGCCCGGGTCGAGGGAGGCGTCGGCGTCCATCACGCACACGACCTCGGTCTCGGCGGCCAGGATCCCGGCGTGGCAGGCGGCGCCGAAGCCGCGGTCGGGCGCCGGCACGACGCGGGCGCCGTGGCCCGCGGCCACGCGCGCGGATCCGTCGGTGGAGGCGTTGTCGACCACCAGGGGCCGGAACCCTTCGGGCATCCGGGTCAGCACCCAGGGCAGCGCCTCGGCCTCGTTGAGGCAGGGGAGAACGACATCGATCACGGTTCGAACGCTACTTTCGGTGACGGGCTGGCAACCCTTACGAACTGGTGACGGGCCGCCGGGCGAACTCCTCCATGCCGTCGGCGAACGGCACCGACGGGGAGAAGCCCAGCTCGCGGCGGGCGCGGTCGGGGCGGGCGACGATGTGGCGGACGTCCCCGAGCCGGTAGCCGCCGGTGACGCGGGGCCGCGGGCCGCCGAACGCGCCGGCGAGCGCCCCGGCCATGTCGCCGATGGTGCGGGGCTCGCCGCTGGCGATGTTGTAGGCGCGCAGCCCGCCGGGCTCGGGCGGCCCGGCCGCGACCCGCTCCAGCGCCAGCACGTTGGCGCGGGCGACGTCGCGGACGTGGACGAAGTCGCGGCGCTGCCCGCCGTCCTCGAACACCAGCGGCGCCTCCCCGTTCATCAGCCGGGACCGGAAGATCGCGGCGACGCCCGCATAGGGGGTGTCGCGGGGCATCCGCGGCCCGTACACGTTGTGGTAGCGCAGCGCCGCGACGGAGCCGCCGGTCGCGCGCGCCCACGAGGCGGCCAGGTGCTCCTGGGCGAGTTTGGTGTCGGCGTAGACGTTGCGGGGGCCGGGCGGGGTGTCCTCGCCGACGGCGCCGGGCGACAGCGGCCGCCCGCAGGCGGGGCAGTCCGGCTCGAACCGGCCGGCGCGCAGCGCGTCCTCCGGGCGCGGCCTGGGGCGGACGGGGCCGTGGGCGTCGCAGGCGTAGGCGCCCTCCCCGTACACGACCATGGAGGACGCCAGCACCAGGACGCCGACGCCGGCGCGGGCCATCCCGGCCAGCAGCACGGCGGTGCCCTGCACGTTGGCGGAGGTGTAGTCGGGCAGGTCGGCGACCTCGACGCCGAGGCCGACCTTGGCGGCCTGGTGGCAGACGGCGTCGACGCCGTCCAGGCGCCGCGCGACCTCGGCGGCGTCGCGGACGTCGGCGGGCGGGCCGCCGAGGCCGTCGGGTCTCAGATCGAGGCCGCGGACGCGGTGCCCGGCGGCGGCCAGCGCCTCGGCGATGTGCGAGCCGATGAACCCGGCCGACCCGGTGAGCAGTACGTTCATGCCGACGAACGTAGGGCGCCAGTCCCGGCCCGGAGGCCGCGAAATGGCCCGTCAAGGCACCTTGTTCGAACCTTGTAAGAACTTCACCCGGCGCGGGCGGCGTCCGGGCCCGTGAGCGGGGCGAGCAGTTCGGCGGCCTTGTCGGCGTCGGCCTCGGTGGTGCTGAGGTGGAACGCGCAGCGCAGCCGGCCGGCGCGGACGGTGGCGATCACCCCGGCCCGGCGCAGCAGGCCGGCGGCGCCTTCGGCGACGGGGACCGAGACGATCGCCGAGTCGCCGGGCGGCAGGCCGAGCCGGGCGCTGAACCGGCGCGCGAGCGCGACGTCGTGGTCGTGGATCGCCTGGACGCCGACCCGTTCCAGCAGTTCCAGGGCGGGGGCGTGCCCGACCCAGCACTGCCAGGCCGGGGACAGGTCGAGGCGGCGCGCGTCCTCGGCCAGGCGGAGCGGCAGCCCGTAGATGGAGTCCCAGATGTCGGCGCCGGCGTACCAGCCGGCGCCGATCGCGGGCAGCGCGTCCAGCGCCTCGCGGGTGCCGGTGAGGAAGCAGGTGCCGCGCGGGCCGAGGAGCCACTTGTAGCCGCCGGCGACGAGCCAGTCGACGCGGTCGGCGGGCAGGGGCAGCCAGCCGGCGGCCTGGGTGGCGTCCAGCAGGATCCGGGCGCCGTGCGCGCGGGCGGCTTCGACGAGGTCGCCGAGGGGGGCGATGCGGCCGTCGGCGGACTGGACCGCCGACACCGCGGCCACGCCGGTGCCGGGGCGGACCTCGGCGGCGATCCGCTCCAGCGGGACGGACCGGACGGCCAGGTCCGGGCGCGCCGCGAACGGGAACAGCAGCGAGGTGAAGTCGCCGTCGGCGACCAGGACCTCGGTGCCGGCGGGCAGCGACGCGGCGACCAGCCCGGCGAAGTAGGACACCTGCGGCCCGCACGCGACCCGGCCGGCGGGGACGCCGAGCAGCCGCGCGAACGCCTCGCGGGAGCGGGTGACCGCCTCGTCCAGTTCGGCGGTGGCCAGCAGCCCGGCGGCCCGGTCCCGCTCGGCCGCCAGCATCGCCTCGTGCGCGGCGCGGGGCGGCAGCCCGTAGGTGGCGGTGTCGAGGTAGGCGACGCCGGCGCCGAACTCGCGCTGCGCGTCCTGGATGGAAAGCCTCATGCACCGATGGTCGGGCACCAGGGTCCCATAGCACAAAGTACGGTTTTCTTGGTGTCCCATCAGCGCGGTTGATACCTTGCGGGGATGCTGGACCTGCACCGGGGCCGGATCCTGCGCGAGGTGGCCAGGCTCGGCTCGATGACCGCCGCCGCCAGGTCCCTCGCCTACACCCAGCCCGCGGTGTCGCACCACATCGCGCGGCTGGAGGCGGAGGTCGGCACGCCGCTGGTGGTGCGGCACGGCCGCGGCGTCCGGCTGACCGAGGCGGGCCGGGTCCTGGTGGAGCACGTCGAGGACGTCCTGGCGCGGATGGGCGACGCCGAGGAGCGGATCGCCGCGATCGCGGGGCTGCGCGCCGGGCGGGTGCGGGTGGCGGCGTTCCCGACGGCGGCCGGCGGGCTGCTGCCGGACGCGCTGGCGCGGCTGCGCGAGCGCGCGCCGGGCGTGTCGGTCACGCTGGTGGACGCCGAGCCGCCGGAGGCGCTGGAGCTGCTGCGCGCCGGGGACACCGACGTCGCGGTGGTGTTCCGGCACGCGTCCATGCCGCCCGACCCGGACTCCCGGTTCCGCGAGGTGGTGCTGCGGGAGGACCCGCTGCGGCTGCTGGTCCCGGCGGCGCATCCGGTCGCGGCGGCGGAGCGGCCCCGGCTGGCGGACCTGGCCGGGGAGACGTGGGCGTCGGGCTGCGCCCGGTGCCGCGACAACCTGCGGTGGGCGTGCGAGCGGGCCGGGTTCACCCCCGCCATCGCGTTCGCGACCGAGGACCATGTCGCGATCCAGCGGCTGGTCGCGCGGGGCCTGGCGGTCACGACGCTGCCGGCGCTGGCGCTCGGCCTGCACACCGAGCCGGGCGTCGCGTCCCCCGCCGTGGCGGGCGTCGGCAGCCGCCGGATCAGCGCGGTCGCGGCGGCGGGTCCGCGCCCGCCCGCGGTGGCGGCGCTGCTGGAC
>NZ_SMKY01000138.1 GCF_004349235.1 Actinomadura darangshiensis | reverse complement strand
GGCCGCGGGGGGCGGCGCGGACGCGGCGGGAGGGGCAGGCTCCCGGCGGTCCGCTGATGCGGCTGCCGGCCGTGCTCGGCGAGCGGTACGCGGTGGTCGCCGAACTGCCGGTGCAGGGTGCCGAGTCCGACCTGCTGCTGGTGCGGGACGACCGGGGCGACGAGTACGTGGTGAAGGTCTTCCGCAGCGGGTACCGCGCCGACCGGGAGGTGTGGGCGAAGCTGCCCGCACTGGATGCGCCGAACGTGCTGCACCTCCTGGAGACGGGCCACGCCGACGGGCGCGACTACGAGGTCGCGGCCTACGCGCCGGACGGCAATCTGCGGACGCTGATGGAGGAAGGGCCGCTCCCCTGGGAGACGGCCGGCGAGGTCGCCGCGCAGCTCGCCGCCGGTCTCGGGGCGCTGCACCGGGCGGGCATCGTCCACCGGGACCTCAAGCCCGAGAACGTTCTGGTGCTGGGGAAGGAGCCGGTGCGGCTCGCGATCGCCGACTTCGGGCTGAGCAAGGTCCTCGACCAGAGCGTCGTGTTCGCCTCGTCGTCGCGGACGCTCGCCTACGCGGCGCCGGAGTCGCTGTCCGGCCAGGTGTCGCCGGCGCGCGACTGGTGGTCCCTTGGCATGATCGTCCGGGAGCTGGCGACGGGCCGGGCGCCGTTCCAGGGGCTGAGCGAGACCGTCGTGGTCGACCATCTCGCGACGCGGCCGGTGAGCGCGGACGACGTCCCCGAGCCGAGGCTGCGGCTGCTGTGCCAGGGCCTGCTGACCCGCGACCCTCGCAAGAGGTGGACCGGCGAGCAGGTCCAGGAGTGGCTGGACGGCGGTTCGCCGCACGTCGCCGAAGACACCGTCCCCGCCGAATCCGGCCCCGGGCTGCCGTTCAGGGGGCACCGCTACACCGACCGGGCGGAGCTGGCGCGCGCACTCGTCGAGAACTGGGACCACGCCGCCCGCTACTTCTTCGGACGCGGCGAGACCGGCGAGGCGTGGCGGAGCCTGCGGGAGTGGCTGGCGGAGATACCGGACGACAGCCGCATCGCGCTCGTCGACGGCCGCCTCACGACGCACCTGCCGCCCGACGTGAAGATCGCGCACCTGGTGCGGTGGCTGGATCCGTCGATGCCCCCGCACTTCCTCGGCCGCCGGATCACCGCGGGCGACCTGCCCGGACTCGCGGCCCTGGCGCGCGACCAGCACCATCCCGACCACCGCACCGCCTGCCTCATCGGGCGGGCGCTGTGGGAGCACGGCGTCCTGCATGTGCTCGCCGACTTCGAGGGCGGCGAGGAGCTGGCCAGGGTCGACGACCAGTGGCGCGCGCACGTGTCGGCGTGGAACGACCTGGCGCGCTGGCTGCGCGAGCAGAACGCCACGCCGCCGGGTCTCGCCATGAGGCTGCCCGACGCCGGTGTGGAGGAGCCGCCCGCCGTCCTGCTCGCGCTGCTCGCGCTGGCGGCGCGGCCGGCCGAGACGCACCGGCTGATCGCCGAGGGCGCGGCGCGGGCGCGCGCGTCGGTCCCCGAGCCGGTGCCGTGGTTCACCTGGATGACGGACGGGGCGGGCGACGATCCGCTCCGGCTGCTCGCGATCGCGCAGGCCGCGCCCGAGGCGGCGGCGGAGAGCGAGTCGCGGACGCGCGAGCGGCACGCCGCCGGGCAGCGGGACGATGCGCTGCGCACGCACCACGCCGACCGTGAGCGGCAGCGCCTCGCGGGACGCGACAAGGCCACGATGAAGGCCGTCGCGGCGACGCTGCCGCTGCTGTTCTGCTGGCTCCTCGGAAGCTGGATCGTCGGTTCCCTGTTCGGCGGCGACGACGACGGGACGGCGTCGGTCGGCCTGCACAGCTCCACCTCGGGCGCCGGCTTCGGCGTGCTGGCCGTCGTGTCCCTGGTCGCCTGGGCGGTGGAGTGCGGCGCCGAGGTGTTGGTGGCGCGCGCGCAGGGCACCGAGTATCTCCCCCACGGGCCGTGGGCGATGATCGCGAACGTCCTCGGCGCGAGCGGCCGCGGGCTGTCGACGGCGTCCCACACGGTGTCGGGCGCGGCGCGGATGACCGGGCGGCGCGGCTGCGGGTGCCTGCTCGTCGCCGCGGCGGTGCCGATGTTCCTCTTCCTCCTGCTGATCGCGGCGGTGACGTCCGTCGCGAGCGTGCTGTGGGCCCTCGCGCTCATCGTCGTGGCCGCCGCGCACGCCGTCGCGGCGGGCGTGCGGCTGCACCAGTGGCGGCAGGCCCGGTCGATCGGAGGAACCCCTTGAGCAGCGGGATCGACGCGGACATCGCGCTGGACGCCGCGGTGGTGCTCAGCCTCGGCGTGGCGAGGCTGGCCGGGGCCGGCGCGGGCCTCGCCGGGCGCGGCGCGGAGGCGCTGGCCGCGCGCGCCGCCGGGCGGGCCGAGGCGCGGGCGGCGGCGCTCGCCGAGGTCGAGACGCACGAGCGGGCGCTGCGGGAGGCCGTGGAGCGCAACGCGCGCATCGACGCGCTCGCCGAGACCCGCTCGAAGCTCGGCGCGGACGTCGCGCTGCCCGCGGCCATCGGCCTGGACGAGCGCTCCGCCGCGGAACTGACCGCGTGGTGCGCCGCCACGGACGCGGTCCTGGACGAGGCCGAACGGCACCTCTCCGAGCACCTCGCCGCCCAGGTCAGCGCACAGATCTTCGCCGTCCCCGCCGAGGGGCTGGAGACCGACACGGGGCAGGGGGCGCCGCCGCCGCGCGCGGATGACGTCCGCGAGCACCTCGAACGGATCATGGCGCGGCTGCTGCCCGACGCGACCGAGGCCGAGCGGCTGGCCGTCGCCGAGGCGGCCCGGCTGCTCGCGGACGCCGCCACGGCGGCCGAGGCGGAGGGCGTCCTGCAGGAGGTGCGGCTGCGGATCCAGGACGCCAACCGCCGCACCCGCGGCCGCCGCGACGAGGAGCGGCGGCTCGCCGCCGAGCGGGACGCCGCGGAGCAGGCCGTGGCCGAGCGCCGGTACGTCCTCGACTCGATCACGACCGCGTTCGAGGACCTGGGGTACGAGGTCCAGGCCGGGTTCGAGACGTTGACGGCCGAGGACGGCTCGGTGACGCTGACGAAGGGCGCCTGGCCCGACCACAGCGTCCGGATGCGCGTGGACGACGCCGCGCACGTGCGGGCGTCCATGGTGCGCGAGCGTCCCGCCGAGAGCGAGGACGACCGGCGGCTGGACGTCGAGCGGGAGGAGGAGTGGTGCTCGGCCTTCGAGTCCGCGCGGGAGCGGCTGGCGGCGGCGGGCATCCGCTCGGATGTGGGCTGGCGGCTGGAGCCCGGCGTGCGTGAGCTGCCGGTTTCGGCCTCCGCACGGCAGACTAGGGGCCGTGTCGGGCAACGCGAACGCTCCCGCGAACGTCACAAGTGAAGGTGCGGGGGCGCTACGGGGACGGAGTGGAGCGCGCAGATGAGCGGAGCGAACCGGGGGGTGTGGGGGGTCGCCCCCCCACAAGGGAGCACGCATGAGCATTGATTCGCCGACGCTCGGGGGGCGGCTGCAGGGGTGGCCGCCGTTCATCCGGGAGCTGGACGCGACACTCTCGGTGCACTCCCAGTACGTCCTGTCGGGCAACCTGTACGACAGTTTCCTGTCACCGTCGGCGGACGGCACGGCGGGGCTGCTGCCGCTGCGCGCCCTGTTGTGGGAGACGCTGCGCTCCAGCGGCGCGTCCTTCATGGCGGTCTACGACCCGGTGGACGGCCTGCAGATCTATCCGGACGGCGGCGACGCGGCGCAGGCGGCCGAGTCGCTGCTCGGCAAGACCAAGCCGGAGGACAAGCCGTCGCTGGAGGGGTTGACCCGGCAGCTGGCCGCGGTGGCCCGGCCGCAGGAGAACGTCCGCGCCGCGTTCGTGATCGACTCGGCGTCCCGGATCGCCCGCACCCCGACCGACCTGGAGCCGGCGGAGCGCGACTTCTTCCGGTTCTGCGCGAAGCTGTCGCGCAGCGCGCGCCCGGTCCGGGTGACGGGGGCGCGGCCGAAGCCGCTCTACAACCCGATCGTGTGGCTGGTGGAGCGGCCGGGCGACCTGCCGCCGTGGCTGACGACCGACAACGAGAACATCCGCGAGATCACGATCCCGCGGCCGCATCTCGGCGACCGGCAGGAGACGGCGCGGCTGCTGGCCCGCGCGTTCGGCGTCGGCGACGTGGCCGAGGACGAGGCGGCCGCGGCGGCGTGCGACGCGTTCGCCGAGCAGGCCGACGGGCTGACCCTGCAGTCGATGATCGAGGTGACCCGGCTGGCGAAGGAGCGCAACGTCGACCTCGCCGACCTGCCGGACGCGGTCCGCACCTACAAGCTCGGCGTGCTCGACAACCCGTGGAGCCGCGGCCATCTGCGCCGCCGGGTGCTGGACGGGGAGAAGCGCGTCCCGGAGCGGGTGATCGGGCAGCCGCAGGCCGTCACCAAGACGCTCGACATCCTCAAGCGGGCGGTGCTCGGGCTGTCGGGCGCGCAGGCGACCAAGTCGGGCAGCCGGCCGCGCGGTGTGCTGTTCTTCGCGGGCCCGACCGGCACCGGCAAGACGGAGCTGGCGAAGGCGATCACCGAGCTGGTGTTCGGCGACGAGTCCGCCTACCTGCGCTTCGACATGAGCGAGTTCTCCGGCGAGGGGTCCGGCGACCGGCTGATCGGGTCGCCGCCCGGGTACGTGGGGCACGAGGCGGGCGGCGAGCTGACCAACGCCGTCCGCGAGGACCCGTTCCGGGTGATGCTCTTCGACGAGATCGAGAAGGCGCACCCGCGGATCCTGGACAAGTTCCTGCAGATCCTGGAGGACGGCCGGCTCACCGACGGGCGCGGCAACACCGTGCACTTCTCCGAGTCGATCCTGATCTTCACCTCGAACCTCGGCCTGTTCGTGCCGGGCCGCGACCTGACGACCAGGGACGGGTCCCCGTTCGGGGCGCCGGACCGTGTGCAGAACATCACACCCGGGATGACCTACGACGAGGTCGAGCAGCGCATCAAGGGCGCCGTCGCCGACCACTTCACCGAGGTGCTGAACCGGCCGGAGCTGCTCAACCGGTTCGGCGACAACATCGTGGTGTTCGACTTCATCTCCGCCGAGGCCGCGCACAAGATCTTCGATCTGCAGTTCGCGAACATCTGCCGGCGGGTCACCGAGGAGCACCGGCTCGTCCTGTCGGTGAAGGGGGACGCGCTGAAGACGCTCCGCGGGTGGTGCACGGACGAGCTGGACAAGGGGGGCCGCGGCATCGGCATGGCCCTGGAGTCGCACTTCGTCAACCCGCTGGCGCGCGCGCTGTTCGACCGCGAGCTCGTCCCTGACGAGAAGGTCACCGTGACGGGGATCCGGCGCGAGGGCAGCATCGTCCATCTGGACCTCCAGTGACCTCGCTGCTGCTCGCCAAGGCGCACTATCCGGTGACCACACTCGGCCCCGGCACCCGGGCGGGCATCTGGACGCAGGGCTGTACGCTGCACTGCCGCGGCTGCCTGTCGCGGGACACGTGGGAGGCGGACCCGGGCAGGTCGGTGCCGGTCGAAACGGTCCTAGGATGGCTCGCGTCCCTGCCGGAACCGGTCGACGGGGTGACCATCTCGGGCGGTGAGCCGTTCCAGCAGCCGGCCGCGCTGGCGGCACTGCTGCGCGGCATCCGCGCGTGGCGGGACGCCCTCGACCGTGAGACGATTGCGTTGGACATATTGGTCTATAGCGGATATGTCTTCTCTCGGCTCTCGCGCACCGGCACGACGCGCGAGATCCTGGACATGTGTGACGCCGTGATCACGGGGCCGTACGTCGACCGGCTGAACCCGGGGGGGCGACACTCGGGGGACGGCTCTCTACTCTGGAGGGGGTCGGCCAACCAGCGTGTCGTGCCGCTGTCCCCGCTGGGACGTGAGCGGTACGGGGCGGTGGCCGGCGTCGGGAAGACTGGAGAAGGAACAGGGCCCCGAGTACAGGTGTCCGTGGACGAAGGGCCGGAGGGAAGGCGGGTGTACTACATCGGGATCCCGCGAAGGGGTGACATGGAGCACCTCACGTCGAGGCTCGACCGCGCCGGGGTGCGCTCGGGGGATGTGTCATGGCGACCTTGAACTGTCCGGTCTGTGACGAGCCGTTCCAGCCGGGCGATCTGCTCTGCATGAGCTGCGGGGCCAACCTGGCGCGCGCCGGCGGCGGCGCGCCCCAGCAGGGCCCCGGGGGGTACGGCCAGCCGCCGGGCCCGCAGGGCGGCCAGCAGTACGGGGCTCCCCAGCAGGGGCAGCCGCAGCACGGCCAGCCCCAGTACGGGCAGCCGCAGCACGACCCGTACGGGCAGCAGGCTCCCCAGCAGCAGGCGCCGCCTCAGCCGCCGCAGGACCCGTGGGGCCAGCCGCAGCAGCAGGCGCCCGACCCGTGGGGGCAGCAGCCCATGCCGCAGGCGCCTCCCGCCGACCAGCACGGACAAGGTCAGCAGGGGCAGGGCCAGCACGGGCAGCCGCAGCCCCAGTACGGCCAGCCGCCGCAGGACTACGGACAGCCCCAGCAGGACTACGGGCAGCCGCAGCAGGGCCAGCCCCAGCACGGGGGCCAGCCGCAGCAGCAGCCGCCCGCGGACCCGTGGGGGATGCCGCAACCGCAGCAGCAGGCTCCCGACCCGTGGGGAGCGCCGCAGCAGCAGGCACCGGAACCCTTCCAGCAGCAGCAGCCACAGGACCAGTTCCCGCCGCAGCAGCAGTATCCGCCGCAGCAGGACCAGCAGTTCCCACCGCCGCAGGACCAGTTCCAGCAGCAGCCGCAGGACCAGTACGGTGCCCCACAGCCCCCTCCGGGCGACCACCAGTTCGGCCAGCCGCCGCAGCAGCAGTACGGCCAGCCCCAGCAGGACTACGGGCAGCCGCAGCCTGACTACGGCCAACCCCAGCACGGCCAACCCCAGCATGGGCAGCCGCAGCACGGCCAGCCGCAGCACGGGGGCCAGCCTCCGCTGCCGCCGCACGGCCGCGAGGCGACGCTGCTGCCGCACGAGCAGGGCCCGCCCAGGTCCGACAGCACGGCGTTCATGTGCCCGTACTGCGAGGCGGTGCTGAGCAACCCGGGCGCCGCGCAGTGCGACTCGTGCCTGCGCCCGCTGCCGCAGAAGGGCGGCACACCCGTCCTGCGCATCCAGTTCCCGACGGGCGAGCTGAAGGTCTCCGTCGGGCAGCACCTGGTGCTCGGACGGGACGCCGGCCAGTCTCCGGTGGCGGCCACGTTCACGCAGTACGACAACGTGTCGCGGCGCCACTCGACGCTGTGGCTCGACCCGTCCGGGACGGCGTGGGTGCGCGACGAGGGCTCCACCAACGGGACGTTCGTCAACGGCGAACGGCTCCCCCGCGGTGTGGAGGCCCCCATCCGCGACGGCGACCAGCTCCGCCTGGCCGCCGACGTGACCGGCACCGTCCAGCTGAGCTGACGGCCGGAACGGCGAACGGCGGCCCCGGGGATCGGATCCCCGGGGCCGCCGCCGTTTCCGCGACCAGCACGGGGCCGCTCCTGAAAACGCGACGGGGGCCGCCCGGTACCGGACGGCCCCCGCCCCTTCGGCGCTCGGTCGGCCGGAAAGCTCGGTCCGCCGCGGACAGCCGGAACGTCGGTCCGCCGTAACGCCTGGTCTCGTGGGGTCAGCGTCGTGCCAGGGTCAGCCCGCGCGCTTGGTGCGGGCGCGGGTGCGCTCGCGCTCCTTGGCGTCCAGGACGACCTTGCGGATGCGGACGTTCGCCGGCGTCACCTCGACGCACTCGTCCTCGCGGCAGAACTCCAGCGCCTCCTCCAGCGACAGGAGCCGGGGCGGGGTGAGCCGCTCCAACTCGTCGCCGGTGGACGAGCGCATGTTCGTGAGCTTCTTCTCCTTGGTGATGTTGACGTCCATGTCGTCGGAACGGGAGTTCTCCCCGACGATCATGCCCTCGTACACCTCGGTGGTCGGCCCGACGAAGAACGTGCCGCGCTCCTGCAGGTTCGTGATCGCGTACGCGGTGGCGGCGCCGGACCGGTCGGCGACGAGCGACCCGGACGGACGGGTCCGCAGCTCGCCGAACCAGGGCTCGTAGCTTTCGAACACGTGGTGCGCCATGCCGGTGCCGCGCGTCTCGGTCATGAACTCGGTGCGGAACCCGATCAGGCCGCGGGCCGGCACCAGGAACTCCATCCGGACCCAGCCGGTGCCGTGGTTCGTCATGTGCTCCATGCGGCCCTTGCGGACCGCCATCAGCTGCGTGACGGCGCCGAGGTGCTCCTCGGGGATGTCGACGGTGAGCCGCTCGACCGGCTCGTGCTTCTTCCCGTCGACGTCCCGGGTGACGACCTGCGGCTTGCCGACCGTCAGCTCGTAGCCCTCGCGGCGCATGTTCTCGACGAGGATCGCCAGGGCCAGCTCGCCGCGGCCCTGCACCTCCCACGTGTCCGGGCGCTCGGTCGGCAGCACCTTGATCGACACGTTGCCGACCAGCTCGCGGTCGATCCGGTCCTTGACCATCCGGGCGGTGACCTTGGTGCGCTTCTCGCGGCCCGCCATCGGCCCGGTGTTGGTGCCGATCGTCATGGAGATCGCCGGCTCGTCCACCGTGATCAGCGGCAGCGGGCGCGGGTCGTCCGGGTCGGCGATGGTGTCGCCGATCATGATGTCGGGGATGCCGGCGATCGCGATGATGTCGCCGGGCCCGGCCGCCTCGGCCGGCTTGCGGGTGAGCGCCTCGGTCATCAGCAGTTCGGTGATCTTCACCCGCTCGACGCTGCCGTCGTGCCGGCACCAGGTGACCGGCTGGCCCTTCTTGATCGTGCCGGCGTGCACCCGGCACAGTGCGATCCGGCCGAGGTAGCTGGAGGCGTCCAGGTTCGTCACGTGCGCCTGCAGCGGCGCGTCCGGGTCGTAGGACGGCGCCGGGATCGTCTCGGTGATGACCTTGAACAGCGGCTCCAGGTCGGCCGAGTCCGGCATGGCGGCGTCGGCGGGCTGGTTCAGCGAGGCCCGCCCGGCGCGGCCGGACGCGTACACGATCGGGAAGTCGATCTGGTCCTCGTCGGCGTCGAGGTCCATGAACAGCTCGTACGTCTCGTCCACGACCTCGGCGATGCGGGCGTCGGGACGGTCGGTCTTGTTCACGACCAGGATCACCGGCAGCCGCGCGCCGAGCGCCTTGCGCAGCACGAACCGGGTCTGCGGGAGGGGGCCCTCGCTGGCGTCCACCAGCAGGACGACGCCGTCCACCATGGACAGGCCGCGCTCGACCTCCCCGCCGAAGTCGGCGTGCCCGGGCGTGTCGATGATGTTGATCGTCAGCCCGTTGTGCCGGACGGCGGTGTTCTTGGCGAGAATGGTGATCCCCTTCTCGCGCTCGAGGTCGTTGGAGTCGAGCACCCGGTCGTCGACGTCCTGGTTCTCGCGGAAGGCCCCGGACTGCCAGAGCATGGCGTCGACCAGCGTCGTCTTGCCATGGTCGACGTGGGCGACGATCGCGACGTTTCGGAGGTCGTCGCGCGTGGAGATGGGCATGCGGGTTCGCCTTGCGTGAGAGTTCGGAAGTGGCCGCAGACACGCGACGAACCCATTCTACTTGCCGTGCGTACCACCCATCACGAGCCGTTCGCACCACCCGGCACACCAGCCCCGATTGGCGAACTTTGCGCATCCTTTGTAATCTGCCCGAGATCCGGTCGTCCGGAGCCCCACCCCCCGGGGCTGCGGCCGGAACGCCGAATCCCCCGCTCGAGGGGGAACCGGGGACCCAACCCCCTGGGGTGAATCGACACACGTCGTAGGGCGACTCCTGGCCCGAACCCGTCAGCTAACCCGGTAGGCGCATGAGGAGAGGAGAGAGCCGGCTTGGCCCCGGATCCCCACCGGCGGCGGCGCATCGCGCCCGCCGCCACCGCAGCCGCCATGCTTCTGATCGGCCTCGGCGCCACCGCGCCCGTCGCCGCCCACGCCGCGCAGCCGTTCCGGCTGGCCGCCGCCCCGTCGGCGCCCAGCCCCACTCCGACGACGGAGAAGGGCCTGCGCAAGAGCCTGGACGCGCTGAACGAAGAGGCCGAGATCCTCACCGAGAAGTTCAACAAGACCCGCGTCGAGCTGGGCAAGGCCAAGAAGGCCGAGCAGGCCGCCACCAAGGAGGCCGAGCGGCTGCGCACCCTGGCCGAGCCGGCCCGCGCGCAGCTCGGCCGGCTGGCCGCGGCGAACTACATGTCCGGCGCCCCCGACGTGCTCTTCGGCGCCGGTGCGTCCCCGGACGGGCTGTCCGACCGCGCCTACCTCGCGCAGAACCAGGCGACCGCCGTCCTGGCGCTGAAGAAGCAGATCGACCAGGCCGACGCCGCGCAGCACTCCGCCAAGGCCAAGACCGCGCAGACCCAGAAGGCCTGGGACGATGCCAAGAAGGCCCGCGGGGCGGCTAAGGCCAAGGTCGCCGAGGTGATGAAGCGCCTCGACAAGCTCACCACCACGCACGCCCGCGACCCGCACACCGGCCTCTCCGCCACCATCAAGGGCTCGGGCCTGCCCGCCAAGATGGCCCGCAAGGCCTACGGCAAGCTCGGCTCCCCGTACGTGTGGGCCGCCGCCGGGCCGAGCAGCTTCGACTGCTCCGGCCTCGTCGTCTGGGCCTACGCCCAGGTCGGCAAGTCCGGCCTGCCGCACTACACCGGCGACCTGTTCTCCATGGGGACGAAGGTCTCCCGGAGCGAACTGCGCTCCGGCGACCTGGTCTACTTCGGCGGCAACCTGCACCACATGGGCATCTACCTCAGCGACGGCAAGTTCCTGCACGCCCCGTCGACCGGCGATGTGGTGAAGATCTCCAAACTGTCCGAGCGCTCCGACTTCGCGGGCGCGAACCGCATCTCCTGACCCACTCCCCCTGAGACACAAGGGCCCCCCGCGGCGCGGCGGGGGGCCCTTGTATATGGCTTTTTCTCCTCCTTCGGGCCTGGGGGCCCTCCATCGTCGAAAAACGCGTGCGATCGCTGCATCGCTCCGGCTCGCCTAGCGGCTCGCTGCGCGATCAGGTTTCTCGCAAGCTCGAAACCTGCCTTCGGACGCGATCGCGGTGGCCCAGGTCGTTGCGGGGTTGCGGTGGTGGTTGAGGTATTCGTTCAGGTGAGGCCCTGTTCGGCGAGGATGTCGACTACGGGGCGGTCGCCGGGGAGCCAGGGGACGTCGTAGAGCTCGTTTGGGGTCAGCCAGCGGAGGGCCAGGTGCTCCAGAGGTTCGGGGGTGCCTTGGATTATCTCGGCGGTCCAGACTCGGAGGAGGCTGCGTTCGCTCAGGCGCCAGTCGCCGCCGATGCGGCGGCCCAGGCGGATCTTGATGGCGAGTTCCTCCTGGCATTCGCGGACGAGGGCGTCCTCGTCCGACTCGCCAGGGTCGACCTTGCCGCCGGGCAGTTCCCAGCCGCCCGCCATGTGCGGCGGCTCGGCGCGCTGAGCGCTCAGCAGCCGTCCGTCCGAGATGATCGCCGCACCTACGACAACGAGATCGATCGCAACCAGCTCCTCTTCGTCAGGTCCGCGGCCGGCCGACCAGGCGCGCCGACTCGCGGACGATCTCCTCCAGGTGGTCGCCGTGGGCGCCGCGCCAGTACACCTGCCCGCAGTCCGCGCAGCGGCCGTACACGTCGTAGCTGCGGCGGGTCCCCGCCTCCAGGTGGCGTTCGACGTCCTGCTTGTCGACCGGGAGCAGCTCGCCGTTGCAGGCCGTGCACCGCGTCCAGGGGTTCAGGGCGGGCGCGAAGCGGTCGAGCAGGTCGCGGAGCTGGTCGTCCGGCCGGGAGCCGCGGACGTAGGCGCCGAACCACAGCGCGCGGCGGCGCAGGAGCCCGCGGTCCTGGGTGAGGAGGACGCGGCGCTCCTCGTTGGCCTGGACGACCAGCGCCGGGTCGTCCATGTCGTTGTGGTAGGCGGTGTCGAGGCCGAGGAGGCGCATCCGCCGCGCCAGCGTGCCCAGGTGGACGTCCAGCAGGAAGCGGGGCGCGTCCTGGGCCGGCTCCAGCGGGACGGGTTGAGGGCGCGGAACCGCCGACACGTGCACCTCGGCTCCGGCGTCCGGCCGGGTGGCGGGGCCGGCCGGCTCGCCGCCGATGGTCATCGGGCCCGCCTCGGGCAGCGGTACGCCGAGCGACTCGACGAGATGCCCGAGCGTGGACGTCCCGTCGTGCTTCACCCGGTGCACCGGCTTCCGCCGGGCGGCGGGCAGGAACATCAGCAGCTCGCCGGCGACACGGATGGTTATCTCGGGCTCCACGTCGCTCAGCATGCCACGCACCGCCGACGATCCCCGCCGCATTTTCCGCGGGTCAGGCGGCGATGTGCCCGGCGGCGTCGGTGAGGGACGCCAGCAGGGAGGGGACGTCCTGGCCCTGGAGCACTCCCCCGCGCTTGACCACTCGGCCGCCGACCAGGACGGTGTCGACGTTGCGCGTGTCCGCGGAGAGGACCACGGCCGCGATCGGGTCGTGGGCCGCGGCGACGCCGAGCGTGTCGGTGCGCAGGACGAGGAGGTCGGCCTGCTTGCCCGGGGTCAGCGAGCCGGTGACGTCCGCGAGCCCGGCCACCTCGGCGCCCTCGATCGTGGCCATGCGGAGCGCGTCGGCGGTGGTGAACCCCATGCCCGCGCCGTCCGGACGTCCGCGCTCCAGCACGTAGGCCGCCCGCATGATGCCGAACATGTCGCCGGGACCGGAGGCGACCGTGTCGGCGCCGAGCGCGGTCGGGATGCCGGCGGCGCGGGCCCGTCCCGTGGGGGCGAGGCCGATGTTCAGCGCCGCCTCGATCGCGGGCGCCACGGACACCGTCCCGCCGCTGGCGGCGATCCGCTCGAAGGCCTCGCCCGTGTAGAAGTTGGCGTGCACGTACGTCGTCGGGTGGTCCATCAGCCCGTTGCGGTCGAGGAACGCCAGGCCGCGCGCGGCGCTCTGCGCCCCGTGGCCGCCCATGTGCACGGTGACCGGCAGCCCGAGGTCGCGGGCCGTCCGCCACTCGGTCAGCGCGCGGTCCTCGCCCGCGATCTCCGGGCCGAGCGCCGCCACCGCCATGGTGATCGTCCCGGCGGGCGTGTCGAAGTGCTCGCGGTGGACGCGGCGCGTCTCGGCGGCGAGGTCGCCGTCGCCTCCGTGGCAGTGGCCGTACACCGCCCTGATGGCGGACGTCCGCAGCGCGGCGAGGTTCGCGTCCGTGTGGGCGGGGGTGAGGTTGATGTGGGACCAGTCGACCAGCGTCGTGATGCCCGAGTCGAGGCACTCCAGCGAGCCGGCGAGCGTCGCGGCGAACACGTCGTCCGGACGGTACCGGGGTGCCAGCTGGCCGAGCACGCGGTCGAGATAGGCGGGGAGCGTGCTGTCGGGGAGGACGACGCGGATCCCGGACTGCCAGGTGTGCCGGTGGGTGTCGACGAAGCCCGGCATGACGATGTGCCCGGTCGCGTCGATCACCTCGGCACCCGCCGGAGCGTCCAGGGCGGGACCGACCGCGGCGATGCGGCCGTCCTCGACGAGCACGTCGGTGTTCGCGCGCACGGCGGGGGCGGGCACGGTGTCGATGACGACGCCGTTCCTGAGCAGCAGAGTCGTTGGCATGCCTGAAAGCTTAAGAGTTAGCTTTTAGAAAAGCAACCTGTCGAGCGAGTACCCTCGGGGTGTGCAGGTGGACGGGGACGAGATCGACGTCGTGGCCGAGGCCTGGCGGCGGGACGGGCTGTCCGGGCCGCTCGTCGCGATGCTGGAGCTCAGCAAGCGCGCCGGCCGCATCTCCGCGCTGGTGCAGCAGGCGCTCCGCGGCCCGCTCGCCGAACTCGGCCTCACCTACGCCGAGTTCGAGGTGCTGACCGTCCTGCGCCGGGAGGGCGAGCCGTACCGGCTGCGGCCGAGCGAGCTCACCCGGTCGGCGTTCCTCACCTCCGGCGGGACGAGCAACGTCCTGCAGCGGCTGCAGAAGGCCGGTTACGTGGAGCGCGAGGCCAACGCCGGCGACGCCCGCAGCCGGTTCGTCCAGCTGACCGAGGACGGGCTGCGCGTCACCGAGCAGGCCCTCGCCGCCTCGGGGACGGCGCACGAGGAGGTCATGGCCCGGGTGCCGCCGGACGACGTCCGGCACGCGGCCGACGCGCTGCGCGAGATCCTGCTCATCGTCGGCAACCGCCGCTTCCGCTGACCCCGCCGATCAGTCGGCCGGCTGCTGCACCGCCAGGTCGGAGACCTTCTTTTTGAAGTCGGGGCGCGCGAGCGGGCGGGTCACGCCGACCCAGTCGGACCGCTTGTAGGACTTCACGCCGATCGCCGGCACGCACGACGAGCAGCTCGCCACGATCATCTTGCCCTTGCCGATGACCATGCCGACGTGCCCGGGATTGTCCGCGCCCGTCCCCGGCCCCGAGTTGAAGAACACCAGGTCGCCGGGCTGCTCCTTGCCCTTGCCCACCTTCACGCCGAACGGCCACTGTTCGAACGTCGTGCGCGGGATGTTCAGGCCGACCTGCCGGTAGGCGGCCTGGACGAGGCTTGAGCAGTCCCACGCGTCCGGCCCGTTCGCGCCGAACACGTACGGCTTGCCGCGCTGCGCCAGCGCGAAGGCGATCATCTTCTTCACCAGCTCGCCGACGTTGGCGGGCAGTTCGTTGTCGGCGCAGTCGATGCCGTTCGCCTGGACGATCTTGAAGTCGCCGCCGACATAGCGCTTCGCCCAGTCCAGGACGAGGTCGACGTAGTCCCACGAGTGGTTGTACTGGAAGATCGCGGTCTTCATCCGGCTGGGCGCGCCGTTGTGCTTGAGGTAGGCGGCGGCCGAGGGGATCGCGTCCGCCGGGTCGTAGCGGTCCTTCTTGCCGTCCTTGTTCCCGTCGACCGCGAACGCCTTGAACGTCGCGGCCAGGAACTGCATCGGGCCGCCCGCGCCCGCGTAGTTCTCCCCGCTGCTGACGCCGGGCTGCGTCGACCTGCCGTGGTCGGTCTCGACCTTCCCGATCCCGGCCAGCACGTTCCACGGGATGCCGTACTTCTTGCCCGCCGCCTGGTACAGCGCCAGGTAGGTCACCGGGACGGCCTTCGCGTCGTTCGCCGCCGCGGGCTGCGCGCCCGCCTCGGAGACGTTGACGCAGTTGCCGCCGACCCCGCCGCTGAACAGGAACTGTCCCGCGCCGAACATGAGCGGGACGAAGGCCAGCCCGACGAACAGCAGCGCCGCGACGCCGAGCGCGCCGGCCAGCAGCAGCCGCCGGGGGGTCATCCCGTGTCACCCGCCTGGCCAGCGTCCGCGGGCTCGAAGGAGTACACCTTCAGCGAGCCGCCGTCCCGCGACACCGTCACCGCGTACTTCTTGGTGTCGCTGGTCTTGGTGCCGCCCTTGGTGAGCTGCTGGCTGCCGGTGACCAGAAAGATGATCGAGTTGTCCTCGATGTTGCGGACCCGGTCGAGCGACGCCGACCCCTGCGCGACGGTCTGCTCGCGCTTGCGCTGATCCACGATCCCGGGCGTCGCCGCGTCCTGCCCGAGCCGCTGCTGGAGATCGTCGGTGGCCAGGCCGGTGAAACGTCCCATGTAGGCCTGGGGGGTCTCGTCGTAGCGGTACGTCCCGTAGGCGGCGACGAACCGCTGCGCCATGTCGGCGGCCGTGGCGAACTCCTGCCGGGAGAACGGCAGCAGCCGGTAGATGTCGAAGTCGCCCGGATTCACGGCGCTCTGGATACCGGACGGCGTGGACGACGGGCCCGGCGCGTTCGTGGCCGTGGCGGACGACCGCGCCTGCGGCCCGTCGTCGGACTCATGGGAGGGCGAGGCCACCGTCAGGTAGATGCCGACGGCGGCGAGCACCACGACGAGCCCTGCGAACAGCAGCTTGCGCCGCCGGTCGTTCAGGTTCATCAGTCCCGCTCCGAGTTACCGGACGGACGCTCCGGTGGACGCAGCCAGAACGGGATCGGCGGGGCGTCCTCCGAGTCGCGCCGGCCCCACAGCGGCGGAGGCCGCCGTCCGGGCGGCGCGGGACGCGACTGACCGCCGCCGTTGCCGCCGCCGGAACCGCCGTTGCCGCCACCGTTTCCGCCGCCACCGCCACCGCCGCTGACGCCTCCGCCACCGGTTCCGCCGCGTCCCGTCCAGGACGTCGGGCGGGACGCGCCCTTGCCGGAGCCCGCATCACCGGGCTTATCACGGTCCCTCGGACCGCCGACGATGATGCCCTCCTTGGCCGGATCGCCGTCCTTGCGGCGGTCGCCGAGCGCACCGCGCCGCGACGGCAGGTTCAGCGGCGGAGCCCCGCGCCGGGACCGGTTCTGCCGCGCCGCGGCGGCGCCCGCCCCGCGCGGTTTCGCCGCGAGCACCGGCGCGTCCTCGGGCGACTGGTCCTCGCCCGCGCCGGCCGCCCGGTCGGACCCGGCCAGGGCGACCGCCATGCCGGCCGGGCCGCCCGCGGCGGCCGCCGCCGCCGGCGCCGGGTCGTCCTTGATCCGGCGCAGCGCCTGGTACGCGCTCGCTCCCGGAAGCACCCGGTCGATCGTGCTCCGGCGCGCCTCGGCCACCGACTTGTTGAGCTCGGCCTCGCTCTTCTCCCGCGACCCGACCGCCGAGTAGCCGACGGCGGAGAACAGGTGCTGGAACGGTTTGCGGTACACGAACGCCGCGAACGTCACCAGCGCGATGAGGAGGATCTGCAGCCCCCACGGCAGCGTCTCGCCGAGGATCAGGCTGTACGCCCACAACAGCAGGGACAGGACGCCGATGAGCGCCGCCTGTTTCAGCAGCATCGACAGCAGCAGTTCGAGCCATCGGACGGCGATCACCCGTCCGAGGCCCGGATGTATCCCGATCCCGAGGAAGATCGGCCCGGCCACCAGGAGCAGCAGGAACGCGATCTTCACGACGATCAGCGCCGTCGCGATGACCAGGATGAGCAGCCCGGCGATCAGCGCCGCGAACAGCCCGCCGAACGCGACCCCCAGCCGGTTCTGCCAGTTCTTGCCCTGGTACAGGGCATAGGTCTCGGGATGATTGTCCTTGATGTTCTTCGTGACGTCCTTGTAGGCGTCGGCCTTCTTCCCCAGGTCGACCTTGTTCTGGCCATACGTCTCCGGCAGGTCGACCGCCTGCGACCACAGCAGCTTGTCGGCGTTCTCCTTCACGACCTTCGCGTTGGGGTCGGTCGTGCCGAACTCGCCCTGCAGCCAGGGCTTGCAGACCAGCGCCACCCACAGCGCGTTCGCGTTGCGGGTCGTCGGGTCCAGGTTCTGGGACGTCGCCGGATCGGGTTTGCCGCCCGGACTGGGTATACACGTCCCACCTCTGGTGTCGCTCTTCGGCAACGCGGCGTCGAACGCGGCGCTCGTCGCCTCGGACACCTTCGTCCCGAGCGTGGTGAAGTCCGCGGGCCGCGCGATCAGCCAGATCAGGCCCACCATCGCGGCGACCATCCACACCACGCCCTCGGTGACCTTGCTCGCCCGCTTGCGGACGAGCCCCCACCAGGCCAGCCACATCGCGCCGAGGATGACCACCCACGACCAGTAGCGCGCGTTGAACGTCTTGCCGACGCCGCTGATGACGCCGTCGACGGTGCCCTTCAGCCAGCCGAGCAGCGAGTCGGACGCGGCGGCCTGGTAGACACTGATCGTCGTCCGGTCGACCGTCCGGACGATGGTGAACACGGTGTTGGCGAGGGAGTTGCCCATCAGCCCCATGGCGTCCGAGCAGCCCATGTCGACCGCGTACCAGCTCTGCCCGGCCATGCCGTACCGGTCGTAGTAGGTGATCTGCTCGACCTTGGAGTTCCGCAGCCGCTCATTCGGATAGTCGGGCGGCTTGATCATGCCGTCCGTCCCCGACCCGTACTGCTCGGGCGGCGGATGGTCGGCCGGCTGGCACGCGTCGTTCAGCGGGTTCGGAATCTCCGGCACCGACGCCGACGCGGGCGCCAGCGGCCCCACCATGAACAGCGCCATGATGACCAGCAGCAGCACCGACCGGCGGCTGCGGCGGTAGCGGCGCCGCCGGAACCGGCCGGGCCGCGCGAGGACCGCGCGGTCGAGCCCTTCGCCGGGCGAGCGCTGCAGGCGCGTCATCCGGTCGCGGGAAACCCTCATCGGGTGGCCTCCTCGGCCTCGGCCCCCGCGACGGTGAGTTCGGACAGGCCCGGACGCGACCGGGTCGGGTTGGTGTCCAGCCAACGCTGCAGTTCCTCGGAGATCAGGTCGACGCCGATACGCCCCGCTCGGCCGTCGAGGTCACGGAAGATGCATTCGCCGTTGCCGAGGTTGCGCAGCACGGCCCGGTGCTCGTCGGACGCCTCCACCCCGAGGAGCGACATGACGTTGCCGACCTCGACCCGCTCGGTGGAACGGAACGAGAACACCGACGACAGGCAGTTCGTCACCTGTTCGTTCAGCAGGTCCCCCGCGTTCTGGGAGACCAGGATCAGCGCGGTGTTGCGGGAGCGTCCCATACGGGACACCTCCGGCACCAGCTTGGCGCCCTCCGGCGTGGCGGTGATCGCCCACGCCTCGTCCAGGAAGATGGCCTTCGGGAGCCGCCGGTCGAGGCCGTGCATGAGCCGCCGCGCGAACTGCGACACCAGGTACATCAGCGCGACCGACAGCCGCTGCTCGTAGGAGTAGTCCTCCCGCGAGATGGCGACGTCCGGCAGCGTGAGGCCGCCGAGGGTGAAGACGGTCGTCCAGCCCGCGGTGTCGATGCGCTCGCCGCCGGACGGGTCGAAGCACAGCCGGGCGAGCCGCATCTCCGACATGGAGCGCAGCACCGCGCCCAGGTTCTTGGACGCGGGGTCCTCCGCGGCCTCCAGATGGTCGACGACGCGTCCGAGGGACGGCCGCTCGGCGTTGGCGACCGCGCCGACCGCCTGGATCATCGCCGACTCGCGCTCCTCCGACATCCGCGGCAGCAGCAGCCGCAGCGTCTCCGTCGCCATCGTCTTCATCGTGGCGAGGTCGTCGCCGAAGGAGAACGGGTCGAGCAGGCCGGGCGCCGCCGATCCGAGCGGCATGATCCGCGCCTTGCGGCCCCGCGCCTCCAGCAGCTGGACGAGCGACTCCGCGTCGCCCTTCGGGTCGATCGCCGCGATGGTGACGCCGCGCAGCGCCATCTGGTAGATCAGCAGCAGCGCGAGCGTGGTCTTGCCGCCGCCGGGCTCGCCGGTGATCGCCACCGCGGTCGGGCGGTTGCGGGCCGCGGCGACGAGCGGGTCGAAGTGCACGATGGAGCGGGCCCGGCCGAGCGTCTCGCCGATGTACGGGCCGATCCAGCCCTCCTGCTCGTCGTCCGGGCGGTCCCCGAGGTCGACGGTCGCGACCGGCATGCCGCCCGCGATGGTCCGCAGCGGCTGCCGCTGCGCGTAGGCGTTCAGCCGGATCTGGTCGCCGGGCAGCGACTCCAGGAACAGCGAGAACTGGTCGCCGGTCGAGTTGACGACGTCGATGCCGATGTCGCGGTAGTGCTCGACGACGGCGTCCACCCGCTGGGCGAGCAGCTCCTCCGTCGGCGCGGACACGATCAGCCGGTGCCACCCGTACACGAACGGCAGCCGCTCCTTGGTGATGCCGTGCTCCAGCATCCGGGCCGCGTCGATCTGCTCGGCGAGCGCGATCGGCGCCTCCGCGCCCGCCTCCCGGATGTGCTGGTCCATGTCGCGGGCGTGCGCGAGCTTCCGCGAGACGTCCTTGGACGCCTTCGCCGGCGGGATCAGCTTCATCCGCGCGCTGATCTCCACCGGGAACGGGAGCGCGTCGGAGTAGTGGAGCCAGGGCTCGCCGTCCGGGAACGGCATCATGTCGGGGAACCGGGCGAACGACAGGTACGCGACATACGACGCGGCCGTGGCGCCGCCGCCCGCGCCGGTGAAGTTGGGCTGCTCGATCCGCAGGTACGAGCGCCCGTTGTGGATGGCGCCCTCGACCAGCGCCTCGATCTCGCCCTTGCCCCACGTCCTGCGCGCGACGGCCGACGGCGGCGGATCGGCGAGCGACCCCGTCACCGCATGCTGGAACAGCCACGCCACCTCGTTGGACATCGCGTGCCTGGCGTACAGGGCCGACCCGCCGAGCGCGCGGCCGACCCGTTCGGCCTGCTCCGTCCAGCGCGCGATCTCCTTCTTGTCGATCGCGTCGTCGTGCATGCCGAGGACGCTCTCGCTCCGCTTGTAGAAGCCCAGCAGCTGCGACAGCACGCCGCCGGACAGCTGCGCCCCCATGCCGCGCGGCCCCAGCCGCACCCCGAGGTAGACCTCCTTGGTCCAGAAGTCCTTCGCCCACACGTGCGCGTAGGTCTCCTCCAGGTACTCCCGCCAGCCGGCGCCGCCGTCGGACGTCTGATCCAGCGCGAGCGCCCACTCCGCCGCCGGGTACGTCCGGTGCGCGATCCGCAGGTGCACCTCGGCGTCCTGCATCCGGATGCCGGCGAGCGCGATGGTGATGTTGGTGGCGAGCGCCTCGCGCTCCTCCCCCGTGGTGAACTCGTACGAGACCGTGGGCAGCCGGAAGTACGCCCAAGCGGCACTGTCGGTGAACAGCACGCGGTCGTCGAAATAGCGCACGGCCAGCCGGCTGGACTTGCTCATGCCGCCCTCCTTCCGGCTCGTGCGGGCGTTCCGTCCGGCAATTCTCCCGTCGCACCGGCGGCCGCGCAGGGCTGCCCGGGAGAGTCTTCGCCATCCGGACGGTCATGAACGTCAGACGCGTCCGCAAGGAATGCCCGGGCGTTCTCCGCCCGGTGCCCGCGAGGGGCGCTCATCGGGTGGCCTCCTGCTCCTGCTGAAGCTCCTGGTAACGCTCGGGCATGACGGTGAAACCGCCGGCGACCACACCGGCGAGGGCAAGATAGGCGCGCCGCGTCGGCGTGCGCAGCGACTTCAGCTCGTTGCGGGGTGCGCGGTCCATGCTCAGGTGATCATCCCACGGGATGCGGACCAGCGCCCGGCATCGTCCGCGCGCGACGGCCTCGGCCTGCTCGACGTCGTCCATGCTCCGGCGGCTCACCCCGTTGATGACGGTCACCGCGCGGGACCGCAGCTCCTCGTAGCCGTGGCCGTCCAGCCACTCGAACGTCATCGCGACCGCGCGCGGCGCGTCCGCGCTGGCCGGCGCGACCAGCACGACCTGGTCGGCGTACGGCAGGACGCGCGCGACCACGGCCGCCGCCGCGTCCAGCATCGTCACCGAGTAGAACCGGTCGAGCGTGCGGATCGCGAGGGCGTAGTCGCGGTCGTCCAGCGCCTGGAGCGGGTTCTTGCCGGCCGCGATCACGTCGAGCCCCGACTTGGCCTGCGAGGTGTACCGCCGCATCGCGGTGAGGCTGCCGACCTGGTCGGCCCGCGTGATGAGCCCGGTCAGCGTCTCGTTGGTGTCGCTGCGCGTCCGCCGCGCCAGCGCCCCCGGCCCCGGATTCACGTCGAGCGCGACGACGGGCTCGCCGTTGTGCTGCGCGAACGTGTGCCCGAGCATCAGCGCCGTGACGGTCTGCCCGGCGCCCCCGGTGCACCCGAGCACCACGACGTGCCGCGTCCCGTGGAACGGCTGCTGGATCCGCTGCTGGTAGTCGGCGTCGACCTCGCCGTGCCCGCCGCCGACGGCGTGGATGAGCCGCCGCAGCCCGCCGCCGGTGACCTCGTGCTCCGGCCCCGGCGGCGTGATCGCGGGCCCGGACGGCGGCGGCGCCGGAGGCGGCGGCAACGGCCGCGGCCGCACCGGCGAGGCGGGCTGCGACCGCACCTCCCGGGGCGGCGCCTCCTCCACCGCCTCGGCCGGCTCCGGTGGGACGGGCTCCTCCGCCGGCCGCACCGGCTTGGAGAGCCCCTGGGACCAGGGCCGCGAAGGCTCCCGCAACGGCACCGCCTGCTGCGGCCACCGCGCGACCACCTCGCGGGGACGACCGGGGTGCCCGGGCTGTTCCGGCGAGGGCGCGGCCTCGTCCTGCGCACGCACCGGCTCCTGCGGTGCGGACGCGGGCCGCTCCACCGGCCGCGGAGGGCCGAACTGCTGCGGCGAAGGCACACCCCGCTCCGGCGAGCGCCCCGGCTGCTCCTGCGCGCGAACGGGCTGCTGCGGTGTAGGAGTGGCCTGCTCCGGACGCTCACCCTGCTCGTCCGACCCGCCGGCCTGGCTCGCCTGCTCCGAAGCCGCCCGCTCACGCTGATGCGCAACCTCGTCCCACGCCCGAACAGGCTGCCACCGCGGCGGCGCGACCTGTTCCGGCGGCCGTGCGGCCTCCTCCTGCGCACGCACGGGCTGCTGGGGCGCGGCCTCCTCTTGCGGGCGGCCCGGCTGCTCCTGCGCACGGGCGGGTTGCTGCGGTGTCGAGGCGGCCCGCTCCACCGAGCGCCCGGCCTCCCCCTGCGCAGAACCAGACTGCTCCTGCGCACGCACCGGCTCCCGCGGGGCGGCCTCCTCCCGCGGAGGACCGGATTGCTCCTGCGCACGCACGGGCTGCTGCGGCGCGGGCTGTTCCGGCGGCCTCGCGGCCTCCTCCCGCGGAGGACCGGATTGCTCCTGCGCACGCACGGGCTGCTGCGGCGCGGGCTGTTCCGGCGGCCTCGCGGCCTCCTCTTGCGGGCGACCAGGCTGGTCCTGCGCTCGCACCGGCTGTTGGGGGGTGGGCTGCTG
>NZ_SMKY01000137.1 GCF_004349235.1 Actinomadura darangshiensis | reverse complement strand
CCCTACGGCCCGCCGCCCGGCGCCCTGCCGCCGCCCACGCCCGCCCGCGGGCCGGGGGCGCTGGTCTTCGTGCTGATCGCCGCCACCGTCGTCGTGCTGCTGCTGATCGGCGGCGTCGGCGGCTACCTGGTGCTGCGCGACGGCGGGGGCGACGCGGAGGCGGGCTCGTCGGGCCCGGTCGACCTGCGCGTGCCGCTGACGTTCTCGCTGGTCTCCGAGGTGTCCCAGCCGCCGTGCGGCGGAACGGCCCAGGCCGCCGCCGACGGCTCGGAGTGCTACACGTTCGGGTCGGACACGTTGACCGTCAGGCGGCTGGAGCAGATCAAGGCGTCCGCGCCCGATCCGGCGCAGGGTGCCTCGGGCTGGACCGTGCAGCTGACGCTGACCTCGCAGGACACGCCGAAGTTCGGTGCGCTGACAGGGAAGGCGGCGCAGGCGTACGCGGGCCGGCAGCCGGCGAGCCGGATGGGCATGCTCGTGGGCGGGGCGCTCATCTCCGATCCGCCGCAGGTGATGCAGGCCATCACCGAAGGCCAGGTCCAGATCAGCGGAAGCGCGGACAAGTTCACCCAGGCCTACGTGCACGGCCTCGTCCGGCGGATGACCGGGGCCTAGCGCACCCCGGACGCGCCGTCACCGCTCGTGATCGCCCGTGGTGCGAGCGCCCGCCGCGCATGGGACGATGGGGCCGGTGAGCACAGCGCGGGAGGAGCCCTCCGCTACCGTGAGCGGCGTGGACGAGACGCCGCCGGACCCGGGGCAGCCCGATCCGGGGCAGGGGGCCGAGGAGGACGAGCACGGCTTCCGCGTCCACCTGGACAACTTCGAGGGCCCGTTCGACCTGCTGCTCGGCCTGATCTCCAAGCACAAGCTCGACATCACCGAGGTGTCGCTGCACAAGGTCACCGACGACTTCATCGCGCACATCCGCTCGCACGGCGCCGACTGGGACCTCGACCAGGCCAGCCACTTCCTGCTGGTCGCCGCGACGCTGCTGGACCTCAAGGCCGCACGGCTGCTGCCGTCCGGCGAGGTCGACGACGAGGACGACCTGGCCCTGCTGGAGGCCCGCGACCTGCTGTTCGCGCGGCTGCTGCAGTACCGGGCCTACAAGGAGGTCGCGCAGGTCATCGCCGGGCGCATCGCCGATGCGAGCCGCCGGTTCCCGCGCCTCGTGCCGATGGAGCCGAAGTTCGCGAACATGCTGCCGGAGGTGCTGCTCGGCCTCGGCCCGGACGAGTTCGCCCGGCTCGCCGCAAGGGCCCTCACGCCGAAGGCGCCGCCGTCGGTGTCGGTCGAGCACATGTACCAGCCGAAGGCCAGCGTCAAGGAGCAGGCCGCGATCGTCGTGGCACGGCTCCGCCGCCTGCGCAAGACCACGTTCCGCGTCCTCGCGTCCGACGCCGAGGGCACCTACGAGGTCGTCGCGCGATTCCTGGCGCTGCTGGAGCTGTACCGCGACCAGAGCGTCACGTTCGAGCAGCTGGAGCCCCTCGGCGAGCTGCACGTCACCTGGACCGGCACCGACGAGGGCGACGTCGAGGTCGGCGACGACTACGAGGGCGCCCCGAAGAAGGACGACGCCCGCGAGGGCGAGAAGACGAAGGACGAGGAAGCCGATGACTGAGGAACCCGGCGCGGACGTGCCGGAGCTCCCGGGGCTGCGCGCCTCGATCGAGGCGATCCTGCTGGTGGTGGACGAGCCCGTCACCGAGATCATGCTCGCGCAGCTGCTGGAGCGTCCCAGCGCGGAGGTCGCCGGGACGCTGCGGGAGCTGGCCGCGGAATACACCGAGCAGGGCCGCGGGTTCGATCTCAGGGAGGTCGTCGGCGGATGGCGGTTCTACACCCGGGACGTGTGCGCCCCGGTGGTGGAGCGGTTCGTCACCGACGGCCAGCAGGCGAAGCTGACCCAGGCCGCGCTGGAGACGCTCGCCGTCGTCGCCTACCGGCAGCCGGTGAGCCGGGCCCGCGTGTCGGCGATCCGCGGCGTCAACAGCGACGGCGTCATCCGGACGCTGACGCTGCGCGGCCTGATCGAGGACGCCGGCCAGGACCCGGAGTCCCAGGCGCACCTGTACCGGACCACCGGGTACTTCCTGGAGCGGCTCGGCCTGCGCGACATCGACGAGCTGCCCGAGCTCGCCCCCTACCTGCCCGATGACCTTCCAGACGACATTGTTGAGGATTCGTGAGTGAGAACGAGGGCGTGCGCCTGCAGAAGGTCTTGGCCGAGGCCGGGATCGGCAGCCGCCGCCACTGCGAGGAGCTGATCGGCGAGGGCCGCGTGACCGTCGACGGGAAGAAGGTCTTCCGGTTCGGCGAGCGCGTCGACCCGCGGCACGCCGTCATCCACGTGGACGGCAAGCGGGTCGAGACCCGGTCGGAGATGCGCTACTACGCGATCAACAAGCCGCGCGGCGTGGTGTCCACGATGTCGGACGAGCGGGGCCGCAAGTCCCTCGCCGACTACGTGGAGGTGCCCGAGCGGCTGTTCCACGTCGGGCGGCTCGACACCGACACCGAGGGCCTGATCCTGCTGACCAACGACGGGGAGCTGTCGCACCGGCTCACCCACCCGTCCTACGGCGTGTTCAAGACCTACCTGGCCGAGATCCACGGGCCGATCCCGCGCGACCTCGGCCGGCGGCTGAGGGCCGGGGTGACGCTGGACGACGGGCCGGCGAAGGCCGACAAGTTCCGGATCTTCGACCAGGTCGGCCGGCGGGTGCTGGTCGAGATCACCCTGCACGAGGGGCGCAAGCACATCGTCCGGCGGCTGCTGAAGGAGGTCGGGTTCCCCGTCCAGCAGCTGGCCCGCATAGAGTTCGGGCCGATCAAGCTGGGGCAGCTGCAGCCGGGCGGGATACGGGCGCTCACCGTCCACGAGGTCGGGGAACTGTACAAGTCCGTCGGGCTGTAGGGGACCGGACGCGAGAAGGGGAGGCGACAGTGGCGGTACGCGCGGTCCGTGGGGCGACGCAGATCGACGCCGACGACCGGGACCAGATCCTGGAGGCGACGGCTGAGCTCGTCTCCGCGGTGATGTTCCGCAACGAGCTGAGCACCGACGACGTCATCAGCGTCATCTTCACGGTGACGCCGGACCTGACCACGGAGTTCCCGGCGCTGGCCGCCCGCAAGCTCGGGTTCCACGACGTCCCGCTGCTGTGCGCGACGGAGATCGGCGTCCCCGGCGCGCTGCCGCGGGTGATCCGGCTGATGGCGCACATCGAGACCGGCCGTCCCCGCTCCGACGTCCAGCACGTGTACCTGCGCGGCGCGACGGCGCTGCGGCTCGACATCGCGCAGTAGCGCCCGAGCGGAGCGAGGCAGGGTGCGGGGCGCAATAGCGCCCGAGCGGAGCGAGGCAGGGTGCGGGGCGCAATAGCGCCCGAGCGGAGCGAGGCAGGGTGCGGGGCGCAATAGCGCCCGAGCGGAGCGAGGCAGGTGCGGGGCGCAGTAGGGTTTGCGGCGTGAGTGAGGACGTGGTGGCGCGGCGCATCGTCGTCGTCGGGACGGGGCTGATCGGTACGTCGATCGCCCTGGCGATGCGGGAGCGCGGCGCCGAGGTGCTGCTGACCGACCGGGATTCGGGGGCGCTGGCCCTGGCGGTGGAGCTGGGCGCCGGCGACGCGCTGCCGGACGGGGCGCAGGAGGGGCCCGCCGACCTGGCCGTGCTCGCGGTGCCGCCCGCGGCGGTCGCGGTGACGCTGCTGGACGCGCAGAAGCGCGGCCTCGCCACCGCCTACACCGATGTGGCGAGCGTGAAGGCGCTGCCGCTGGCGCAGGCCGCCGGGCTGGGCTGCGACCTGACGACGTTCGTGGCGGGGCATCCCCTGGCCGGCAGCGAGCGGTCGGGGCCGAGCGCGGCCCGCGCCGACCTGTTCCTCGGCCGCCCGTGGGCGCTGTGCGCGCCGCCGGAGGCGACGCCGGAGACCGCCGGGGTCGTCATGGGCCTGGTGAAGGCGTGCGGCGCGATGCCGGTGGAGGTGGACGCCGCCGAGCACGACCGGGCCGTCGCGCTCGTCTCGCACGCCCCGCACGTGGTGTCGGCCGCGGTCGCGGCCCGGCTGACCGGTGCCGACGAGGTGGCGCTGGGCCTGTCCGGGCAGGGCGTCCGGGACGTCACCCGGATCGCGGCGAGCGACCCGCGGCTGTGGATCGGGATCCTGGCGGCGAACTCGGCGCCGGTCGCGGACGTGCTGGAGGCGGTCGCGACCGACCTCGCGGTGGCCGCGTCGCTGCTGCGCGACGGCAGCGAGGAGGCGGCGACCCACGTCGCCGACCTGCTGCTGCGCGGGAACGCGGGCCGGTCCCGCATCCCCGGCAAGCACGGTGGCGACCAGCCCGCCTACGCGACCGTCCAGGTGGTCATCCCGGACCGTCCGGGCGAGCTGGCGATGATCTTCCAGGCGGCGGGGGTCGCGCAGGTCAACATCGAGGACGTGGTGATCGAGCATTCGCCGGGCCGCCCGCTGGGCGTGCTGGAGCTGGCGGTCGTCCCCGAGGCCGCCGAGCGCCTCGCCACCGAACTCCGCGCCCGCGGCTGGTCCGTCCCCGGCTGACCGGCGACTGGAGCGGAGCTTCAGCGGAGCGGAGGGCGTCGGTCAGCCTGCTCTTGCCGGGGGGTCTGGGGGGTCGTCCCCCCAGAGTGATACTGACCGGCGACTGGAGCGGAGGGCGTCGGTCAGCCTGCTCTTCCGGGGGTTGGGGGCCTCCCCCCAGAGAGATGCTGATCCGCTACCGGCTTGTGCGACCGGAACGGTGCCCGGGGGCCGGTAGCCTGGTTCGCTGGGGCTTGTTCGGGGGATTTTCTGCGCGTCCGCGCGGCGACGAGCGCCGCCCGCTTCGCGACGAACAGAGAGGGAGCGATCGTGTCGCTCGTCATCGCCATGGACGGCCCGTCCGGGTCGGGCAAGTCCAGCGCGTCCAAGGGCGTCGCCCGCGCGCTCGGGCTGCGCTACCTGGACACGGGCGCGATGTACCGCGCCATGACGTGGTGGATGCTGAACCAGGGCGTGCCCGTCGAGGACGGCGAGGCCGTCGCGGCCCGGGCCGCGGAGCCGGTGATCGTGTCCGGCACCGACCCGGACGGGCCGTCGATCGCGGTGGACGGGGCGGACGTGTCCGGCCCGATCCGCACCCGCGAGGTCACGAACGCGGTCAGCGCGGTCAGCTCCGTCCCGGCCGTCCGGTCCCGGCTCGTGGAGCTGCAGCGGGAGATCATCGGGTCCGGCGGCATCGTGGTGGAGGGGCGCGACATCGGCACGGTCGTCGCGCCGGACGCGCCGGTCAAGGTGTACCTGACGGCCAGCGCGCAGGCGCGCGCGGCGCGCCGCGCGAAGGACCTGGCCGCCGACCCCGGCGCGTCGGTGACGGTCACGCAGGCCGAGCAGGAGCGGCGGGACCGCCTCGACTCGACCCGCAAGGCGTCGCCGCTGACGAAGGCGGCGGGCGCGCAAGAGATCGACTCGACCCAACTGAGCCTCTCCGAGGTCGTCGAGGCGGTAGTCCGCCTCGCCAAAGAGCATGAGTGAGCAGTGAGCGACTACGAAATCGAAACGGTGGACGTCGTCGATGACGTCGACGCCGACGCGGCCCCCGCACCGGTCGTGGCCGTGGTGGGACGCCCGAACGTCGGCAAGTCCACCCTGGTCAACCGGATTCTCGGCCGCCGCGAGGCCGTCGTGGAGGACGTCCCGGGCGTGACCCGCGACCGGGTCGCCTACGACGCGGTGTGGAGCGGGCGCCGGTTCACCGTCGTCGACACCGGCGGCTGGCTGCCCGATTCGGCCGGCCTGGCGGCGGCGATCGCCGAGCAGGCGCGGCTGGCGGTCGACCTGGCCGACGTCGTGATGTTCGTGGTGGACGCGACGGTGGGCGCCACGGACGTCGACGAGGCCGTGGTGGAGATCCTGCGGCGGTCCGGCAAGCCGGTGGTGCTGGTGGCCAACAAGGTCGACGGCATGGCCGCCGAGTCCGACGCGGCGCTGCTGTGGTCGCTCGGCATCGGCGAGCCGCACCCGGTCAGCGCCCTGCACGGGCGCGGCAGCGGCGACCTGCTCGACGCGGTGCTGGACGCGCTGCCCGAGGAGCCCCCGGCGGAGACGTTCGGTGAGACGGGCGGGCCGCGCCGGGTGGCGCTGCTGGGCCGTCCGAACGTCGGCAAGTCGAGCCTGCTGAACAAGCTGGCGGGGGAGAACCGCGCCGTCGTGGACTCGGTGGCGGGCACGACCCGCGACCCGGTCGACGAGCTGATCGAGCTCGGCGGCAAGACGTGGCGGTTCATCGACACGGCCGGGATCCGGCGGCGGCACAAGGAGAACCAGGGCGCCGACTTCTACGCGACGCTGCGCACGCAGTCGGCGCTGGAGCGCGCCGAGGTCGCGGTGGTGCTGGTGGACGCCGACCAGCCGCTCGCCGAGCAGGACCTGCGGATCATCTCGATGGTGATCGAGTCGGGCCGCTCCCTGGTCATCGCCTACAACAAGTGGGACCTGCTGGACGAGGAGCGCCGCCACTACCTGGAGCGCGAGATCGACCGGCAGCTGCACAACGCGCGCTGGGCGCCACGGGTGAACATCTCCGCCAGGACCGGCCGGCACATGGAGAAGCTGGTGCCGGGCATCGAGACGGCGCTGGAGGGCTGGGGCACCCGCGTCCCGACGTCCAAGCTGAACCAGTTCTTCGCCGACCTGGTGAACTCCCATCCGCACCCGGTGCGGGGCGGCAAGCAGCCGCGCGTGCTGTTCGCGACGCAGGCGGGGGTGCGGCCGCCGCGGTTCGTACTGTTCACGTCCGGGTTCCTGGAGGAGGGCTACCGGCGGTTCATCGAGCGCCGGCTGCGGGAGGAGTTCGGGTTCGAGGGGACGCCGCTCGACATCGCCATGAAGATCCGCGAGAAGCGCGGCAAGGGCCGCAAGTAGCGGAAATATTCGGTGCGCGGCCCGGCCGGCATCTTTCCCCGGCGGGCCGAGGCATGGCAGTATGCACCTGCGGGTACGAGTAAGTCTTCCATTACTCGCTGTTCTCGTGGTGGACACATGTCGAGGGGTGCTACGTGAAGCTTCTGCTGCTCATCGTCGTCGCCGTCGTGTGCGTGGCGCTCAGCTTCGTGTGGCGGGAGCCGTGGATCGGCGGTGTCGGCCTGCTGGTCGCCTTCGTCGCCATGTTCACCGACCGCGACGACGTGCGGCTGGACGACGAGCGCGGCAGTTACGAGACCACCAAGAGCGTCCGCAGCATGCGCGGCCGCCGCCACTGAGCCGGTGGCCGCGGCCACCGGCTCAATGGTCGTACCGGCCTAGTGGTTGTAGCGGGTCTCGCCGGCGACGTGCTGGTCGGCGGGTGGCGGGGCGCCGGGGCCGGGCTGGTTCTCGCGCGCGTAGCGCCCGTAGACGAGCGGCTGCGTGGTGTTCGAGCCCTGATGTTCGGGCTCCTCCAGGTGCGCTCCCTCCCGGACGCCGACGACGGCGAACCGGCCCAGCGCGAGCGCCGCGAGGAACACGATGACGACGCCTAGCCCGGTGAATCCGGCGAGTTGCTCGGCGAGCCGCTGGCCCTCGCCCGTCCCGAGCGTGGCGCCGACGCCGGGAACGTCCCACAGCGTCGCGACGGACGTGCCGACGGCGAACCAGGCGCCGCCGAGCGCGGCCAGCCAGGCGCCGAACATCGCGAACGCGCGGTGCGCGCTGAACAGGACGATCAGCCCGCCCAGCACGGCCGCCGCACCGGGCGCGATGCTGAGCTGCAGTCGGTCGGTGTTGTAGACCCAGGTGTCGTCCGGCGCGAAGCCGAAGCTGAAGTACGGGCCGGCGAAGGGCAGCAGGCCGCCCCACAGGCCTAGCAGGATCAGCAGGAGTCCGCTGAATCCGCCCCGGGTACGTGGTACTCGCATGGTCCCAGTCATGATCATTCCTCCTGACCGGGCGGGTGATTCGGTTTGAATCACCCTTTACCCGAAGGAAGCCGGTCCACACGGCTGGAAGGGGCATGCCGCATGGAAACCGACGTCACCGTCGTCTACGCGCGTGAGGAGCCACCGGATCACTGGGACGCCGCCGTCTTCCTCGCCGGCCCCACGCCCCGATCGCCCGAGGTCGCGCCCTGGCGGCCCGACGCGGTCGCCGAACTGCGCGCCAGCTGGCAGGCCGGGCGACTCGCGGTGTTCGTCCCCGAGCCCCGGCACGACCGCTACGCCGACTACGACGGCCAGGTCGAGTGGGAGGAGCGGTGCCTGCACCTGGCCGACGAGGTCGTCTTCTGGGTTCCGCGTGACATCGAGACCATGCCCGCGTTCACCACGAACGTCGAGTGGGGGATGTGGCACGACAGCGGCCGCGTGGTGTTCGGGGCGCCCCCGGACGCGCCGCGCAACCGCTACCTGCTGCATTACGCCGCGAAGTCCGGCGTGCCCGTGGCGGCCGACCTGCCGGGGACGGTCGCGGCGGCGCTCGACCGGATCGGCGCGGGCGCTCCCCGGGCCGGCGGCGAGCGGGAGGTCCCGCTGCTGCTCTGGCGGGACGAGGCGTTCCAGGGCTGGTACGCAGGGCAGCGGGACGCCGGCAACGTCCTGCTCGGCGCGCGGGTGGTGTTCCGGTTCGGCGTGTGCTGGGGCCTGCACGTCCGCGTGCACGTGACCGCCGAGGGGCGGGTCAAGGACAACGAGGTCGTCATCGGCCGTCCCGGCATCTCGGCCGTCGTCCTGTACCGGCGCGGGCCGAGCCTCGACGAGACGGAGGTCGTGCTCGTCCGGGAGTTCCGCAGCCCTTGCCGGGACGGTCTCGTCCACGAGCTGCCGGGCGGTTCGGGGACGGGCGGCCCGTTCGAGGTCGCGCTCGCGGAGGTCGCCGAAGAGACCGGGCTGCCCCTGGAACCCGGGCGGCTGCGCGCACACGGGGCGCGGCAGGTGAACGCCACGCTGTCCACGCACCGGGCCCACTTGTTCTCCGCCGAGATCACCGCCGGGGAGGCGGCGCGGCTCCGGACGGCGTCCGGGCCGTACGGGCTCGCGGCCGACGGCGAGCGCACCTACGTCGAGGTGACCGCGTTCGGGCGGATCAGGCGCGAGCGGCTCGTGGACGCGGCGAACCTCGGCATGATCGCCGAGGTGCTGCTGGAGGCGTACTGACTCAGGGCTTCACGGCGCCGCGGACGAAGGCGCCGAGCGCGGCGATCGCGGCGCGCGACTCCGGCAGGTAGGGCCCGAACATCTGGAACACGTGCAGCTGCCGGTCCCACACCTGCAGCGTCACCGGGACCCCGGCCTCCGCGAGCCGCCGCGCCATCAGCTCGGAGTCGCAGTACAGCAGCTCCGTCGACCCCGCCGTCAGCAGCACCGGCGGGAGGCCCGCGAGGTCGGCGCGGACCGGCGAGACCGCCGGGTCGGTGAGGTCGAGATGGCCCAGGTAGCCCTCGACGAGGCGTTCCAGCAGCGCCCCGGGATCGGACGGGTCGAGGCCCATGTTGGCGTGCGCGAGCTTGCTCGCCAGGTCCATGTCGAGCATGGGGGACAGGGCCGCGAGCGCGGCCGGCATCGGCAGGCCCTCGTCGCGGGCGCGCAGCGCGGTCGCGAACGTCAGGTGGCCGCCCGCCGAGTCGCCCATGATCACGATGTTCGCGGGGTCGATGCCGCGGTCCTCCAGCAGCCACCGGTAGGCGGTGACGCAGTCCTCGACCTCCCGCTCGAACGGGACGGCCGGGATCATCCGGTAGTCCACCGACAGCGCCGCGATGCCGGACGCGGCGCTGAACGAGGAGATCATCCGGCGGTGCGTGTTCAGCCCGCAGGAGATCCAGCCGCCGCCGTGCAGGTAGAGGATCGCCTTGCCGCGCGGCGGGGCGGCGCCGGGCCCGCGCACCCACTCCGCGCCGAAGCCGTCGAACCGGACCCGCTGCACGCGGATGCGCCGCGGTGTGCCGGCCCGCCCGGCGAGCCGGTCGAGGAAGGCGGCGCGGCGCAGCGCCCGGTCGTCGAACGGCCGGGCCGCGAACCGGGCGAGGCCGGGCCGGACCAGCCGCCGGACCCCGGCCGAGACCGCCCGGGAGCGCAGGCTCGCCGTCCCGTGCCGTTCGATCACCAGGGTCGCGGGGCCTTGCTGGGTCACGGATCCTCCTCGCGGACGCGGATGTAAGTAGATGGTGACATTCGCGGCGAGTAGAGCGGAAGGCGGGTGGCGGGAAACGCATCGGCGAGGCTGAGCGTGTGATCGGCTCGCAAGTTCGGGTCATCTAGCGCTCTTCCCCTCGCAAATGCGACTGACTAGGCTGGGCCGCGTGACGACGTTCAGGATCAGCGAGGCCGCCGCGCTGCTCGGGGTCAGCGCGGACACCGTCCGCCGCTGGGTGGACGGCGGGCGGCTCCCCGCGTCCCGGGACGAGCACGGCCACCGCCGGGTGCCGGGCGCCGACCTCGCCGCCTTCGTGCGCGACCAGGCGCGCGGGAACGGCGCGTCCGACCAGGCCGACCGGTTCTCCTCGGCGCGCAACCGGCTGCGCGGGATCGTCACCGAGGTCGTCCGGGACGGGGTGATGGCGCAGGTGGAGATCCAGGCCGGCCCGTTCCGGGTCGTGTCGCTGATGAGCCGCGAGGCGGCGGACGAGCTCGGCCTGGAGCCGGGCGTGGTCGCCGACGCCGTCGTGAAGTCGACGAACGTCGTCGTCGAGGTGCCCGACCAGGGCTGAGGAGGATCGTGTTCAAGCGCACTGCGGTGACGGTGACCCTGCTGCTCGCGGCCCTGGCGGGCTGCGGCGACGTCGACGACGGCCCCTCCGGGGCGGGCAAGGGGGAGGACGGCGGCGGCAAGACGCTGACGGTGTTCGCGGCGGCCTCCCTCACCGAGACGTTCACCTCGCTCGGGAAGACGTTCGAGAGCGCGCACCCCGGCGTGAAGGTCAGGTTCAACTTCGGCGGCAGCTCGACCCTCGCGCAGCAGATCACCCAGGGCGCCCCGGCCGACGTGTTCGCCTCGGCGAGCCCCGCCACGATGAAGACCGTCACCGACGCCGGGGACGCGTCCGGGCAGCCGCAGGTGTTCACAAAGAACCGCCTGGTCATCGCCATTCCCGAGGACAACCCGGGCAAGGTCGCGAAGGTGTCCGACCTGTCCAGGCCCGGGCTGAAGGTCGTCCTGTGCGCCGTCCAGGTGCCCTGCGGCGCCGCCGCGAAGACGGCGCTCGGCGCGGCCGGTGTCGAGGTCGAGCCCGTATCGCGGGAGAAGGACGTCAAGGCCGTCCTCACCAAGGTCACGCTCGGGGAGGCCGACGCCGGGCTCGTCTACCGCACCGACGCCAAGGCGGCGGGCGGCAAGGTCACCGGGATCGAGTTCCCGGAGGCGGCGAAGGCCATCAACGACTATCCGATCGCCGAGGTCGCCAAGGCGCCGCAGAGCGCGCTGGCCAAGGAGTTCATCCAGCTCGTGCGGGGTGCACAGGGCAAGGCGGCGCTGGGGCGGGCGGGCTTCGAGGCGCCATGAGCCCACCGGACCGGCTGCCGGGGCGGCCGCCGTGGGTACTGCTGGTGCCCGCGCTGGCCGGGCTCGCGTTCCTGGTGCTGCCGCTGATCGGACTGCTCGTCCGGGCGCCGTGGTCGACGCTCGGCACCCGCCTCGTGCAGGGGCAGGTGCTGGACGCGCTGCGGCTCTCCCTGATCACCGCGACCCTCGCGACCTGCCTGTGCCTGGTGCTCGGCGTCCCGCTGGCCTGGACGCTCGCCCGGGTCCGGTTCCCGGGCGTCCGGATCGTCCGGGCCCTGGTGACCGTGCCGCTGGTGCTTCCGCCGGTCGTCGGCGGTGTCGCGCTGCTGCTCGTGCTCGGACGGCGCGGGCTGATCGGCGGATGGCTGGACGGCACGTTCGGGATCACGTTCCCGTTCACCACCGCCGGGGTCGTCCTGGCCGAGGCGTTCGTGGCGATGCCGTTCCTGGTCATCAGCGTGGAGGGCGCGCTGCGGGCCGCCGACCTGCGCTACGAGGAGGCCGCCGCCACCCTCGGCGCCGGCCGCTGGACGATCTTCCGGCGGGTGACGCTGCCGCTCGTCGCGCCCGGCGTCGCGGCCGGGGCGATCCTGTGCTGGGCGCGGGCGCTCGGCGAGTTCGGCGCGACGATCACGTTCGCGGGCAACTTCCCCGGCCGGACGCAGACGATGCCGCTCGCCGTGTACCTGGCGCTGGAGACCGACCCGCAGGCCGCGATCGTCCTCAGCATCGTCATGCTCGCCGTCTCCGTCGTCGTCCTGGCCGCGCTGCGGGACCGCTGGGTCGGGAACACGTGAGCGACGCTGGCGGACTGGACGCGCGGCTGGTCGTGCGGCGTGCCGCGTTCGACCTCGACCTCGCGCTCACGGCCGCGCCCGGCGAGGTCGTGGCGCTGCTCGGCCCGAACGGCGCCGGCAAGAGCACCGCGCTGCGCGCCCTGGCCGGGCTCGTCCCGATGGCGGGCGGGCACGTCCGGGTGGACGGCGACGATCTGCGCCCGCTGCCGCCCGACCGCCGCGGCATCGGCATGGTCTTCCAGGACTACCTGCTGTTTCCGCACCTCAGCGTGCTGGAGAACGTCGCGTTCGGGCCGCGCTGCCAGGGCGCCGGCCGCCGCGCCGCGCGCCGGGCCGCCGCCGAGTGGCTGGAGCGGGTCGGGATCGCCGAGTACGCGTCCGCCCGCCCGCGGGCCCTGTCGGGCGGGCAGGCGCAGCGCGTCGCGCTCGCCCGCGCGCTGGCCGTCGACCCCGGGCTGCTCCTGCTGGACGAGCCGCTCGCCGCCCTCGACGCCCACACGAAGCTGGAGATCCGGGCCGCGCTCCGCCGCCACCTCGCCGGGTTCGCGGGCGCCGCCGTGCTGGTCACCCACGACCCGCTGGACGCGATGGTGCTGGCCGACCGCATCGTCGTGATCGAGCACGGCCGGCTCGTCCAGGACGGGACGCCGGCGGACGTCGCCCGCCGCCCCCGCACCGACTACGTGGCGCGGCTCGTCGGGCTGAACCTGTACCGCGGGCGGGCCGAGGCGGGCATCGTCACGATCGGGGACGGCGCCGCCACGCTCGACAGTGTGGACTCACTCGAGGGTGAGGTCTTCCTGGCCTTCGCGCCATCTTCGGTGGCGCTGTACCGGACGCGTCCCGACGGCAGCCCCCGAAATCTGTGGCGCGCCCGCGTCGCCGCGATCGAGCGGCACGGCGACCGGGTCCGGGTGCGGCTGGCCGGGCCGCCTTTCGACGCCGTCGCGGACGTGACCCCGGCGTCCGTCGCGGAGCTCCAATTGTCGGAGGGCAGCCCGATATGGGCGGCCGTCAAGGCCACCGAGACTCACGTTTACCCAGCTTGAACCCCTCCACCTCGGGTAAGGGGCGTGCCCGGCCGGGGGTGCCCCGTACCGGTGATATCAATCACAAAAGCGGCCAGGAAGGCCCAGAAGCCGACGGGATTGGTCCAGACCAAATGGCAAAAACGACGGGTCTTGTTCATCATGCAAACATCCTGCGAACAGCTGAAGGAGTTGCCCGTGTCCTACCAGGTCCCCGGCCTCGACCAGGCCCCTACCGGCCACCCCGAACTGATTGAGTGGGTACGCGGGATCGCCGAGCTGACCAAGCCCGACCGCGTCGAGTGGTGCGACGGCTCGGACGCCGAATGGGAGCGGCTGACGGGCCTCCTCGTCGAGCAGGGCACGCTCACGCGCCTCGACCCGGCCAAACGGCCGAACAGCTTCCACGCGGCGTCCGACCCGACCGACGTCGCCCGCGTCGAGGACCGCACGTTCATCTGCTCCGAGAAGGAGTCCGACGCCGGCCCCACCAACAACTGGGTCGCGCCGGCCGAGATGAAGCAGACCCTGGACGGCCTCTTCGACGGCTGCATGAAGGGCCGCACCATGTACGTGGTGCCGTTCTGCATGGGCCCGCTCGGCGGCCAGATCTCCCAGCTCGGCGTCGAGATCACCGACTCCGCCTACGTCGCGGTGTCGATGAAGGTCATGACGCGGATGGGCGAGGGCGCGCTGCGGCTCATCGAGGAGCGCGGGACGTTCGTCAAGGCCGTCCACTCCGTCGGCGCCCCGCTGGAGCCGGGCCAGGCCGACGTGAAGTGGCCGTGCAACTCCACCAAATACATCACGCACTTTCCCGAGACCCGGGAGATCTGGTCCTACGGGTCCGGATATGGCGGCAACGCGCTGCTCGGCAAGAAGTGCTACGCGCTGCGGATCGCCTCGACGATGGCGCGCGACGAGGGCTGGATGGCCGAGCACATGCTCGTGCTGAAGCTGACCCCGCCCACCGGTGAGACCCGCTACGTCGCCGCCGCGTTCCCGTCGGCGTGCGGCAAGACCAACCTCGCCATGCTGGAGCCGACCATCCCGGGCTGGAAGGTCGAGACGATCGGCGACGACATCGCCTGGATGCGGTTCGGCGACGACGGCCGCCTCTACGCCATCAACCCGGAGGCCGGGTTCTTCGGCGTCGCGCCCGGCACCGGCGCGAGCACCAACGCCAACGCCGTGAAGACGCTCTGGGGCAACAGCATCTTCACCAACGTCGCGCTCACCGACGACGGCGACGTGTGGTGGGAGGGCCTGACCGACGAGCCCCCCGCGCACCTCACCGACTGGAAGGGCAACGACTGGACCCCCGGGTCGGAGACTCCGGCGGCCCACCCGAACGCCCGCTTCACCACCCCGGCCGGGCAGTGCCCGATCATCGCCGACGAGTGGGAGGACCCGAAGGGCGTCCCGATCTCGGCGATCCTGTTCGGCGGCCGGCGCGCGTCCGCCGTCCCGCTCGTCACCGAGTCGTTCGACTGGCAGCAGGGCGTGTTCCTCGGCGCCAACGTCGCGTCCGAGAAGACCGCCGCCGCCGAGGGCTCGGTCGGCGAGCTGCGCCGCGACCCGTTCGCGATGCTGCCGTTCTGCGGTTACAACATGGGCGACTACTTCGGCCACTGGCTGGAGATCGGCAAGGCCACCGACGCCGAGAGGCTGCCGCGGATCTACTACGTCAACTGGTTCCGCAAGAACGCCGGCGGCAAGTTCGTGTGGCCCGGCTTCGGCGAGAACAGCCGCGTGCTGAAGTGGATCGTCGAGCGGCTCAACGGCAAGGCCGACGCCGTCAAGTCCCCGATCGGGCACCTGCCGACCAAGGAGGCGCTCGACACCGACGGTCTGAACCTCGACGACGCCGACCTGGACATGCTCCTGTCGGTCGACACCGGGGTGTGGAAGCAGGAGGCCGCCCTCGTGCCGGAGTTCTTCGAGAAGTTCGGCGACCACACGCCCAAGGCGCTGTGGGACGAGTACCACGACCTGGTGCGCCGCCTGGAGCACTGACCCGCACGCCGCCACGCGCCCGCTTCCCGGCTCCGCGCCGCCGGGGAGCGGGCGCGTGGCATTCCTGCCTTCTGTCGAATTTGCCCAGTTTGGGGGTGGTGTTGGGCATCCCCGCAGCCCCGCGCGGCAAGCAGTGGGATAGGCCCGAGCCACGGGAGGCAGGCATGTTCGAGCTGATGACCCGGCACTGGTGGGTCCTCGCGCTGCGCGGCGCGTTCGCGATCCTGTTCGGCATCGCCGCCTGGGTGTGGCCGGGCATCACCGTCTGGGCGCTGGTCGTGCTCTTCGGCGCCTACGCGCTGGTGGACGGCGTGATAGCGCTCGCGGAGGCGTTCCGCGGCACGACCGGAGGGCCGCGCGGCCTGCTCGTGCTGTCCGGCGCCGCCGGCATCGCGCTCGGCATCGTGGCGCTGGTGTGGCCGGGCATCACCGCGTTCGTGCTGCTGATGCTCATCGCCGCCTGGGCGGTCGCCACCGGCGTCCTGGAGATCGTCGTCGCGATCGCGCTGCGCAAGGAGCTGCGCGGCGAGTGGGTGTACGTCCTGACCGGCGCCATCTCGCTGATCTTCGGGATCCTGCTGTTCGCGTGGCCGGTGTCCGGCGCGGTCGCGATCGTCTGGCTGATCGGGCTGTTCTCGATCCTGTTCGGCGCGGCCATGCTCGGCGTCGCGTTCCGGCTGCGCAAGGTCGGCGAGCAGGCGCGGCGGGCGGGACACGGCATGGGCGGCGCCACGACCGCCCACCGCTGACCGCGGCCCCGGGCCCGGCGACCTCGACCATGCTTGAGGCCGCATAGGATGCGGTCCATGACGCGGCTGGAGCACCGGGTGCACGAACTGACCGTCGGGCAGCTGGCCGAGCGGAGCGGCGTGGCCGTCTCGGCGCTGCACTTCTACGAGTCCAAGGGCCTGATCAGCAGCCGCCGGACGGCGGGCAACCAGCGCCGGTTCAGCCGCGACACCCTCCGCCGCGTCTCGTTCATCAAGGTCTCGCAGCGCGTCGGCATCCCGCTCAGCGACATCCGCGACGCGCTCGCCACCCTTCCCGAGGAGCGGACCCCCACGGTGGCGGACTGGGCCCGGCTCTCGGAGACGTGGCGCAGCGACCTCGACGACCGCATCCGGCAGCTCGAACGGCTGCGCGACGACCTCACCGACTGCATCGGCTGCGGCTGCCTGTCGATCAACAAGTGCGCCCTCGCCAACCCCTACGACCGGCTCGGCGACGAAGGACCCGGGCCGCGCCGGCTGCTCGTCGGGCACGGCGGCGACGACGGGGCGTCCCGTCTCCAGGACGCCCCGCCGGACGGCACGCCGCACCCGGACTGCTGCCCGAGCGGCGGCACCGCCTAGCAGGTCAGCGGCGGCGCGGGTCGCGGTGCGGGTCGATACGGCGCGGTGCCGGCTCCCGGCCGGCCGGCTGGGTCGGCGCCGGGCGCGCCGCGATCTGCTCGATCGGCAGCTCCACGGGCTCGTCGCCCAGCGAGAACTCCTCGCCGTGGTGCCACAGCTTCAGGCCGGGGCCGTCCAGCAGCTCGTAGGAGGCGTCCTCCGACGTCACCGTCACCTTGATCAGGCTGCCCCGGTACCGCATCCGGAACGCCACCCGGCCCAGCCCGCCGGGCAGCCGCGGCGCGAACCGGAGCCGGCCCCTGCCCGCCCGCATCCCGCCGAACCCGGCGACGAGCCCGCTCCACGCGCCCGCCATCGACGCGATGTGCAGCCCGTCGCGGGTGTTGTGGTTCAGGTCGTGCAGGTCCATCAGCGCGGTCTCGCCGAGATAGTCGTGCGCCAGCTCCAGCTGGCCGACCTCCGCGGCGACGACGGCCTGCGTCTGCGCCGACAGCGACGAGTCCCGGACGGTCAGGCCCTCGTAGTAGGCGAAGTCGCGTTCCTTCTGCTCCTCGGTGAACGCGTCCCCGCACAGGTGCAGGGCGAGGACGAGGTCCGCCTGCTTGACGACCTGCTTCCGGTAGAGGTCGAAGTAGGGGTAGTTCAGCAGCAGCGGATAGTGGTCGGGCTTCGTGGCCGCGAAGTCCCAGCGGGCGTGGTTGGTGAAGCTCTCGCTCTGCGGGTGGACGCCCAGCCGGTCGTCGTAGGGGATGAGCATGGCCGCCGCCGCGTCCCGCCACGACGCGGCCTCCTCGGCGTTGACGCCGAGCCGGGCGGCGCCGTCCGGGTGCCGCATGGCCATCTCGGCGGCCTCCTGGAGGTTCCGGCGCGCCATGAGGTTGGTGTAGACGTTGTTGTCGACGACCGCGCTGTACTCGTCGGGGCCGGTGACCCCGTCGATGCGGAACACGCCGCCGACGTCGTGGTGGCCGAGGCTCCGCCACAGCCGGGCCGTCTGCACCAGGATGTCGAGCCCGATCTCCCGCTCGAACTGCTCGTCCTCGGTGGCGTCCACGTACCGGACGACGGCGTCGGAGATGTCGGCGTTGATGTGGAACGCGGCGGTCCCGGCGGGCCAGTAGCCCGAGCATTCATGGCCGCGGATCGTCCGCCAGGGGAACGTAGCGCCGCCCAGCCCGAGCTGATTGGCGCGCTCCACGGCGAGGGGCAGCGTCATGTGCCGCCAGGCGAGCGCGTCCGCCGCGGCCCCTGGAGACGTGTAGGTCAGCACGGGCATCACGAACGTCTCGGTGTCCCAGAACGTGTGCCCGTCGTAGCCCGGGCCCGTCAGCCCCTTGGCCGGGATCATGCGGCGCTCCGCGCGCGCCCCCGCCTGCAGGACGTGGAACAGCCCGAACCGGATCGCCTGCTGGATCTCGGCGTCGCCGTCGACCTCGATGTCGGCGCCCTCCCAGAAGGCGTCGAGGTACTCGCGCTGCTCGTCCAGCAGGCCGTCGAAGCCGGTCTGCCGGGCGCCCGCCAGCGCCCCGACCACCTGGTCGTGCAGCGCCGGGCGGGACCGCTGGCTCGACCACCCGTACGCGACGTACTTGACGATGCGCAGCCGCTGGCCCGGCTCCAGGCGCGTCGCGACCGTCAGCCGGCCGACGTCCTTGGAGGACTCGGTGTCGATCGCCATCGACTTCGGGCCCTCGATGTCGTGCGACATCCCGGCCGCCATCCGCAGCCCGCTCTGCCGGGTCCGGTGCAGCAGCAGGACCTTCTTGCCGTTGGCGACGTGCTCCTCGCCGACCAAGGGGCTGGCGAGGATCGCGGACGCGCGCGGGTCCTTGCCGCCGCCGGGCAGCGCCTCGTTGGCCACCAGCTCCGACTGCGCGACCACGCGGACCGCCGCGTCCACCGGCTCGACCTCGTAGCAGATCGCCGCGATGGCCCGCTGGGTCAGCGACACCAGCCGGGTCGAGGTGACCTTGATCGTCCGGTCGGCGGGGGAGGTCCACTCGACCTGCCGGGTGAGCGTGCCCGCCCGCATGTCCAGGATCCGCTCGTGGTGGTGGAGGCGGCCGTAGCGGACGTCGAACGGCTCGTCGTCCACCAGCAGCCGGATCACCTTGCCGTTGGTGACGTTGATGACCGTCTGGCCCGACTCGGGATAGCCGTAGGCGGTCTCGGCGTGCGGCAGCGGGCGCTGCTCGTAGAAGCTGTTCAGGTACGTGCCGGGCAGCCCGTGCGGCTCGCCCTCGTCCAGGTTGCCGCGCAGGCCGAGATGGCCGTTGGACAGGGCGAACACCGACTCGCTCTGCGCCAGCCGGTCCAGCCGCAGCTCCGGCTCCCGGACGCACCAGGGCTCCACCATGAACACCGGCCGGTCGACGGCGCTCTGGCCCTCCGGGTCGTTCACTCGTTCTCCATCAGCTCGGAAAGGTCGTTGACCACGACGTCGGCGCCGTGCTCGGCGAGCGACTTCGCGTGCGCGTCGCCGACGCGGTTGACGCCGACCACATAGGCGAACCCGCCGGCCCGCCCCGCCTCGACGCCGGCGAGCGCGTCCTCGAAGACGACGGCCTTCGCCGCCGGGAGGCCGAGTTCCCGCGCCCCCTCCAGGAACATGTCGGGCGCGGGCTTGCCGGGCAGGTTCCGCTCGGCCGCGACCACCCCGTCCACGCGCGCGTCGAACAGGCCGGTGATGCCGACCGTCCGCAGGACCTGGACGGTGTTGGCGCTGGAGGACACCACGGCCGTCTTCAGCCCGGCCTCGCGCGCCGCCCGGACGTAGTCGATCGACCCGTCGAACGTCTCGACGCCCTTCTCCTCGATCAGCGTGAGGACGAGGGCGTTCTTGCGGTTCCCGAGACCCCGGATCGTCTCGTTCTCGGGCGGGTCGTCCGGATCGCCCTCCGGCAGGGTGATGCCGCGCGACTCCAGGAACGAGCGCGTGCCGTCCTCGCGCTTCTTGCCGTCCACGTACCGGCCGTAGTCGCGCACCGGGTCGAACTCGGTGAACGGCTCACCGGTCCGCCCGGCCCGCTCGCGGAGGTAGCCGTCGAACATCTCCTTCCACGCCGCGGCGTGGACCGAAGCCGTCCGGGTCAGCACCCCGTCGAGATCGAAGAGACACGCCGCCGCCTCGTCCGGCAGTCCCAGCATCCGCACCCCCCTGGAGAATGACACCATCGGAATGATCCCCGACCGCTTCCCGTTCGCGCAGCCGAACACGGGGTCCGGCCGCTCGAACGGGCGGATCATGATCCGCGTACAACCCTTGGTCAGGGTCGCACACGAGGAGGAATGAGCCAATGCAGAAGGCGCGAATCGGCGTCACCGGGCTTGCGGTGATGGGCCGGAACCTGGCCCGCAACCTCGCCCGGCACGGGCATCCCGTCGCCGTGCACAACCGCACCGCCGCCCGGACGAAGGCGCTCGTGGAGGAGTTCGGCGACGAGGGGACCTTCCTCCCGGCCGAGACCGCCGAGCGGTTCGTGGCGTCCCTGGAGCGGCCCCGGCGCCTGGTGATCATGGTGAAGGCGGGCGGGCCGACCGACGCCGTCATCGACGAGTTCGCCCCGCTGCTGGAGCCCGGCGACATGATCGTCGACGGCGGCAACGCCAACTTCGCCGACACCCGCCGCCGCGAGGCCGCGCTCCGCGAACGCGGCCTCCACTTCGTCGGCACCGGCATCTCCGGCGGCGAGGAAGGGGCCCTGCACGGCCCGAGCATCATGCCCGGCGGCTCCGCCGAGTCCTACGAGGCCCTCGGCCCCCTCCTGGAGGACATCTCCGCCAAGGTGGACGGGACGCCCTGCTGCACCCACGTCGGCCCCGACGGCGCCGGGCACTTCGTGAAGATGGTGCACAACGGCATCGAGTACGCCGACATGCAGCTGATCGCCGAGTCCTACGACCTGCTGCGGCACGCCGCCGGCCTCGCGCCCGCCGAGATCGCCGAGGTGTTCCGCACCTGGAACACCGGCCGCCTCGGCTCCTACCTCATCGAGATCACCGCCGAGGTCCTCGCGCACACCGACGCCGCCACCGGCAAGCCGTTCGTGGACGTCGTCCTCGACCAGGCCGAGCAGAAGGGCACCGGGCGCTGGACCGTCCAGACCGCCCTCGACCTCGGCGTCCCCGTCGGCGGCATCGCCGAGGCCGTCTTCGCCCGCTCCGTCTCCGGCCACGCCGCCCTCCGCGAGGCCGCCCGGGGCCTGCCGGGCCCGTCCCGCAGCGCCATCGCCGACTCGGGCTTCGCCGACTCCGTCGAGAAGGCCCTCTACGCGTCCAAGATCGTCGCCTACGCGCAGGGGTTCCACGAGATCCAGGCGGGCAGCGCCGAGTACGGCTGGAACATCGACCTCGGCGCGATGGCCGCCATCTGGCGCGGCGGCTGCATCATCCGCGCCCGCTTCCTGGACCGCATCCGCGCCGCCTACGCGGCCGACCCGCGCACGCCGACCCTGCTGACCGACGACCACTTCGCCGAGGCCGTCGGCGACGCCCAGGACGCCTGGCGCGACGTGGTCGCCGCCGCCGCCCGCCTCGGCATCCCGGCGCCCGGCTTCTCCACGGCTCTGGCCTACTACGACTCGCTGCGCGCCGACCGCCTGCCGGCCGCGCTCACCCAGGGCCAGCGCGACTTCTTCGGCGCCCACACCTACCGCCGAGTCGACCGCGAAGGCTCCTACCACACCCTCTGGGGCGCCGACCGCACCGAAACAACCACCTAACCCACCACCGCCCCCGTTTCCGTGCAGGATCGGGGTTCCCGCCCTTCGGCCCTAGGAACGCCTAAGGGGGCCCTAGGGGCACCCCAGGGAGGTCGCCGGAGGGTGGGGTGATTTGGAGGTGGTTCGTTGTGGCTAAACGTGATCGAATGACGACCGAGAGTCCTCTGGGCGTGTCAGGTTGAGGTGTCGCTCTCCGGCGAACACAGGACCAGGAGGAGAGATAGCATGCCCGTCATGTCGCCCAAGCCCCTCGAACAGGTCACCCTCGGTGACCTGGTCACCAAGGAAGACCTTAAGGACCTGGTCACCAAGGACGACCTCGCGAGGGAACTCGGCTTGGTCAGGCAGGAGTTCAGAGGCGAGCTGGGCTCGCTCAGGGGCGAGCTGGGCTCGGCCGTCAACCTGCTCATGGGCGAGTTGGGCAAGATGGCCGCTCGCCAGGAGGAGATGGCCGGGACGCTCGCCCGCCTGGTCGCCAAGTCCGAGGGTGTGACGCAGTAGCAGCACTGACATGACCGTGCCCCCAGGACCGTTTCCTGGGGGCACGGTCGCGTCCGGGGCCAGCCTTTTGCTGCCGCGTGGTCCGTTGTGGACGGGCGTGCCTGCGTAGGGTCGTGGGGTGGAGATTCCGGGTGACGGGGAGATTCGGGCGCTGCATGAGAAGTACGCGCCGGGGTCTGAGGCGTTCGAGGTCGTGTGGACGCACTGCGTGATCGTGTGCGAGATCGCCGAGCAGATCATGGACAGGACGGGGCTCGGGGTCGACGCGGATCTCGTGCGGGCCGGGTGCCTGCTGCATGACATCGGCGTCTACCGGCTGTACGGCACGTCCGGCGAGATCGATCACAAGGGGTACGTCCGGCACGGGGTCCTCGGGCACGCGATCCTCCAGGACGAGGGGTTCCCCGAGGAGATCTGCCGGTTCTGCTCCCATCACACCGGGGTCGGGCTGACACGCGGCGACGTCGAGCGGCAGGGGCTTCCGCTGCCGGTCGCCGACTACCTGGCCGAGAGCGGCGAGGAGCGGCTCGTCATGTACGCCGACAAGTTCCACAGCAAGACCGATCCGCCGACGTTCGTGTCGGCGGACTCGTATGCCGTGAACGTGCGGCGGTACGGCGAGGACAAGGTCGCGGTGTTCGAGGCGATGCGCGCGTCCTTTGGTGAGCCCGAACTCGCGGCCCTGGCGGGCGAATACGGTCACGCGCTGGTGTAGTCCCGACACGCCGTGCGGCGCGGGGAGTGGGGGAAGG
>NZ_SMKY01000136.1 GCF_004349235.1 Actinomadura darangshiensis | reverse complement strand
GCTCGGGGTCGACGTGGGGAGCGTGCGGGTGGGGGTCGCCCGATGTGATCCCGGCGGGATACTGGCGTCCCCGCTGGAGACCGTGAAGAGCGGCAGAGGCGACATCGACCGGCTCGTGGAGCTGGTCGCCGAGCATGAGGCGATCGAGGTGGTCGTCGGGCTGCCCACGTCCCTGTCGGGACGGGAGGGCCCGGCGGCCCAGGCGGCGCGCAGGTTCGCCGGGATGCTCGCGGACCGTCTTCCCCCGGAGACGGTCCGGCTGCACGACGAGCGCCTCACCACCGTGACGGCCGAGAGCGGCCTGCGGGCGGGGGGCGTGCACGGCCAGGCCCGGCGCAAGGTCGTCGACCAGGCCGCCGCGGCGGTCCTGCTGCAGGCGGCCCTCGACGCCGAACGGTTGACGGGCCGCCCCCCAGGGGAGATCGTCCGGGGGAGCTCATGAACGATTTGGACCTGTTCTCCGATCCGTACGGCGACGGGCGGCCGTCCGACGACCCGCGCGGGCGGCAGAGCCGGCGGCGCGTGCGCAAGCGGCAGAAGCGCCGCCGGCGCAACGGCCGCGCCGCCGCCCTGTTCGCGCTGGCGTTCCTGGTGGCCGTGTTCGGCACCGGCGGCGTCCTCGGGTACGCCTGGCTGGACGACAAGTGGCACCCGCCGGACTACGAAGGCCGCGGCGCCGGGAATGTCACGGTCCAGATCAAGGACGGCGCGAGCGGCTCGGCCATCGGGACGACGCTGGAGCAGCACCGGGTGGTGAAGAGCTCCCGCGCCTTCGTGAAGGCGTACACCAAGGAGCTGAAGGCCTCCAGCATCCAGCCCGGCTTCTACCAGATGCGGCTGAAGATGTCGTCGGCCGCGGCGATGGCGCTGCTGCTCGACCCGAAGTCGCGGGCCGGGAACCAGGTCACCATCCCGGAGGGGCTGCGGGCCGTCGAGCTCTACAAGCGGCTGGAGGAGAAGACCGGTATCTCCGCCAAGGAGTTCCAGGCGGCGGCGAAGAAGCCGCAGGGGCTCGGGCTGCCGGAGTACGCCAAGGGCAAGGTGGAGGGGTACCTGTACCCGGGCCGCTACGACCTGGACCCGAACGGCACCGCGGCGCAGATCCTCAAGCAGATGGTCGGGCGGTTCAACAAGGAGGCCGAGAGCACCGACCTCGTCGCCAAGGCGCGCAAGGCCAAGATGAACCCCGCGACCGTCGTCACCTTGGCCAGCCTGGTCCAGGCGGAGGGCGGCAAGCCCAGCGACCTGCCGAGGATCTCCCGCGTGATCTACAACCGGATCGACAAGGGCATGAAGCTGCAGTTCGACACCACGGTGCTCTACGCGCTGAACGAGCGGCGGCTCAAGGTGACCCAGAAGGACCTGCTCACCCCGTCGCCGTACAACACCTACCTGCACAAGGGCCTGCCGCCCGGCCCGATCAGCAATCCCGGGCCGGACGCGATCGAGGCGGCGCTGGCGCCCGAGGACGGGACGTGGCTGTACTTCATCGCCACCGACCCGACCAACAAGGTCACCAAGTTCGCCACGACGGAGGAGGAGCGGCTGGCGATCGAGAAGGAGTTCCGGGCCTGGCAGAAGGAGCACCCGGGCCAGTGACGGGGGAGACGGGCCGCCGGGCCGCGGTGCTGGGTTCGCCGGTCGCGCATTCGCTGTCGCCGGTGCTGCACGGCGCGGCCTATGCGGCGATGGGCCTGGACGACTGGTCCTATGGCGCGGTCGAGTGCGGCGAGGACGGCCTCGCCGCACTCCTCGGCGGTCTCGGCCCCGAGTGGGCGGGCCTGTCGCTGACCATGCCGCTCAAACGCGTCGCGCTGGACCTCGTCGACACGGTCTCGGACCTGGCGGTGAAGGTCGGCGGCGCGAACACGATCGTCCTTCGGGACGGGCGGCGGCACGGCGACAACACCGACGTGTACGGCATCGAGACGGCGCTGGCCGAGGCCGGCCTGAAGGCGCCGGCATCGGCGCTGGTGCTGGGCGGCGGCGCCACCGCGGCGTCCGCGCTGGCCGCGCTGGCCCGGCTCGGCACGCACGAGGCGGTGCTCGCGGTCCGCGCACCGGAGCGTGCCGCGGGGACGGCCGGGGTGGGGGAGCGGTTCGGGCTCGCGGTCCGGGTCGAGACGCTCGACCGGGTGCCGGCGCACCTGCCGGCGGAGCTCGTGGTGTCGACGCTGCCCGGACGGGCCGCCGACGCGTTCGCCGGACCGGTCGCCGAGTCCGGCGCGGCGCTGTTCGACGTGGTGTACGCGCCGTGGCCCACGGCACTGGCGGCGGCGGTGCGCCGGTCCGGCGGCACCGTCGTCGGCGGGTTCGCGATGCTGCTGCACCAGGCCGTCCGGCAGGTGGCGCTGATGACCGGCCGCGAGGACGTGCCGGTGGCGGCGATGCGCGCCGCGGGCGAGGCGGAACTGGCCCGCCGCGCCTGAGTCCGCCGCGCCTGGAGCCGCCGGGTTCAGGGCGGGCGCTGGGGACGGCGCCGCTTCACCGACTCGTCGATGCTGGTGAGGATGATCGGCAGGATCACGCTCAGCCAGAAGTCCTTCCAGCCCCACAGGCCCGCGGCGACGCCGAGCAGGCTCCCGGCGCACACCAGGCCGAGCAGGAACGCCGCCCAATGCCGCTGGGCGAACCCGACCGGGTCGACGAGCCGGCGGTGCGGCAGCAGGTCGGCCAGCGGGCGCTCCCGGGCGTGGGAGCGCTGCACGACCGTCGCGTCCGGCAGCCAGTGCAGCACGTCGGCGGTCCCGGCGAGCGGCAGCCGGGACAGCGCGGTCAGCGTCTCCAGCCGCCACCACAGCGTCCACAGCGACGTCCGCCCGCTGCCCGGGTAGCCGTTCCAGCGCGGGTCGGTGATCTCCCCGCGCACCAGCGTCCGGAACGCGCGGGCGATGGTCGGCCCGTGCGGGCCGCGCGGGTCGCGCAGCAGCGCGGTCAGCGCGATCGGCAGCCCGTAGTGCCAGAGGGCGAGCCGCCACACGGGCTCGGTGCCGGCCCGGTGCTCGGCGAGGCCGTGCGGCGACACGTCGTAGGTCTCGATCCACGTGTGGTCGTCGTCGGGGTCGAGGTGCTCCAGGAGCCAGTCGTAGGCGTCCAGCAGCCGCTCGGTCCGCAGCTCCGGGCGCACCTCGGCCAGCGTCAGGAGCGCGAACCCGGTGTGCGTGACGGTCGGGCGGGACGCCTGCGTCGGACCCCAGGCGGGCCGGTGCGCGGTCCGGTCGGCGGTCAGCCACTCCACGCCCCGGTCGACCGCGGGATCGTAGGGGTTCAGCTGGCTGAGCGCGCGGAGCGCCAGGCACGTCAGCCACACCCTGGACGGGCAGCCGTGCAGCGAGCCCCAGCCGCCGTCGTCGTTCTGGTTGCGCAGCAGCCAGCGGTAGGCGCGTCTGAGGTCGGGGGCGTCGTCGCGCAGGTCGCAGCGGGCCCGGGCCAGGAACCGCGCGATCCAGCCGGTCGCCTCGACCACCGGCATGGCGAGGCTCGTCTTGGTGGCCCAGCCGCCGTCGCGCAGTGGGTCGTCGGAGGCCGTCTGCCGGGCGGCGAGGAACGCCAGGCCGTCGTCGAAGTACTCGAACGCGCGGCCCGTCTCGACGAACGCCAGCAGCCCGAGCGCCGTCGCGGTCGTGCCGGGCTCCGGCCGGGCGAGCTCGTGGTACCAGCCGCCGCCGGTGCCGAGCGCGGGCGCGTAGGTGTCGCGCAGGACGTCCAGCGACTCGTTCAGCCTGGTAGCCAGCACGGCCATGTCGATGACGGGGACGTCTGCGCCGCGCGGCGGTGCGGGGACGGGAGGTGTCTGGTTCACGATGCAGCCTTCTGTCTCTTTTGTTCCCGTCAAGCCCGGATTTGTACCTCGCAGGTTCCATGTCTGTATCCCTCGCCGCACAGAGATCGGGCCCGCCGGGCCGGGCACGGTGGAAGGAGACCGCTCCCGCGTTCCGCGCTGCTGGAGGTGGCTTGGCCGAACCGACCGCCTGGAACGAGCCCGGCCACGACTGCGTCCTCTGCCCCCCGCTGCGGTTCCGGTTCAACGGCATGGCCGGCCTGCCCGGCGAGGCGGGCGTCATCGCCGGCGACCGCGACTTCCTGCTGATACCGGACGTGGCGCCCCTCGCCGACGGGCACGTCCTGCTGATGACGCGCGACCACCACCAGTGCGCCGGGGACTTCGGCCGGGAGATGTGGGCGCGCGCCCTGTGGTGGCGCGATCGCGTCGCCCGCCTCTACCGCGCCGCGTACGGGACCGGCGAGCTGCTGCTGTTCGAGCACGGCCCGGCGAGCCCGCAGGGCGGCGGCGCGTGCATCGACCACGCGCACTGGCACCTGATCCCCGGGACACCGGGCGTGCGGGCGGTGGTCGAGCGGGAGGGGTGGCCCGGAGCGCCGGCCGATCGCGCCACCCTCCGCGCGTACTACCGCACCGGCCGCTCCTACCTGCTGATCGAGGAGGGCGGCGTCGCGACCGTCCACCCGGGCGACGGCGTGCGGAGCCAGTTCCTGCGCTGGGCCGTGACGGCCACCCGCCACGACCGGACCTGGCGCTGGCAGGAGACGTTCGGGCTGCCCGGCAGCAGGCGGCGCTTCCTGCGCACCCTCACGGCGATGCGCGCCGCGGCGGCCGCCCTGCCGGACGCGGATCAGCCTCCCGACAGCCACCAGTAGAGCTCGCACGCGGCCATCCGGTCGCCGAACCCGGCCCGCCGCACACCGCCGGTGTACCCGGTGGAGTACTCCATCAGCAGGCGCCCCCGCTGATAGGCGAGCACCCGTTCCAAGGACGTCGCACCGAACCGCAGGAACCACAGCGGACGGCCCGCGACGTCGGCGTCGAGCGCCGGCAGCAGACTCCTCGGCTCGTGGGGCCCGCCTGCCGCCGCCGGCCGCCCGAGCAGGCGCGCCAGCGTGTGCACCTCGGAGATGACCAGGTCCGCCGCCTCCAGCATCGGCAGCACGTCGGACGCCGGGAGCCGCGCGTCGACGTCGTGCGGGACGAGGTCGAACGCGACCCGCACGCCCGCGGCCCGAGCCGTCCGCGCCGCCTCGTGCAGGGCCGCCCGCGACACCGGGGACAGCAGCGAGTACCCGTCGAGAGCCAGCACGTCGGCGGCCTCGATTCCCTCCGCCGCCGCGCGCACGTCGTCCGAGGTGAGGCGCCGCCCCGGCGGCTCGTCCTGCACGACCAGCAGCCGGACCCCGGGCCCTCCGCCGTCCGGCCGGTCGCGCAGCATGACCGAGACGCCGTTCGGAACGCCGGGCTCGACGCGCAGCCGGTCGCCCGCGCCGATGCGCCGCAGCTCCCGCCGGATCGTCTCCGTGTAGTCGTCGTCGCCGACCTTGGCCAGCACGTCCACCCGGCGGAAGTAGCCCACCGCGCACCGGGCGAGGTTCACCGCGGTCCCCGCGACCATGGCCCGCGCCGGGGCGTAGGACAGGCGGTCGGCGCCGAGGTCGGCGAACCGCACGTCCGGCAGCGACGCGCGGACCTCGATCCCGGCGTCCCCGATGACGAACAGCGCGAAGCGGCGCTCGGCCGCACCGTCCGGCCCCGGCCATTCGGCGGGCGATCGGGACGGCGCCATGCCCGGCGCTCAGCCGGCCCGGTTCAGGAACGCCCGCATCACCGGGCGCAGGCTCGGGATGAGGTCGTACCCGGCGGCCTCGTCGAGCGGTACCCAGGCGCACCCGTCCAGGTGGTCGCTCGCGTCCTGGTTCTCCAGAGTGGCGTCCAGTGTCACCGGCCGGCAGCGGCGCGCCGCCGCGATCACCCGGATCTGCCCGCCCGCGGGGCCGCGGTCGGGCATGAACCACTGCCACAGGTGGAACGGCGGCCCCGGGTCGACCTTGAGGCCGACCTCCTCCCAGACCTCGCGCCGGATGTGGTCGTCGAGATCCAGGTCGGCGTCCACCTCCAGTCGCCCGCCGGGCACCTCCCAGCGGCCGGGATGGAACGGGTCGGACGCCGACTTGCGGACCAGCAGCAACCTGCCGCCGGACACGATGAACGCCTTCTGCGCGAACTGCAGTCCGATCGGTGACAAGGCGGTGAGGGGGCCGGTGGCGCCGGCCTCGACCGAGGGCATCGCGGGATAACCTCCCTGTGCCGGCCGCACCGGGCCGTCTCGGCTCCACCGTAACAAGCCGCGGTCGCCGCGCCGAGACGCCCGCCGGGACAGAACACCGTCACCTCCCGACCCCGGGCCGCGCGGCCGGGGAATGGTCAGGGGCCTCCGTTCGTTGAGCCGGGTGGCGTACCTACGTAGACGCCCGCGCGGCCCGGGGTCGAGCGGGTCGTCCGGTACGGCGCACCGACTCCCGCCAGGTGGTAGTCTTAGTGGCCGACCGGCCCTGTGCGTGCGATCGGGAGATCGTATGCGCGTGGGCGCTCAAGCGGAGGCCACCTCCCACCTGACCGGCCGAAGGCCGCGGACCTTGCTCGCCGCCCTCCTGGGGCGGCTTCGCCGGAGCCCGCGGTGTTCATCTGGGGACACCCCAGACCCCAAAGGCCGGTGGGTTCTCGGTCCGGTGAACGGGCGCGACGCGCTCGTCTCGCCGTCGTCCCTGAGCGGTGCCGCCGTTCCGGGAAGACCGAAGGTGGCCCCGTGCGTGAGTCGTGCGGGGCTTTTCTCGTGGAAGCCTCGGGGTACGACCGGTCCAACGAACTTGAGAACGGCCCCAAGGAGGTCCCATCAGCGCCGAACCGCGTATCAACGATCGCATTCGCGTGCCCGAGGTCCGGCTCGTCGGCCCGAACGGCGAACAGGTGGGCATCGTGCCCATCGCCAAGGCCCTTGAAATCGCGCGTGAGTCGGATCTCGACCTCGTCGAGGTGGCGCCCACCGCGCGTCCGCCCGTCGCCAGGCTCATGGACTACGGCAAGTTCAAGTACGAGTCCGCGATGAAGGCGCGTGAAGCGCGGAAGAACCAGGCGCACACGGTCATCAAGGAGATCAAGCTCCGCCCGAAGATCGACCCGCACGACTACGAGACCAAGAAGGGTCACGTGGTGCGGTTCCTGAAGGCGGGGGACAAGGTGAAGGTCACGATCATGTTCCGCGGTCGTGAGCAGTCCCGTCCCGAGCTCGGTTACCGGCTGCTGCAGCGGCTCGCCGACGATGTCGAGGAGCTCGGCTTCGTCGAGTCGCGGCCCAAGCAGGACGGCCGGAACATGATCATGGTGATCGGTCCGCACAAGAAGAAGACGGCCCGCGGGCAGGAGGCCGAGAGCACCGCCTGACGGCCGCCCGGGACGGCCTCACCGCGGTCCCGGCAGCGCGACCTCGCGGGCTGAGCGGGGTCGCGGCGCACGTACATTGAAGCCTGGCCCGGCGCCCCCACGATTCACTTGTGGCGCGCCGATCAGGCGCGCCTCCGCGCGGGTCCGCACGGAGGCCGGGAAAGAGGGAGACGACGGCGACCATGCCGAAGACGAAGACCCACAGTGGTGCCAAGAAGCGCTTCAAGCTGACCGGCTCCGGCAAGGTGATGCGCCGCCGCGCCAACAAGAACCACCTGCTCGAGCACAAGCCGACCAAGCGGACGCGCCGGCTGTCCGGCCCCGCCGTGGTGGCCGACGCCGACGCCAAGAACATCAAGAAGCTGCTGCGCAAGTAGCACTCGACCGGCAACATCAGCGACCGGCCGAGGCCCGACGGCCCCGGCCCCCACGAAGGAGTTCAGCACGTGGCACGCGTGAAGCGGGCGGTCAACGCCGCCAAGAAGCGTCGGGTCGTCCTGGAGCGGTCGAGCGGCTACCGCGGTCAGCGTTCGCGCCTGTACCGCAAGGCCAAGGAGCAGCAGCTCCACTCGATGACCTACGCGTTCCGGGACCGCAAGGACCGCAAGGGCCAGTTCCGCCGGCTGTGGATCCAGCGGATCAACGCCGCGGCCCGCGCCAACGGCATCACCTATAACCGGTTCATCCAGGGCCTGAAGGCCGCCGAGATCGAGGTCGACCGGCGCATGCTCGCCGAGCTGGCCGTCAACGACGCCCCGGCGTTCGCAGCCTTGGTCAAGGTCGCCAAGGGCGCGCTTCCGGCCGAGGGTTCGGAGGCCGCCTGAGCCGGGTGACCGGCAGGCGGGCGAGTACGGCGATATGGCGGGCCGCGAGCTGACCTCTCTCCGATCACCACGGGTGAAGGCCGCTCGGCGGCTCGCCAAGCGCGCGTTCCGGCGCCGCGAGAACCTGTTCCTCGCGGAGGGGCCGCAGGCGGTGCGGGAGGCGCTGGAGATACCCGGTGGCCTCGCCGAGCTGTTCACCACGGCCGAGGCCGAGACCCGCCACCCCGAGCTGGTGCGCGCCGCCGAGCGCGCCGGCGCGCCGGTGCTGCGCGTCAGCGGCGAGGTCATGGCGGAGCTGGCGCAGACCGTCACGCCGCAGGGCCTGCTCGCGGTGTGCGGGTTCGTCGACGTCCCGCTCGGCAAGGCGCTGGAGGCGCGGCCCCGGCTGGTGACCGTGCTCGCGCACGTCCGCGACCCCGGGAACGCGGGGACCGTGCTGCGCACCGCCGACGCGGCCGGCTCGGAGACGGTCGTGTTCACCGACGCGTCCGTCGACCCCTACAACGGCAAGTGCGTCCGCGCGTCGGCGGGCAGCCTGTTCCATCTGCCGGTGGTCGTCGGCCCGCGGTTCGACACGCTGATCCCGGAGCTGAAGGGCGCGGGCCTCACCGTCCTCGCCGCCGACGGCGCCGGCGACCGCACCCTGGACGAGGCGATCGACGCGGGCGCGCTCGCGCGCCCCACCGCCTGGGTGTTCGGGAACGAGGCGTGGGGGCTGCCCGACGAGATCCTCCGGCACGTGGACGAGGTCGTCCGCGTGCCCATCCACGGGCGTGCCGAGAGCCTGAACCTGGCGACGGCGGCCGCCGTATGCCTTTACGCGTCGGCCCGCGCCCAGCGCGGTTCGTGAGGGACGGGCCCCGGCCCGCACGTGGCGGCGGCCGCACGCGGCGGCGGCCGCACGTGGCGGCGGCCGCCGGGGTTCGATGCATTCCGTGATCGGCTGGCCGCAAACGGTCGCCTTATGCGCCGTTTTGGGGTCGGTGAGCTGGGAGGATGGTCTGCGCGCGAACGGCCGGCAGGGGGCCGGCCGCCGTGCGGGGACTCGTTCGCAGGTAGGAGCGGGATTCGCGACCGGCGATGGATCACGTCGCCGCGATCCGGTGCCTAACGTGTTGATCAGTGGGTTGACCAGGGCGGCGACGGAGCCGCACGAAGTGGGGGCGAGCGTCATGGCCGAGGAGTTCAGACGGGCCGGCAGGACGGTCCGGCGGGCGCCGGAGGTGCGGTGCCGGGCCGGTGCGGTCCAAGCGCCCGCCGTCCCGGGCGACCCCGGCGCACGCGCCGGGCTGCGGCTGCGGATCGCCCGCGTGCGGGGCGACACCGCCGTCGTCTCGGTGGCGGGCGAGATCGACCTGCGCACGGCGGGGGCCCTGCGCGACCGGCTCGTCGAACTGCACGCCGAGCGGGCCCGCGAGGCGCCCGGCGAGGGCCCGCACCGGCTGGTGGCCGACTTCACCGCCGTCTCGTTCTGCGACGCGGCCGGGCTCGGCGCGCTCGTCGCCGCGCACAACCAGATCGCGGCCGCCGGCGGCGAGATCGCCCTGGCCGGGGTGCGGCCCGCGCAACTGCGGCTGCTACGCATCACCGGGCTGCACCGGCTGTTCGCCGTCCACCGGGACACCGGCGCGGCGCTGTCGGATGTGCAGCTGTCGGGTCAAGGGCCCTCCGTCCGCGATTCGCCGACCACGTCGCGCTGAGCCGCCGATGCCCTGGTGAAACCGCCCTCCGGAGGGGGCGGCACGCCGCCCGGAGGCTACACATGCCTTGCCGCGAGGCGGTTTCCGGGTCCCGTAAGGTGACCGACTCCGGCTAGAGTCTTCTATCGACAGGCCGCGTTCTCATCGGTGTTGTGGAGGCCGCTGTGGGCGGAGAGGAACCCCCTCTCGTGGCCGCGCGCGTACCCGAGCAGGGGTCCGGGCCGGGGCCCGAGTGGGGCACGGCGGACGACCTGCCCGATGGGCTGATGGTCGCCGGCCGCGACGCGCGTGTGGCGGTGTTCAACGCCGCCGCCGCGCGCATCACCGGGATCTCCGCCGCGTCCGCCGTGGGCCGCGACTTCCGCGACGTCCTGCCCCTGCACGACGCGGAGGGCCGCGACTGGTGGAAGTGCCTGGCCCCCTACGACGGCCTCCGCACCCGCACCAGGCACCCGGAGCGCGTGCTGTTCCTGCCAGGCGGCACGGAGGTGCTCGTCACCGCCGCGTACCGGCGCGACGGCGAAGGCAAGGTGGAACGGTTCACGGTCTGCCTGCGCGACGCCCTGCACCGCGCCCGGCAGGAACGCGACCGCGCCGATCTCGTCTCCACCGTCGCCCACGAGCTGCGCTCCCCGCTGACCAGCGTCAAGGGGTTCACCGCGACGCTCCTGGCCAAGTGGCACCGCTTCAACGACGACCAGAAGCGGGTGATGCTGGAGACCGTCAACGCCGACGCCGACCGCGTCACCCGGCTGATCACCGAGCTGCTGGACGTCTCCCGCATCGAGGCGGGCCGGCTGGAGATGCGCCGCCAGGTCGTCGACATCCCCGGGGAGGTCCGCAAGATCATCGCGGGCCGGGTCGCGGCCGGCGAGCCGGAGGGCCGGTTCCGCTTCGAGACGCGCGGCGAGCTCCCCGAGATGTGGCTCGATCCCGACAAGATGGACCAGATCCTGGGCAACCTCGTCGAAAACGCGGTGCGGCACGGGGCGGGCACCGTCACCATCGTGGTGGAGCCGGACGCACACAAGGAGGGGGCGGCCGTGTCGGTGCGCGACGAGGGCGAGGGCATTCCGCCTGAGGCCGCGCAGCGCGTCTTCCGGCAGTTCTGGCGCGGCCCCGGCGGCAACCGCCGCGGCGGCACCGGCCTCGGTCTCTACATCGTCAAGGGCCTCGTCGAGGCGCACGGTGGCGTGATCACCGTGCGGCGGGCGCCCGGCGGCGGCGCCGAGTTCCGATTTACCGTGCCCGCAGGGGCCCCCGACTACGCGAGCTGAACCCGGCGCACACCGCCGGGGGACGCACCGGTCACCGGGCCCCTGGTCGGGCCAGCGCGTCTCGCGCACGCTTTCCGGATCTTCACCGCCCGCGCACTAGACTGCGGGTGTCCCACGCCGACCGGAGTCGATCACACCACCATGTCTGCACCCAATAATTCCTATGATCCCGTCGAGGTGTCCGCGCTGGCGCCCGAGGAGCTGGAGCGGGCCCGCGACGACGCGCTCGCGGCCATCGCCGGCGCCGCCGGCCTCGACGCGCTGAAGCAGGTTCGCCTGACCCACGCCGGCGACCGTTCCCCGCTGGCGCTCGCCAACCGCGAGATCGGCGCGCTGCCGCCCGCGGCCCGCGCCGACGCCGGCAAGCGCATCGGCGCCGCGCGCGGCGCCGTGTCCAAGGCGCTGAAGGAGCGCCAGGCCGAACTGGAGGAGGAGCGCGACCAGCGCGTCCTCGTCGAGGAGACCGTCGACGTCACGCTGCCGTGGGACCGTGTCCCGCGCGGCGCCCGGCACCCGCTGACCACCATGCAGGAGCGGATGGCCGACGTCTTCGTCTCGATGGGCTTCGAGGTCTCCGAAGGCCCCGAGGTCGAGGCGGAGTGGTTCAACTTCGACGCGCTCAACTTCCTGCCCGACCACCCCGCCCGCACGATGCAGGACACCTTCTTCGTCGAGTCGGAGGAGTCCGGGCTGGTGATGCGCACGCACACGTCCCCGATGCAGATCAGGTCGCTGCTGTCGCGGCCCCTGCCGGTGTACGTGGTGGCGCCGGGACGCACGTTCCGCACCGACGAGCTGGACGCCACGCACAGCCCCGTCTTCCACCAGCTGGAGGGCCTCGCCGTCGACGAGGGCCTGACGATGGCCGACCTGCGCGGCGGCGTCGGCGCGTTCGTCACCGGCATGTTCGGCGAGGGGCTGAAGACGCGGTTCAGGCCGTCGTACTTCCCGTTCACCGAGCCGTCCGCCGAGATGGACATGCAGTGCTTCGTGTGCCGGGGCGCGTCCGCGGAGCCGGGCGCCGACCCGTGCCGCACCTGCAGCTCGGAGGGCTGGATCGAGCTGGGCGGCTGCGGCATGGTCAACCCGCGGGTGCTGGCGGCCTGCGGGGTCGACCCGGACCGCTACAGCGGCTGGGCGTTCGGGATGGGCGTCGAGCGGACGCTGATGTTCCGGCACGGCGTCGAGGACATGTACGACATGGTGGAGGGTGACGTCCGGTTCACCCTCCCGTTCGGGACGGAGATCTGATGCGGGCCCCGCTTTCCTGGGTGCGCGAGTACGCCGGGCTTCCGGCCGGCGTCACGGGCCGCGCGCTGGCCGCCGAGCTGATCGCGGCCGGCCTGGAGGTCGAGACCGTCGAGCAGGCCGGCGCCGACATCACCGGCCCGCTCGTGGTCGGCGAGGTGCTGGCGATCGAGGAGCTGACCGGCTTCAAGAAGCCCATCCGGTTCTGCCAGGTGGACGTCGGCGACGCCAACGGCACCGGCGAGCCGCAGAACATCGTCTGCGGCGCCGCCAACTTCGCGGCCGGCGACCGCGTCGTCGTCATCCTGCCCGGCGGCGTGCTGCCCGGCGGCTTCGAGATCGGCAGCCGCAAGACCTACGGGCATGTCTCCGAGGGCATGATCTGCTCGGTGACCGAGCTCGGCATCGGCGACGACCACAGCGGCATCCTCGTCCTGCCGCCGGACGCGCCGGTCGGCGCGGACGCGGTGGAGCTGCTCGGCCTGCGCGACGACGTCCTGGACATCGCCGTCAACCCCGACCGCGGCTACGCCCTGTCGATCCGCGGCATCGCCCGTGAGGCCGCCACCGCCTACGGGGTCCCGTTCACGGACCCCGCCGACGTGGACATCCCGGCGGAGACCGCAGGGGCGTATCCGGCGAGCATCGGTGATGCGACCGCGTGCGACCGGTTCGTGCTGCGCGAGGTGCGCGGCTTCGATCCGGACGCGCGGACCCCGCTGTGGATGCAGGTCCGCCTGCACCGCGCCGGGATGCGCCCGGTGTCGCTCGCCGTCGACGTCACCAATTACCTGATGCTGGAGCTGGGCCAGCCGCTGCACGCCTTCGACCGGGGCAAGCTGACCGGCCCGATCGTGGTGCGGCGCGCCGCGCCCGGCGAGCAGCTGGAGACGCTCGACCACGTCAAGCGGACCCTCGACCCCGACGACATCCTCATCACCGACGAGTCGGGGCCGATCTCGATGGCCGGCACGATGGGCGGCCTCGCCACCGAGATCGACGAGCGGTCGGCCGACATGGTCGTCGAGGCCGCGCACTTCGACGCCATGGGCACCGCCCGGATGAGCCGCCGGCACCGGCTGCACAGCGAGGCGTCGCACCGGTTCGAGCGCGGCGTCGACCGCGAACTGCCGCTGTACGCCTCGTACCGGGCGGTGCGGATGCTCGCCGAGCTCGGCGGCGCGAAGGTCGTGCCGGGAGTCACCCACGCCGAGGCGCCGGTCGAGCAGGTCACGGTCACGATGCCCGCGGGGCACCCCGACCGGGTCGCGGGCATGGCCTACGGCCGGGACGCGGTCGTCCGCCGCCTTGAGCAGGTCGGCTGCGCGGTGACCGGGGACGATGTGCTGACGGTGACCCCGCCGTCCTGGCGTCCCGACCTCACCGACCCCAACGACCTCGCCGAGGAGGTCGTCCGGCTGGAGGGGTACGAGGACATCCCGGCGCGGGCGCCGCGCCCGGCGGCGGGCAAGGGCCTCACGGTGCAGCAGCGGCTGCGCCGCCGCGTCGGCCGGGCGCTCGCCGGTGCCGGCTACGTGGAGGCCCTCGCCTTCCCGTTCGTCGCCGAGAAGGACCTGGACGGCCTCCAGCTCCCCGCCGGCGACGCGCGGCGGCGGACGCTGCGGCTCGCGAACCCGATGTCGGAGGAGGAGCCGCTGCTGCGCACCACGCTGCTGCCGGGCCTGCTCAAGGTGCTGGCGCTCAACGTGGGGCGCGGCTTCGCCGACACGGCCCTGTTCGAGGTCGGGGTGGTGTTCCGGCCGCGTCCGGGCGCGCCGGAGCGGGCGCCGCGCCTCGCCGTGGACCGCGGCCCGGCCGACGACGAGATCGCCGGCCTGGAGGCGGCGCTGCCGGACCAGCCGCACCGGGTGGCGGCCGTCCTGTCCGGCGACCGCGAGCCGTCCGGCTGGTGGGGCGAGGGGCGCCCGGCGCTGTGGGCGGACGCGATCGAGGCCGCCCGCACGGTGGCCCGCGAGGCCGGCGTCGAGCTGGCGGCCAAGGCCGACCGGCACGCGCCCTGGCACCCCGGCCGCTGCGCCGCGCTGTACGCGGGGGACACGCTCGTCGGGCACGCCGGTGAGCTGCACCCGCGCGTCACCAAGGCGTACGGGCTGCCGGCCCGGTCCTGCGCGATGGAGCTGGAGCTGCGCCGCCTGGGCGAACCGGTCACGGTCCGCGCGACGCACGTGGCGTCCTACCCGGTCGCCACGCAGGACGTCGCGCTGGTCGTCGACGCGGCCGTCCCGGCCGCCGAGGTGGAGACGGCGCTGCGCGACGGCGCGGGCGAGCTGCTGGAGGCGATCCGGCTGTTCGACGTCTACGCCGGCGAGCAGGTCGGAGAGGGCCGCAAGTCCCTGGCCTACTCGCTGCGGTTCCGTGCCGCGGACCGGACCCTCACCGCCGAGGAGGCGTCCGAGGCCCGCGACGCCGCGGTGGCCGTCGCCTCCGACCGCACCGGAGCCGTCCTGCGCGGCGCCTGACGTCCCCCGAACGTGCCCCGGGCCCCCGCCGCCGTCCGGGGCACGTTCGCGTGTCAGCCCGCGTAGTCGAGGCTTCCGTCGCGGCGGCCGACGGACACGAGCCGGTCCATCGACAACGCCGCCACCGCGTACCAGCAGGCCCCGACGACCGCCTCGGTCCCGAGGAGGCGCATGACGCGGCCGGGGGAGGCGCCGTCCAGGATGCCGCGCACCGCATCCAGCCCGTGCACGACCGGCAGCGCCTGTGCCGCGTACTCCAGCGGGGCGGGCCAGACCTCGACCGGGACGTTCACGCCGCCGAACGTCATCACGATCCCGTACGCGACGTTGAGCACCAGCCATTCGACGCCGCGCATCCGCAGCGCGATGCCCGCGAGCGCGCACCCGTACCCGTAGCTGCTGACGAGGATGAGCAGGACGACCGGGACCGCGTACGCCGCGCGCGGCCAGGGCAGCGGGACGCCCAGCATCGGCGGCAGGGCGATCCAGGCGACCAGCGAGCTGGTCATCCCGGTGACCGTCCACTGCAGGCCGCGTCCGAGGTACACCGGCAGGTGCCCGGACGGCGCGATGGCCAGCAGCGGCAGCGTCCCCATGCGCCGCTCACCGGCCAGCGAGATCACCACGATGGTGGACTCCATGCAGGCCAGCACGACGATGTTGCCGACCAGCACGTACCGCATCGTGGCCTCGTCGCCGACGTAGCGGCCGAGCAGCGCGTAGAACGTGGCCTGGCAGAGCAGCCGCATCAGCCACCCGAACGTCCACGTCCGCCACGTGTAGACGGCGCCCATCTCGGCGAAGCCGAGGATCAGCGACTCCCGGACGATCCGCAGCAGGGGCTTCATGCGAACCCCACCGTCCCTTCTCGGCGGGACCGGTTCACGTAGTGCCGGGTCAGCCACAGTCCCGCCGCCATGGACGCCGCGCCCAGCCCGAGAACCGCCCCGGCCGAACCGGGCCAGCCGTGTGCGTCGCCGTGCACGGCGTCGCGCAGCAGTTCCGCGCTCCATGACAGGAACACCACCCGGCTGAACGGGTGCAGCCAGCCGGGCAGCGCCGCGACCGGGACGAGGATCCCGCCGAGGATGTAGAACGGGTAGCCGAGGGAGTTCTGGAGCACGTCCCGTGCCCGCGACACCACGAGCACCGCCGACAGCAGCGTCGCCGTCCCGACCGTCGCGAAGCAGGTGACGGCGACTGCGACCACGAACAGCGCCGGATCGGCGACGGTCACCACCCTGCCGAACCCGAGGGCCGCCACCGTCCAGGATTCCGCGAACGCCGCCGCGCCGACCAGCACCACCATCGCGACCCGCCCGGCCACCACCGGGCCGAGCGCGGCGGGAGCCGCGATCATGGAGGTGAGCCGCCCGGCCCAGCGGTCCTCGGGGACGATGCGGCCGGCGTAGTCGAGCGCGGCGACCCACAGCCCGATGAGCCCCGGCGCCAGGACGGCGTTCGCCACGACGTCCGGGCGGTGCGCCGTCACGGTCAGCGCCAGCATCGTCGTGGTCTGCATCGGAGCGATGAGCAGGATGAGCGCGTGCTCCGGGTTGCGCCGCGACAGTGCCAGCTGCAGCAGGACCGCCTGCCACATCACACGGACCGTGCTCATACGCGCATCCCCCTGTCGCCGACCGTGCGCAGGTAGACCTCTTCGAGCGTCGGCTCGCCGCGGCGGGCGGTGAGGACGTCGCGGTCCAGCAGCCAGCCGAGGACGCGGCGGGTGGCGCCCCGGTCCGGCGTGTGGGCGCGCCATGCCGTCCCGTCCTGCCGTTCGACGTCGGTCACGTCCGGCAGCAGGGCGAGAGCGTCGGCGAGCGCCGGGTCCGGGTGGGTGAAGTCGACGCATTCGCGGTCGCCGAGGAACCGCCCGGCCTGGCCGGTGTCCCCGGTCAGCAGCATCCGGCCGCGGTCGATGAGCGTCACCCGGTCGCAGAGCGCCGTGGCCTCGTCCATGTCGTGCGTGGCGAGCAGGAACGTGCGGCCCTCCGCGCGCAGGTCGAGGACGAGCCGCCGGAACGCCCCCGCCGCGACCGGGTCGAGCCCGGACGTCGGCTCGTCCAGGAACAGCACGCGCGGCTCGTGCAGGAGCCCGCGCGCCAGGTGCAGCCGCTGCCGCATCCCGCGCGAGAACCGCTCCACGCGGTCGTCGGCGCGTTCGGCGAGGCCGACCCGTTCCAGGAGCGCGTCGGCGCGGTCCCGGGTCGTGCGGGCGTCGAGCTTGTAGAGCGCGCCCCAGAACAGCAGGTTCCGCCGGGCGGACAGCCGGTCGTAGAGCCCCCGGTCGCCGCCGAGGACCAGCCCGACGAGCGACCGGACGGCACGCGTCTCGGCGGCGACATCGTGGCCGAGGACGCGGGCCGAACCCTCCGACGGCAGCAGCACGGTGGAGAGGATCTTGACGAGGGTGGTCTTGCCCGCGCCGTTCGGCCCGAGCAGCCCATGGATCTCGTTCCGTTCGATGGTCAGCGTCAGGTCGTCCAGGGCGACGACGGGGTCCTTGCGGCCGCGCTTGTAGACGCGGCCCAGCCCGGAGGTGTGCACGGCGGGTTCCATACCTCCGACCGTGGAGGTAAGGAGGGGCGCCGGGCACTAAGGCGCGGGCTTATCTCTCGACGAGGCCGCGGTCGCGGGCGGAAGCCACGGCCTCGCCGCGCGAGGAGACGCCGAACTTGGCGAGGATGTTGGAGACGTGCACGCTCGCGGTCTTGGGGGAGATGACCAGCTCCTCGGCGATCTCCCGGTTGGACCGGCCGCGCGCCAGCAGCCGCATCACCTCCGACTCGCGCGCGGTGAGCGGCCCTCCGGCCGGCCCGGCGAGGCCCGCGCGGCGGGCCCGCTCGGAGATCCGCCGGGCGAGCGGGGCGGCGCCGAGGCGGGCGGCGACCCCGGCCGCGCGGTCGAACCGGGCGGCGGCCGCCGCCCGGTCACCTGCCGCCAGGTCGGCGCAGGCGCCGTCGAAGAGAGCGCATGCGAGCGGGTAGGGCAGGCCGAGGTCCTCCCACGTTCCGATCACCTCGCCCCAGCCGGCGGGGCCGCCGGTCAGCGCGGTCACGGCCGCCTTGTGCGCCACCGCCACCGGAGTCACGGCGGGGAGCCTCGCGGCCAGTCCGGCGATCTCGGGGAGGCGCGGGCCGCCGGCACGGGCGGCGGTCTCCAGCAGCGGCCAGAGGTGGCAGGGCTGGACGGTCAGGCGCGGGTGGCGCAGGACGGCGTCCAGCGCGGCGCGGGCTGCCGGGCGGTCGTCCTCCGCCAGCCGCCACTCGGCGATCATCTGGGCGAGGGGCAGCGCCGTCTGCGGGAACCCCGCGTCGAGCGGGACGGCGAGCGCCTCCGGCTCGGGCCGCGGGCCGTCGCCCCGGGCGGCCAGCAGGGCGATCCGCCAGATCATCAGCTGGACGCGGACGCCCGGGCCGTGGTGGTGGTCCAGCCGCCGGCGCAGATCGCCGGCGGCCTCGTCCCAGCGGCCGAGCCGGAACAGCGCCTCGACCCGGTTGACCGCCGGCGCCAGCCCTGAGCTGTGCGCGAGCCCGGAGCGTTCCGCGACCGCGAGGCCCTCGTCCGCCAGCGCCAGCGCTTCGGCCGCGTCGCCGCCGTTCAGCCGGCAGTGCGCCAGCGTGTTGAGCACCCGGACGTGTATCCACGCGTCGAGATCGCGGCGCCGGAGCCCTTCCAGCGGACCCAGGTCGCCGTCACCGTCGCGCGCCGCCGCGGCGGCGACGGTGAACTCCAGGCCGGGGCGCACCGGGCCGAGGCCGAGCGCGTCCGCCAGTTCAAGCCCCTCCCTGCCGAGCCTTTCGCCTTCCTCCGCCTCGCCGTAGACGAGCAGGCGGGCGCTGAGCCGCGCGAGGATCCCGGCGCGCACGGGGGCGGGACCGGCGGCGAGCCGCTCGGCCTCCCGCAGGTCGTCCAGCTCGTCCTCGCGGCCTTGGTAGCCGCGCATCACGGCGCGGTAGGAGAGGATCCAGGCGGCCGCGGCGGGGTCGCGCGCGCGGTCGGTCTCGTCGAGCAGCCGCTGGACGAGCGGCGTCCCGCGCTCGGGGTCGCCGCTCGCGTCGGCGGCCTGCGCCGCCGCCAGCAGGACGTCGTGCCGGGTGCATCCCGCCAGGTTCGCGGCATCCGGAACCCGGTCCCACAGGCCGAGGACGTTCTCCAGTAGGCCGAGCTGCTCGGCGTAGGCGGTGGCCGCCTCCCGCTCCCCGGCCGCCCGCCATGCGGCCACCAGCGCCCGGGCATGGTCGCCGCAGCCCTGCCAGTGGACGGCGAGCGCGCTCGACGGCGCGTCGCTGAGTTCGGGGGAGCGCCCGATCGTCTCGGCGTAGCGGCGATGGACGGCCGCGCGTTCGCCGGGCAGCAGGTCCTCGTGGACGGCGTCGCGGATGAGCGCGTGCCGGAACGCGTACCCGTCGCCGTCCGCGACCAGCAGGCCGTGCCCGACGGCCGGGCGCAGCGCCTCGCTCAGCTCGGCGTCGGGCAGCCCGGTCACCGCCGCCAGGAGGGCGTGCCCCGCCCGGTCGCCGGCGGCGCTCGCGGTGCGCAGGGCCGCGCGGGTGCTTTCGGGGAGCCGGTGGACGCGGTCGAGCACCAGGTCGCGCAGGGACCCGGGCACGGTCTCGCCGGGATGGGCGAGGAGCGCCTCGACGAACAGCGGGTTGCCGCCGCCGCGCGCGTGGACGTCCCGGACCAGGGCCGGGTCGGCGGTGCCGAGGATGCCGCGCACCTGGTCGGCGACCTCCGCCGGGGTGAGGGGCGGCAGATCCAGCCGGACCACGTGGGGGAGCCGGGCCAGCCCGGCGAACCACGGCCGGGTGTCCGGCTCCTCCGGGCGGAAGGTGACGACCGCCAGCACTCCGGCGCGCGGAGGATTGCGGAGCAGGAAGGACAGCAGGTCGCGGGTGGAGCGGTCGGCCCAGTGGGCGTCCTCCACCACCAGCGTGACCGGTTCGGCCGCGCCGAGCCGCTCGGCCAGCGTCAGGACGTGCTCGAACAGCCGCAGCCGGCCGGTGCCGTCGTCCGGCGGGGGAGCGGCGGCGGTCAGGCCCGGCATGAGCCGGGCCAGTTCCGGCAGGGCGGCCGCGGGCATCAGCGAGGCGACAGCGTCCCGCCCGAGGCGGCGCAGGATCGCGCTGAACGGGGCGTACGGGAGGCTCGCGGCGCCGAGGTCGAGGCAGCCGCCGGTCAGCGTGCGCAGGTCCCGCGTGAACTCGGTGAGCAGGCGCGTCTTGCCGCCGCCCGCCTCGCCGCCCACGAGCACGGCCGCGGCCTCTCCCGCGCGGGCGCGCGCGTGCGCCTCGCGTAAGGCTTCCAGTTCGGCGGCACGCCCTGCGAACACCGGGCTGACGGTTCCCACCCGGACAAGGATGCCGATTCTTAACGCTACTTGTGTTGCGATAGGAAGTCGGGTATTCTCAACGACGTCACATCGCCGCCCGGCTGGGGAGTCCATTGAGGATCTGAGGTCCGACACCGCGCAGTGGCCTTCCACGGCCCGCGCACGTGACCTCAGTACGGACTCCGTTCCCGCCGGGCTTTCCCATGCCCGCCGGCGCGTCGCGCGATCCCGCGGTGTCTCCATGTGTCCCGCACCTGCTCTTTCACCATGGAGGCCACCCCTATGTCATTTGCCATCGTGTGCTCGGACCTGTCGTTCGCCTGGGCGGACGGGACCGTCGTCCTGGCCGGGCTCGACGCCGCGTTCGGCACCGGCCGGACGGGCCTGATCGGCGTCAACGGCTCCGGCAAGTCCACCCTGCTGAAGATCATCGCCGGTGAGCTGCGGCCCGCGGCGGGCACGGTCGCCGTCGAGGGGGAGATCGGCTACCTGCCGCAGAACCTCGTCCTCGACGGCGCCGCCACGGTCTCGGACCTGCTCGGCATCACCGCGGCCCGCGCCGCGCTGCACGCGATCGAGTGCGGCGAGGCCACCGAGGAGAACTTCGCCGCGGTCGGGGACGACTGGGACGTCGAGGAACGCGCCCGCGCCGAACTCGACCGGCTCGGCCTCGGCCACCTCGACCTGGACCGGACCGTCCCGACCCTGTCGGGCGGCGAGGCGGTCATGGTCGGGCTGGCGGCGCACTTCCTCGCCCGTCCCGACGTCCTGCTGCTGGACGAGCCCACCAACAACCTGGACCTTGACGCGCGGCACCGCCTGTACGACGCGGTCGCGTCCTGGACGGGCGTGCTGGTCGTCGTGAGCCACGACCGGGAGCTGCTCGACCGCGTCGACGAGATCGCCGACCTGCGCGACGGCGCCGTCCGGTCGTTCGGCGGCAACCTGTCGGCCTACGAGGAGCTGCTCGCGGTCGAGAAGGAGGCCGCGGAACGGACGGTCAGGGCCGCCGAGACCGACGTCCGGCGGCAGCGGCGCGAACTGGAGGAGGCGCACGTCAAGCTGGCCAGGCGCAAGCGCTACGGCAGCAAGATGTTCGAGCAGAAGCGCGAACCGAAGATCATCATGCAGGAGCGCAAGCGGCAGGCGCAGGTCTCGGCCGGCAAGCACCGCATCATGCACGAGGAGCGGCTGGCCGACGCCCGCACGCGGCTCACCGAGGCGGAGGACGCGGTCCGCGAGGACGCCGAGATCCGCATCAGGCTGCCCGCCACCCGCGTCCCCGCCGGGCGGACGGTCGCGACCGTGACCGGCCTGACCGCTCCCGAGCCGGAGCCGGGCACGCTGGCCGAGCTGATCGTCCAGGGACCGGAGCGGATCGCGCTGGTCGGCCCGAACGGCTCCGGCAAGACCACGTTCCTGCGGGCGCTGGTCGGCGACCGCGTCCCGGAGGGGGTGGCCGTCAAGATCGGGGTGGACGGGGTCCGGTACCTGCCGCAGCGGCTCGACGTCCTCGACGAGGACCTGAGCGTGGTCGGCAACGTCCGCGCCCAGGCGCCCTCGGCCCCGGTCAACCAGATCAGGGCCGGGCTCGCCCGGTTCCTGTTCCGGGGCGCGCGCGCCGACCGGCCGGCCGGGACGCTGTCGGGCGGGGAGCGGTTCCGCGCCGTGCTGGCGTCGCTGCTGCTCGCCGAGCCCGCCCCCCAGCTGCTCATGCTGGACGAGCCGACGAACAACCTCGACATGGCGAGCGCCGCGCAGCTCGCCCAGGCGCTCGCCGCCTACCAGGGCGCGCTGATCGTGGTCAGCCACGACGTGCCGTTCCTGCGCACACTCGGCATCACCCGCTGGCTGCACATGGACCGGACGTCCGGCCTGACCGAGATGGAACCGATGTAGAACACGGGACGGCCCTGCGCAGAGCGCTCTGCGCGGGGCCGTCGCACGTCCGGTCAGGTCAGGACGCGCTTGGTGAACGTGCGGGTCGCGGCCCACGTGAGCAGGACCGTCCCGCCGACGATGGCCAGCAGGAACGCCCACACCGGCATGTGCGGGATCTCGGGCGTCAGCGCGCTCCGCAGCCCCTCGCTGACGTACACCAGCGGGTTGATCAGGCTGAGGATCTGCAGCCAGCGGATGTTGTCCAGCGCCGACCACGGGTAGTAGACGCAGCCGAGCATCGTCATCGGCAGCAGCACCATGGCGAACAGCATCTGGACCTTCTGCGGGTTCATCAGCGTGCCGAGCAGCAGCCCGCCGGACGCCGCCATCAGCGACCCGGCCACCATCACCACGATGAGCACCGGCCAGTTGTCCACGTGGACCTTGGGCGACTGGCCCTCGGCGTGGATGAACAGCACCGCGGGGAACACCAGCAGTCCGCCGATCAGGCCCTGCGCCGCCGCCGCGATGATCTTCTGGACGCCCAGCAGCGGCACGGGCACCGGCGCCAGCGCCCGGTCGGTGATCGACTTCTGCCAGGTCAGCTCCATCATCAGCGGGAAGATCACCGCCATCATCGCCTGCATGATGATGGACGAGCCGACGAGGCCGGGCAGCAGGATGGTGGAGAA
>NZ_SMKY01000135.1 GCF_004349235.1 Actinomadura darangshiensis | reverse complement strand
TGGTCGCTATGGCGCCGCCGCCACCAGCGACGGGCCCGAACCTGCCACCACGCCTGGCACACCTACGCCGAAACCACACCATGATCACCGCAGGTCAGGACCGAAATTACAGCTGCCGTAACTGAGCGGTGTTGGCTCCGATTCTGACCAGCGCCGCCGGTTAGGATGATGATCCGGACGGCGGCCGGATCAAGGCTGCCGGGGATCCGGGCATCACAATGATCGTGCGCGTGTCGCACCGGCGTCATACCGATCGGGCAGGCGCTCGGAGAGTACGTGGAGTACGTCGGCCTCGCCGGGAAGGAATGGGTTCCACGATCGAACGTTTTGTGCGGGGCTTGTTTGATGCGATAGAGACCTGTCGTGACGGTCATTCAAGATGCCTGTTCCAGGTTCAGGTTGGGGCGACCGCAGTGCCCCTCCCGCGGATTCCTCCACCTGGAGCCGCCAGAACGGGGAGTTCGTGTCGGCTGGGTTGATTGATCCAGAGGCGATGCCGGCTCCGTCAGTCCATCTGGGTGATCTGGAGGCCACGGCGCGGGCGTTGAAGAAGGACGGCCGTGCGGTCGCGCGGGCGGGTTGCGGTGCGGACGCGGCGTGGCAGGGGTTGGCGGAGGTCTATCGGGCGCCCGAGTCAGAGATATTGGTGCGGGCGACCAGGCCGGTGGCCTCGCATGGCCGGGCGGTCGAGAACGAGCTGGCGGTGGTGGGGGACGCCCTGCTGGCTTTTGTGGACGAGGTCCGCCCGATCGTCGCGCGGTTGCACGGGCTGCGAGCGACGGCCCGTGATTTCCGTGCGAAGGTCGATGGTGATTGGGACGGCGATCCCGGGGATTGGCGGGACAACGGGGATTGGGTTGAGGAGAACAACCGGCTGAGCAACGATGCGCTGGCGGCCCTGGCGCAGTACCAGGACGCCGAACGAGCCTGTGCGAACAAGATCACTTCGATCTTCGGCGGCACGCGTTTCGTCCCGCTGGATGCGGCGTTCAAACGCCGTGGGGACCAGGCGTACGGCTGGAGTGAGGCACCCAAGGACGTCAAGACGCCATGGGGTACGCCGCAGGAGCACGACAAGCCCTGGTATGAGGATGTTCGGGACGGAATCACAGGGTTCGGTGACGTCATGGGCACCTTTTTCGGTGACCTCGCCGGGTTGCACGGTCAGAACGGCTGGTACTGGCGCACCGGCGTCGGCCGGTGGTGGGACAACATCAAGGGCAACTATCCCCGGATGCTCACGGACCTGGGCCGTCTGGAGCGTTCACTGACCGGGCAGCGTGGCGATTTCTCGGACGCATGGGCAGAATTGGGTCACTCTATCGTCCCCTGGCGGGAGTGGGCGGACCGCCCCGGCTACGTGGTCTCCCAGAGCCTGTTGAACATCGGGTCACTGTTCACCGCTGCCGGTGGGGTCAAAGCCGTGACCAAGGTCAAGCGCGGTGCAGGAGAAATCAACCCGGTCAATGTCCACCTGCCCAGGGAAAATGCCCTGCCCTCGCCCCACCCCGAGGAGCTGAAGGAGAGGATCCTGGAAAAGGGGCTGGAGAGTGTCGGTTGGTACCAATGGCGGGGCGGTCTCGAACCCACGGCCGCTGACGGCTGGAGGCTCCCAGAGAAGACCAGGTGGGGCTATCGCGATGATCTCGTTCGGTGGGTCTACGGCCATGGGCCCGAGCCTGGACCGACCAGCACGATGAACTGCTGGGAAGCTGTGATGCACAACGCCTACCGCGCCAATGGCGTCGATAAGGCGACGCTCAGGCAATGGCATGACGAGATAGCAGAAACGGTAATGAACACCTATCGCGCGACAGGCGACGAGGTGGCCGCCCGGTCGGCGTATTTTGGCAAAATTGGCGATTTTCTCGCACCGGGCGGACGTACCCAATTCACCATCGACCCGGTCACCCATATCGGCGGGCCCGACATTCCCGCGGCACATCTCATCTTTTTCGACCATCCGACGAGTGAATATCTCACCGCGAACGGTCACGCATCCGCGTTTGGCCATGTGATGATCAGTCTTGGCACGCGAGATGCACTGGGCCGACAAGAGGCGCTCAGCCACTTCACCTTCCCCGAGCGGATGCCGGATACCGAAGGCAGAACACGCAAGTATTTCGGTTTCATGCAGAGGACGTCTGTGGAGGAAGTGGTTTCGAGGTGGAAAGCGCACAACGCTCTGATCGAAGATCCTCTGATCGAATCGGCGATTCCGCGGTGGTTGATCGGAGGCTGACCGGATCCCCGAGACGCCGCCTCGCCGGCACTGGCGAAACGTCGAACATCATCAGTGGCGGCGTTTGGCGGCCCATTCTCGGATTTTGGCTATGCGCTTGCTGATGTCGTCGGCGCTGGCCTGGGCGATGGCGGGGCCGCCGCAGGCGGCGCGGAGCTCGGTGTGGATGACGCCGTGCGGTTTGCCGGTGCGGTGGTTCCAGGCACCGACCAGGCCGCTCAGCTCGCGGCGGAGGGTGGCGATGTCCTCGGCGGCGGTGCGGTCGGCCCGGTCCTCGCGGGGGTCGCCGGTCTTGCGCTTGCGCTCGTTGGCGATCTGGTCGGCCTGGCGCTTGCGGAGCAGCGCCGACACCTGGTCGGGTTCGAGGAGGCCGGGGATGCCCAGGTACTCCTCCTCCTCGGCGGAGCCGGGCTGCGCGTTCATGCCGAACTCGCCGCCGTCGTAGAGGACGCGGTCGAACGTCGCGGACGCCTCGACCGTCTCGAAGGGGAGTTCTTCGCCGACGTCGGGGTTGTCTTGTGCGCGGTTGGCCTCGGCGAGGAGGTCGTCGTCGAGGCCGTCCTCGCGGACCGGGCGGTCGAGGACGTGGTCGCGCTCCTCCTCCATGTCGGCCGCGTGGCCCATGAGGGTCGGGACCGAGGGGAGGAAGACCGAGGCGGTCTCGCCGCGTTTGCGGGCGCGGACGAAGCGGCCGATCGCCTGGGCGAAGAAGAGCGGTGTGCTCGTTGATGTGGCGTAGACGCCCACGCAGAGGCGCGGGATGTCGACGCCCTCGGACACCATGCGGACCGCGACCATCCAGCGGTCGTCGGTGTCGGTGAACCGCCTGATCTTCTTGGACGCGGTCGGGTCGTCCGACAGCACGATCGTGGCGCTCTGGCCGGTGACCGCCTTGAGCATCCCGGCGTAGGCGCGGGCGGCCTCGTGGTCGGTGGCGATGACCAGGCCGCCCGCGTCCGGGATGACGCGGCGCAGCTCGGTGAGGCGGCGGTCGGCGGCGGCGATGACCTGCTTGATCCAGTCGCCCTTCGGGTCGAGCGCCGCCCGCCACGCCTGGGCGGTCTGGTCCTGGGTGAGGGGCTCGCCGAGGGTCGCGGTGATCTCGTCGCCGGCGCGGGTGCGCCAGCGCATCTCGCCCGCGTACGCCAGGAAGATCACCGGGCGGACGACACCGTCGGCGAGGGCGGGACCGTAGCCGTAGGTGTAGTCGGCCCGGCTGCGGCGGATGCCGTCGGGCCCCTCGTCGTACTGGACGAACGGGATCGGGTTGATGTCGGTGCGGAACGGCGTGCCGGACAGCGCGAGGCGGCGGGTGGCGGGCTCGAACGCCTCGCGGACGGCGTCGCCCCAGGACAGGCCGTCGCCCGCGTGGTGCACCTCGTCGAAGATCACCAGGGACTTGCGGGACTCGGTCCGGTTGCGGTGCAGCGCCGGACGGGCGGCGATCGTCGCGTAGGTGACGGCCACGCCGTGGAAGTCCTTGCCGACCGGGCCGTCGCCGTTCTGGTACTCCGGATTGATCTTGATGCCGACGCGCGCCGCCGACTCGGCCCACTGCCGCTTGAGGTGCTCGGTCGGGCACACGACCGTGATCGCGGAGATGACCCGGCGCTCCAGCAGCTCGCGGGCGAGGCGGAGCGCGAACGTCGTCTTACCGGCGCCGGGCGTGGCGACGGTGAGGAAGTCGCGCGGGCCCGGCTCGGAGCCGTCCGTCCCGAAGTAGGCCTCCAGCGCCTGCTCCTGCCAGGCGCGCAGGGACGACGCCGTCCCCCAGGCGGCCCGCTCGGGGAACGCGGGGGGCATGCTCGATGCGGCGAAGGTGTTCACGGTTCTCGAAGGCTACCGAGCCCCACCGACAGTTCGGGCCGCACTCGCCTCACGTGTGCCGAGATCCACACGATGGCGGCCGTGCCCCTTCGCCCGGTACGCCGCCCAGGAATCCCGGATGAGGCTGCGCTGACCTGCGGTGAAGCCCCGCATGCAGGCGTCGTGCGCGTAGTCCATGAAGTTGTGCACCGGATCGCGGCCCCGTTGCGGGCACGTGTCGCGGGAACGCGGGCACGCCTGCGCCGGCTCCGCCTCGTACGGGGTGTCGGCCACGCCGTCGCCCGGCGGGGTGCAGCCGCCCTCGAACGTGTGCATCAGGCCGAGCCAGTGGCCGATCTCGTGGACGGCCGTGTAACCGCGGTTGAACTGCGTGAACGACCCGTGCGGCAGGCTGCGGTAGTCGATGACGACACCGTCCATGCGCGGGTCGCGCCGGTACCATTCGGGGAACGTGGAGAAGCCGAGCACGTCCGTCCCCACGGCGGCCGTGAAGACGTTGAGCGTGCCGCGCCCGCCCTTGCGAAGGCGCCGCTTGATGGGGCGCTCGTAGTGCTCCGGGTGGTAGAACCAGGCGGCGCTGTTCGTCCAGTCAGAGCTCTTCAGGCGGAACCTCACGCGGGTGTCCACGCCGCCCTTCTTGCCGCCGTACGCGGCGTTCAGCGTGGATATCTGCCGCTTGACGGCCTTCTTCGACAGGCCGCCCTGGCGTCCGCTGTGGAGGACGTGGAACCGCACCGGCACGACGAGCCGCTTCGCCGCCCGGCGGCTTGAGTCGAGACGGCCCTCGCCGGACGTCCCGTACCGGTCGAGGAGCGTGCGGCGGAGGTCGGCGAGCATGCCGGTGACCCGGTCGTGGCCGAGATCGGCCCGGTCGCGGGGGCGCGCCGCCCGCGCGGCGAGGTGGTGGACGCACCCGTCGTCCTTCGCCGCCGGCGCGGCCCCCACCCGCGCCCGATCACTCACCGAACCCGATACGGCACACGCCGTGACCATCAGTGCGCATGCCGAAACCCCGGCCAACCGCCGCATTCATCCCCCGTTTGTCAGGGACGTCCCGCCGGACCCCCGTCCGCCGCTAACACGCCCCGTTGTCAGAGCCGTCCCGTTCGCCGGAAACGCCCCGTTGATCAGAAACGCCGAGGTCCCGCGGTCGTGCCGCGGGACCCATGTGCCGCCGACGCGTCGCCGGGGCATGCGCGCATGCCGAGATCGGCGGCGCGCCCCGGCCGCCGCTCAGCGGGCGGTCACTCGCCGCCCTTGTCGCCTTCGCCGCCCGCCTTCATGCCCTCGTAGATCTCCTTGCACTCCGGGCAGACCGGGTACTTCTTCGGATCCCGGTTGGGCACCCAGACCTTGCCGCACAGGGCGATCACCGGCGTGCCGGTCACCGCGCTCTCGGTGATCTTCTGCTTCTTCACGTAGTGGGCGAACCGCTCGTGGTCGCCGTCACCGTGCGAGAGGTCCGGCCGGACGTCCTGCTGGGTGTCACTGTCGGGAAGGATCTTCGTACTCACGTCGTTCACCTTAGTTCAGCGTCGGGTCCTCGGGAAAAGTGGAGACGAACGCCAGGTCGCCGCCCTGCCGGCGCAGCACCGACTGCCACAGCCGGTCAGGGTCGCCGGCGAAGACGTCGCCGGCCTCGGCGGGCACCAGGTACCAGGAGCCGTCCTCGATCTCGGCGTGCAGCTGCCCCGCCGACCAGCCGGCGTACCCGGCGAACACCCGCAGCTGCAGCAGCTCGGCCGCCAGCAGCGCGGGCGGCGCCTCCAGGTCGACCAGGCCGACGCGGGAGACCTCGGTGCCGCCGTCCAGTGCGCGCCAGCCGAGCGGCTCGTCCTCGCCGGGCAGCCGGGCCAGGGCGAGCGCGCTCTCCAGCGCGACCGGGCCGCCCTGGAACACCACGGCCGGTCCGGTGACGAGCTCGGCCCACGGTTCGAGCACGCGGCCGACCGGTACCTCGGTCGGCCGGTTGAGGACAACGCCGAGTGTTCCCCCGTCCATGTCGTGCTCGACCAGCAGGACGACGCTCCGCCGAAAATTCGGATCCTCCAGCTGAGGGGTAGCCACCAGCAGGAGCCCCACCCTGATCCCGTCTTCCATGCGTTCCATCATGCGTTGCCCGGACCTCCGGCGGCACGTCCCAGGGCTCGTTAGCCTGTTACGCATTCCTATCGATGGGGATATCGGCACCACAAGGTCCTGGGTCGACAATGATCTAGGATCATCGGCCAGCCGCTTGGTGCGCGCCGGGAGGACAGCGATGCAGTTGCCCAGGGTCGTCATCGCCGCCGTGTTCATCGTGATCGGGGCGCTGATCGCGATCCCGGCCCTGTTCAACGGGGACGGGTCGGCGGCACCGGCCGCCAGCTCGACGTCCGCGAGTCCGAGCCCGTCCGGCACCTCGCCGTCGCCGACCCCGACCACGCAGCCGGTGACCGCCAGCATCGGGTCGGTGGCCTGCCCCGCCCGCACCGCGAACGTCAGGCTCCGCAACACCGGGACGCGCAAGGAGGACTTCTCGATCGAGAAGAACGACGACTCCGCCGCCGCCCCCGGCACGATCGGCCCCGGCCAGACCCGGACGGTCGCCGTCAAGCTCCGCGAGGACCGCAGCACCCGGGTCACCGTCCGCTGGGCGAACAAGCGGATCGAGAGCGGCACGCTCAAGGCGAACTGCAAGAAGGCGGGCGGCGCCGCGCCCAGCGAGACGCCGCCGAGCAGCCTGCCGCACACCGGCCCCGACGACGTGCTCTGGGCCCGCGCCGCGACCGGCGGCGCCGTCATCCTCACCGGCGCGATCATCTTCTGGTGGGGCGGCATCTGGCCGCGCCGCCGGGAACGGATGTTCGCCGACAAGAAGGCCGACTAGCGGAGCCGGTCAGGCCTCGGTGCGGGGCCGGCCGCCGGCGGCCTCGCGGACGGCGCCCGCGACGCGGGTGCTGACGTCCGGGTGGAAGACGCTCGGCACGATGTAGTTGGGGCCGAGCTCGTCCGGCGTGACGACCTCGGCGAGGGCCTTGGCGGCGGCGGCGAGCATGTCGAGGGTGACGCCGTCGGCCTGGGCGTCCAGCAGGCCGCGGAAGACGCCGGGGAACGCCAGCACGTTGTTGATCTGGTTCGGGTAGTCGCTGCGGCCGGTCGCGACGACGGCGCAGTGCTCGCGGGCCTCGTCCGGCGAGACCTCCGGCTCGGGGTTGGCGAGCGCGAACACGATCGCCCCGTCGTTCATCGTGCCGATGTCGTCGCCGGTCAGGATGCCGGGCGCCGAGACGCCAATGAAGACGTCGGCGTCCTTCACGGCGCCGCGCAGGTCGCCGTCGTAGCCGCCCGCGTTGGTGTGGTCGGCGATCCAGCGGAGCGAGTCGTCGAGGTCGTCGCGGCCCTTGTGGACGGCGCCGCGGTAGTCGCACACGACGAGGTTGCGGGCGCCCGCGTGCATCAGCAGCTTCAGGATGGCGCTGCCGGCCGCTCCCGCGCCCGCCATCGTGATGCGGACGGAGCCGATGTCCTTGCCGACGACGCGCAGCGCGTTCTTCAGCGCGGCGAGCACGCAGATCGCCGTGCCGTGCTGGTCGTCGTGGAAGACCGGGATGTCGAGCAGCCCGCGCAGCCGGGCCTCGACCTCGAAGCAGCGCGGCGCGGAGATGTCCTCCAGGTTGATGCCGCCGAACGCGGGGGCGAGGATCTGGACCGTCCGGACGATCTCGTCGGTGTCCTGCGTGTCGAGGCAGATCGGCCACGCGTCGATCCCGGCGAACCGCTTGAACAGCGCCGCCTTGCCCTCCATGACGGGCAGCGCCGCCTCCGGGCCGATGTTGCCGAGGCCGAGCACCGCCGACCCGTCGGTGACGACGGCGACGCTGTTGCGTTTGATCGTCAGCCGCCGGACGTCCTCGGGGTTGCGGGCGATGGCGAGGGAGACGCGGGCGACGCCGGGCGTGTAGGCCATCGACAGCTCGTCGCGGTTGCGCAGCGGCACCTTCGACTGCATCTCGATCTTGCCGCCGAGGTGCATCAGGAACGTCCGGTCGCTGACCTTGTGGATCTTGATGGACTCGATCCGCTCCAGCGCGCCGGCGATCGCCTCGGCGTGCTGGGTGTCGCGGGTCGCGATCGTGACGTCGATGCGCAGCGTCTCGTGGCCGGCGGTGTTGACGTCCAGGGCCGTGACGATGCCGCCGGCGTTCTCGACGACCTGGGTGATCTGGCTGACGGCCCTGCCGCCCGCCGGGACCTCCAGCCGGACGGTGATGGAGTACGACACGCTCGGCACGCTCGCCACGACAACTGCTCCCTTGCTCCGGGTCTGCCCTCGTCCCGCGCGTGCCGCTCCGGCGGGAACGGCGCGCCCGGGGGCCGCGGCCCGGAACCCGCCCGGTGACTCAGAAAGCCCGGGCCGCGCCGGCGATGAGCTCGACGGTCGCGTGCACGGGCAGCCTCGTGCTGTCGATCACGAGGTGGTAGAGCCGCGGATCGGCGGGGTCGGCCCCGTAAAAGTGCTTCACGTAGGCCGTACGGGCGCGGTCATTGTCGTCGAGCATACGCTCCACGGCGCGGTCCGGTGTCCCGGTCGCCCCAGATCGTTCCCGTTCAGCGGGCATCTCGCGGGCGGCGCGGGCCAGCCGCCGGTCGCGCGGGCCGTCCAGCCGGACGTGCAGCGCGTCCTCGTGCCCGGCCAGCACGACGGCGGCGGCGCGGCCGAGCAGCACGCCCCCGCCGCGGTCGGCCGTCCGGGCGATGACGCTCTCGGTCTGCTCGACGAACTCCTCGGGCGGGACGGTCGCGTTCTGCGGCAGGTAGACGTCCATGCCCAGCGCGAGGGTCGGCAGCCGGGCCGCGCCGGCGAGGATCCGGCCGATGCCGCTCTCGGCCCGGTCGTCGTGGGCGAGCGCCTCCTCCAGCGTGCAGCCGATCTCGCCCGCGACCTGGGCGGGGATGGCACGGTCGACGAACGGCAGCCCGAGCTCGGCGGCCACGGCGGGGCCGACGGCCGCGCCGCCCGCGCCGAACGCGGCCGAGATCGTCACTACGCGTGCGCTCACTCCCGTCCCATGCCCGCTGGGGGCCGGTCAGGAACGGCTCACGCGCCCTAGAACAGGGCGGACTGCAGGCCGCGGCGGGCCTTGGCGACGCGCGGGTCGTCCGGCGGCAGCAGCTCGAACAGCGACAGCAGGTGCTTGCGCACGGCGTCGCGGTCGTCGCCGGCGCTGCGCCGCACCGCGCCCAGCAGCCGGTCGAACGCGTCGTCGATGCGCCCGGTCACCATCTCCACGTCGGACGCGCTGACCTGTGCCTGGACGTCGCCGGGCTTCTCGCTCGCCTCCTGGAGGACGCGCTCGGCGTCCAGCGACCGCACGCGCAGGCTCAGCTGCACCAGGGCGAGGCCCTGCTTGGCCTGGCCGTCCCTGGGGTCGGCGGCGAGGATCCGCTCGAACGCGGCCTTGGCGGCGTCCAGGTCGCCGCGCTGCAGGGCGTCCTCGGCCTGGGCGTACACCGGGTCTTCGGCGGGGACGTCGGCGGCGTCCGCGGGCTGCTGCTCGCCCTCGGGGGCGTCCGGCAGGATGCCCTGCTCGCGGAGCGCCTCGAAGAGCTGGTCGATGGCCTGGCGGACCTGCGGCTCGGGCGCCGCGCCGTTCAGGAACGGCAGCAGCTGCCCGCCGACGACCGCCGCGACGAACGGGATGCCGCGCACGCCCATCTGCTGCATGTACGCGCCGAGCTGCGGGTTCGCGTCGATGTCGACCTTGGCCAGGATCCACTTGCCGGCCGCTTCGGTGGCGAGCTTCTCCAGGATCGGGCCGAGCTGCTTGCACGGGCCGCACCACTCGGCCCAGAAGTCCACGAGGACGGGGACCGACTGCGACCGGTCCACGACCTCGGTGTTGAACGTCTCGTCGGTGACGTCGACGACGTACGGGCCGCCGGCCGCGGCCGCGGCCGGGGCCGGGCCGCCGCCCTGGGTCCGGCGTTCCTGCTGCTTCCTTGCCGCGGCCTGGCGCGCCCCCAGGTCGATGGCCCCGTGCAACGAAAAGTCCTGAGAAGGCATGGGTCCATCCTGCCCCATGACCGCGCCCGCCCGTGCGTCCGTACGCTCCCAGCGGAGCGCGCCGCCCCCGGCCGGGCGCCCGCCTCGTCCGAGTCCGCGGCATTTCCGGTTATTCTTCCGCCTTTTTGAATTCTCTCGTCCGGTGCGGTAGGCAAAGAATCCAGGCGTCTCGCTGTAAAGGCAAAAAGATTGCTGACAGCCATCACCAAGCTTGGTTATAGTCACGATGTCGATGCATCGCGGCCCGGTTAAAGCGACCGGTGCCGGCGCCGCCCGAGGGCGGCCCGGCCCGGCGGGCTCCGCGTGGCGGGTTGGGGGACCCGAGGCCACCGGCGTCCGGCAGGCGCACCGTCCGGCCGCCGCGACCGCACGGCGAGCAACTGGGGGGAAGAACCTGTGATCGCGGAGCATTTCGCGATCGTGGCCCGAGGAATGGGTGTCCGCCGCGGGGGGCGGTGGCTCCTGCGCCCGGTGACCTTCGGCGTGCCCGAAGGCGTGGTCGGCCTGGCCGGTCCACCTGGTGCCGGTAAATCCACTCTGCTGGCCACGTTCGCGACCTTGCGCCGGCCGAATGCCGGCGTGCTGCACATTCTCGGACATGACATAACGAACACCGCCGGGCAGCGCGCGGCGCGGGCCGGAATCGGCTATCTGCCGGCCCGCTTCTCCCGCGCGGAGAGCATGACGGCCGGCGAGTTCGTCGCCTACGCGGCCTACTACAAGCGGACGAGCGCGTCCGCCGCCCGGTCCATGCTCCGGCGGCTCGACCTCACCGAGGCCGCCGGGACGGAACTGGCGCTGCTGCCGCCGGACGTCCGGCTCCGCGCCGGGCTCGCCGCCGCGTGCGTCCACGAACCCGACCTCGTGCTCCTGGACGACCCGTTCGGCGACCTGTGCGCCGCCGCCGAGCCATGGCCCACCGGCGCCGACGGCCCCGGCCGCCAGACGCTCACCGCCGCCATGGCGGAGCTGATCCCGGTGCTGCGCTCGCTCGCGCCGACCGTGGTCGTCACCGCCGACGCCGCCGACACGCTCACCGGCTGGTGCGACCGCCTGTTCACGCTCGCCCGCGGCCGGCTGGCCGGGCAGCCCACGCACTCGGCCACCGCGCGCCGGGGCCGCTCCGCGGCCGACCGGCGCGCGTCCGCCGGGCCGCAGGGCGTCCTCGAACCGCAGCCCGTCGAGGCGATGACCGGGCGCCGCCCCGCCCGGCCGGCGCTGCCGCGCCTCAGGCTGCCCCAGCTCCCCCTGCCGCTGCCGGCCAGGGCGGTGCGGCGGCCGCCCGCCCGGAGCGCCACCGGTGTCTGACCTCGGGCGGGTGCTCCGGCTGGACGCCCGTCGCACGGCACTGCTCGTCGCGGTGCCGGTCCTCACGGCGGTCGGGACGGCGGCCGCGGGGCTCTCGCTCTCCCCGTCGGTCGCGTACTGGGACAACACCGTCGTCGCGCTGGTCAACGCCGTCCGGTTCCTGGGCCCCGTCGCCGCCGGGCTCTCCGCGTGGGCGGCCGTGCGGGAGCGTCCGCTCGACTACCTGCGCGACCTCACGGCGCGCTCGCCCGCCACCGGAGTGCTGTTCGACCTCCTGCTGCTGTCGTCCGCGGCACTGGTCTCCTATGCGGCGGTCACGGTGCTGATCGTCGCCGTCACCCTCGTCCAGGAGGAGGCCGGGAATCCGCATCCGCTCGGCGTGGCCGCGGGCGCGGGGGCGCTCGTCCTGCACGTCGTCGCCGGTTACCTGACGGGACGCGTCGTCCCGCACCGCGCCACGGCGGCCCTCGTCCTCGCCGTGACGTCCCTGTGGGCGGCGCTACGCGTCCCCGGCATGTCGTGGTGGAGCCTCCTTCCGCCCGCGGCGTTCCCCCACATCGACCTGTTCACCACCCTGCGTCCCTGGGTGCTCGCCTACCAGGTGCTCTGGGCGGCCGGGCTGACCACCGCGCTGATCCTCGCCTACGTGGTGTGGGTGACGCGGCGGTTCCTGATCGTCCTTCCCCTGGCCGCCGCCCTGGCCGCGACCACGTCCGCCACGCTCGGCCTACACGACTCCACGGCGACCATCGCGCGCGTGCCCGCGGAGCCGGTGTGCCGGCGGTGGCCCCTGACCATCTGCGTCCACCCCGCGCTGCGCGACGCACTGCCGCGCCTCATGGAGGCGGCCACCCCGCTCGCCGCGCGCCTGGCCGGGACGCCCGGCGCGTTCACGCGGGTCGAGCAGCGTCCCGGGTGGGCGCCCGTCACGGTGGCGGACGGTGTCGCCGCCGTCCACCTCGACGAGGACCTCTCCCCCGGCTACGCGGTCCGGGCCGTCCGGCAGATCAGCGACGGGCTCAAGGACGCCGCGGCGTGCACGTCACCCGGCGGCTACCGTGCGATGGTCGACGCCTGGCTCCTCGGCGACGATCCCCCGGCCGTCTCCGACACGCGCACCGCGCGGCGGTTCGCGTCCTGGACCGAGCACCGGCGCCGCGCCTGGCTGCGGCTTCACTACGCCGAGTACCGCGCCTGCGCGCTCACCCCGGAGGACTTCCGGACGCCCCACCGCGGCAGGAAGCACCACTCCCGGCGCAGCGCCCTCGACACGAAGAGTCCTCTGCGTGACCGCGGCGGACCCCCAGCCGGCCACGGCCACGCAGAAGTTCAGACGCCCCGTCCGGCCGGCTCCGGCTCGGCGACGGGGGCGGCGGGCCTGGCCCAGTAGCGCTCGACGAAGAACGGCGCGACCGGCAGGACGGCCGCGCCGAGGGCGAGGACCGTGCGCCCGGCGTCCCAGCGGAGCGGCGTGCGGACCAGGAAGACAAGGCCGACGTAGGCCATGAACAGGACTCCGTGCACCGGGCCCATCAGCTGCACGCCGGCCGGCATGTCCGCGGCGTGCTTCAGCGGCATCGCGACCAGCAGCAGGAGAAGGAACGAGATCGCCTCCGCGACGGAGACGAACCGGAAAACACGAATCATGTCCACACCCCGCCAACGGCGCGGGCCCGCCCGCGGTTTCCGCCCGCCCTATGGCGTTGATCACACGGTCGTGTACGAACCGTGACGTTCACCCGCCTTCCGGACGTCTACTGTTTCCGCGTGGACTGGAGCCTGCTGACTTGCGCCCGCAAGGGCCACATCACCTACGCGCCGGACGAGGAGGCGCTGCGCGAGCGGCTCGTCGTCCCGTCCCCCATCGGCGCGGCGTGGCGCTGCCTGCGGTGCGGGACGTACGTGCACGGCGAGCCGAACGGCGCCGGGCCCGCCGACCGGGCGCCGCTGGTCAAGCGCGGCCGGGAGCTGCGGGACGCGTTCATCATGCGGTTCTTCGCGGTCGAGCGCGGCATCCGCGGCCTGATCGTGCTGGTCGCCGCGTACGGGGTGTGGCGGTTCGCCGGCAGCCGCGGCTCGATCGAGCGGATCTTCGAGAAGGAGGTCCCGCTGCTGCGCCCGCTCGCCGAGCAGCTCGGCTGGGACCTCGACCACTCCAAGGTCATCACGTCCATCCGGCACGTCTTCGACCTGGACGCGCGGACGCTGCGCTGGCTGGCCGTCGGCCTGATCGTGTACGGCGCGATCGAGCTCATCGAGGCCGTCGGGCTCTGGCTGCTGCAGCGCTGGGGCGAGTACTTCGCGGTCGTCGCGACGTGCTTCGGGCTGCCGATCGAGATCTACGAGCTGGTGGAGAAGGTCACCGTGCTGCGGATCGGCGCGCTGGTGCTCAATATCGGTCTCATCGTCTACATCGTCGTCACCAAACGGCTATTCGGCGTGCGGGGCGGGCGGGCCGCCCACGAGGCGCATCTTCGCAGCGAGTCGCTGATCGAGGTGGAGCTGGCGACGCACGAATCCGACCTGCGGCGCCCGGCCGCCGCCGAGCCCGAACCGGCGGGGTGAGGTAGCGGACGCTCCTGCCGGGAATGTCCCCGTACATGGCTCGCTCGGAACCGAAGAACGACGCGCCCCGCAAGTCGTCCCCCCGCCGGTCCCGCCTCCCAGGGCGCGGCCTGCTCACCCCCGTCGTGCTCGTCGTCGCCACCATCGCGCTCGTGCTGGTGGCGCAGCAGGCGCTGCGCGGGCTGCCCGGCTGGCTGAACCCGTTCGGCGAGGAGACGAAGGACCGCAGCGGGCCCGTCCTGCTGAAGTCGATCCGCGACCTGCACCGCTACGAGGCGGCGAGCGGCAATTTCCAGGTCGTCGTGGATCTGGAGAAGGACGCCAAGTTCCTGCCGTCCTCGCTGCGCGGCAAGCGGACCCTGTTCGTCGGCAACGGCTCCGTGGACGCCTACGTCGACTTCTCCCAGCTCGGCTCGGGCGCCGTGAAGGTCAACGCCGACCGGACGTCCGCGACCATCACGCTCCCCCGCGCGCAGCTGGAGCAGACCAACCTGGACTCGAAGCACAGCTACGTCTACGCCACCGAACGCGGCCTCCTCGACCGCTTCGGCGACTTCTTCAGCTCGAACCCGAACAACCAGCAGCAGCTCTACGTCCTGGCGTCCCAGAAGATCCAGACGGCCGCCGCGCAGAGCGGCCTGAAGGAACGCGCCGACGCCAACACCAAGTCGATGCTGGAGAACATGCTCAAGGCCCTCGGCTTCAAGACCGTCACCATCGCCCCCGAAGCCCAGTGAGCTCCGCCGCGGACCGCTGACCGCTATCGGCAACCCGCGAACGGACGACGCGAGGGCACTGCACAATGGCGTCCCACGCAGGCGACGGAGAGGAAGCGATGGGACACCCACCGTCACCCGTGAAGGCGTCCCCCCGGGTGATGAACCCGCTGTGGATCATCTCCCTGTTCCTGGGGCTCACGGAAGTAACGATCGGAGTCGTGACCACGCAGGCCACGGGCTGGATCCAGGCGCTGCTCGCCGTCTTCGCGGTGCTCTTCCCCAGCGGGGTCGCCGGCGTGTTCTTCCGCATCCTCTGGAAGAAGCCGTGGGTCCTGTACGCGCCCGGCGACTACGAGGACGAGGGGATCTTCAAGGACCTCCAGCAGCACGGGCACGAGTACGCCGCGACCGTCTCCACCGCCACCGACCGGAGCCTGGAGAACCTTGAGGCCGCCATGCGCTCGGCGTTCGAGAAGGTCGTCGATCCCGCGCTGGTCGTCGCGGCGGCGTCCGGCACGGGAGTCTCCAGTGCCGAGGACCCTGGCGATGCCGGACGGTCCGTGGTGGACGAGGCGGTCAAGATGGCTCGCGAGCACTTCCAGCAGCGCGTCATCGAGGTGGATCTGAGCGAAATCGACGCCGGCCTCGCGCGCTTTCCGCTGATCTTCCCCGTCACCGACTCCACGACCGTGGGGGATCTGCTGGACAACGTCTACTTCGCGATCGCGGCCTCCGTCAGGGTCCACTCCTACAACAAGTCCTGGGTCCTTGAGGATGCCGGGACGGGCCGTACCCACACCGAGATCGGCACGGCCTGGGCCCGGCGGGAGCTCAACGAGCAGCACGACTGGCGCCCCTTGTCCAAGGCGGGGATCGAACCCGGCTCGAGGCTGCGCGCGAAGTTGCTCCGCCCCGCGGACCGGTGATGGCCGGGTGCGCTACGGCTTCGGGACGCTGAGGATCAGCGCGTCGCCCTGGCCGCCGCCGCCGCAGAGGGCGGCGGCACCGGTGCCGCCGCCGCGGCGCTTCAGCTCGTAGGCCAGGTGCAGGGCGATGCGGGCGCCGGACATGCCGACCGGGTGGCCGACCGCGATGGCGCCGCCGTTGACGTTGACCTTCTCGGGGCCGACGCCGAGGTCGCGCATCGACTGGATGCCGACGGAGGCGAACGCCTCGTTGATCTCGATGAGGTCGAGGTCGTCGACGGTGAGGCCCGCCTTGCCGAGGGCGTGCTTGACGGCGTTGGACGGCTGGGACTGGAGCGAGTTGTCGGGGCCGGCGACGTTGCCGTGCGCGCCGATCTCGGCGAGCCAGGTGAGGCCGAGCTCCTCGGCCTTGGCCTTGGACATCACGACGACGGCCGCGGCGCCGTCGGAGATCTGCGAGGCCGAGCCCGCGGTGATCGTCCCGTCCTTGCTGAAGGCGGGGCGCAGCTTGCCGAGGCCCTCGGCGGTCGTGTCGCCGCGCACGCCCTCGTCGGCGGAGAACACGATCGGCTCACCGCGACGTTGGGGGATCTCGACCGGGGCGATCTCGTCGTCGAACACGCCGTTCTTGATGCCCTCGGCGGCGCGCTGGTGGGAGCGGGCGGAGAACTCGTCCTGCTCCTGGCGGGAGATGCCGAGCTTGGCGTTGTAGGACTCGGTCGACTCGCCCATGGAGACGCCGTCGAACGCGTCGGTGAGCGCGTCGTGGGCCATGTGGTCGAGGACCTCGACCGAGCCGTACTTGTAGCCGCCGCGCGACTTGGGCAGCAGGTGCGGGGCCTGGGTCATCGACTCCATGCCGCCCGCCACGACGATGTCGAACTCGCCCGCGCGGATCAGCTGGTCGGCGAGCGCGATCGCGTCCAGCCCGGACAGGCACACCTTGTTGACCGTGATGGACGGGACGCTCATCGGGATGCCCGCCTTGACCGCCGCCTGGCGGGACGGGATCTGGCCCGCGCCGGCCTGCAGCACCTGGCCGAGGATCACGTACTGCACCTGGTCGCCGGACACCCCGGCCCGCTCCAGCGCCGCCTTGACCGCGTGCGCTCCGAGGTCGGCGGCGGAGAAGTCCTTCAGCGAGCCCATCAGGCGTCCGACGGGGGTGCGCGCTCCGGCGACGATCACGGACGATGCGCTCATGTGGGGGCCTCCAAGGGGTGCTGCGGCGACGTTTGCCACGATACCCAGGGGAGCGGCGTTCGGTTCCGTTCGCCCCCGCCTGGCCGCCGGAGAGGGAGTAACGCCCATGCTGACCCGTATCGACCACATCGGCATCGCCTGCCGCGATCTGGAGGCGACCGCCGAGTTCTACAAGGCGACCTACGGCTTCACCGACGCGCACTTCGAGGTGAACGAGGAGCAGGGCGTCCGGGAGTGCATGCTCAAGATCAACGAGACGGGCGACGGCGCGGCCAGCTACCTGCAGCTCATCGAGCCGATCCGGGACGACTCGGCGGTCGCCAAGTGGCTGGAGAAGAACGGCGAGGGCGTCCACCACATCGCGTTCGGCACGGACGGGACGGTCGCCGGCGAGGCGGCGGAGATCGCCGGCAAGGGCGTGCGGGTGCTGTACGACGCGCCGCGCAACGGATCCATGGGATCTTTGATCAACTTTTTGCACCCGAAGGACTGCCACGGCGTCCTGACCGAGCTGGTGCAGAAGCGCCCGGCGGCGGAATGATCTTGCTGGCCGGGCGGTGCGCGGGCGCGACCGGATCGTGACGTGTTCGATATCACGGTCACGGGCGGCGGGGCACGGACCGCCGCTCTGTGACCGTTCAGACACATCTGGTGTATTTGCACCCCTGACACCTGGGCGGCCGTAGGCTTGCCGCACGCCCGAACAAAAGGGACATTCCACGCAGCGCGTCAAGATGAGCCCCCAACACGGCAGTGTCCGGAGTACGCTTCATTCGCCGGAAGAGGTCTGGGGCACTGCGCCCGTTCATGTCAGGCGATCAACCGGTCCCCGGAACCACCCGTAGCCCCGTCACATCAGGATTGAGCCACATGCAGTCCGACATCGACGCCCAGCTCAGCAACTTCTTTGAAGACACGCCCCCGCGCGAGTTCGACGTGGTGCTTCGCGGCTACGACCGGCACCAGGTCGACGAGCACATCAAGACGCTCGACAACGAGGTGCGGCAGACCCGCGAGCAGACTTCGGCCCTGCAGCGGGAGCTGTCGGACGCCCACCGTCAGCTGCAGGAGCAGGAACGTCCCACCTACTCCGGTCTCGGCGCGCGCATCGAGCAGCTGCTGCGGCTGGCCGAGGAGCAGGCCACCGAGCTCGTCCAGGCGGCCCGGTCCGAGGCCAACGAGATCAAGGCCGCCGCCAAGGTCGACGCCGCCGAGCAGCGCGCCACCGCCGAGAACGACGCCTCCGAGCTGCGCGCCAACGCCCAGCGCGAGGGCGACGACATGCGGAACGCGGCCGAGCGCGAGGCCGAGGAGGTGCGCACCTCCGCCCACCGCGAGTCCGACGAGCTGACCTCCACGACCGAGCGCGAGGTCGCCAAGCTGCGCGCCACCGCCGACCACGAGGTCGCCGAGAAGCGCGCCGCCGCCGAGCGCGAGATCGCCAAGCTGCGGACCACGACCGAGCGCGAGGTCGCGCAGCTGCGCGCGTCCACCAAGCGGGAGCGCGACGAGATCCTCACCACGGCCAAGCGGCAGGCCGACGAGATGCGCGCGCAGGCGCAGCGCATCCTGGAGGAGAGCGAGGCCCAGCGCGCCCAGGCCGAGGCCGAGTTCGAGATCCAGCTGGCCGCCCGCCGCGAGGAGGCCGACCGGCAGGACGCCGAGCGCCACTCCGCCGCGCAGGCCGCGACCCAGAAGCTGGTCGCCGAGGCCGAGCAGCGGGCCACGTCCGCCGAGCAGCGGGCCGCGAAGGCGACCCAGCAGGCCGAGCAGACCCGGCGCGAGGCCGACTCGCACGCCAAGCAGCTGATGGCCAACGCCCGCAAGAACTCCGACAACGTGATCGCCGAGGCCAAGGGTCAGGCCGAGCAGCTGCTCGCCGAGACCAAGTCCGAGGCCGACCGCGTCCGGACGGCGGCGCAGCGGCAGGTCGACGAGCTCACCCGGCAGCGCGACAGCATCACCAGCCACCTCAACCAGCTGCGCCAGCTCATCGGCGGCGTCGCGCCGACGATGGGCGACGCCGAGATCGCCGCGCCCCCGGAGAAGGCCGCGATCCCGGCCGCCGAGCCGAAGCCGGCGCCGGCACCCGCACAGCAGGCCCAGCCGAAGCAGCAGCAGCCGCAGCCGGCCGCGAAGGCCGCGCCCGCCAAGCAGGCACCGGCCGCCAAGAAGTCCGAAGAGGACGACGAAGACTGGTGGCAGGAGTGACCGTCTGACGGTTGACGCGAGGAAAGCCTGGAGGCGGTGAAACGCCTCCGGGCTTTCCTTCGTCTCACACCCGTAGGCGCAGGACCGAAGGAGAGCGGCGTGCCCGACGAGACCCCCCACGAGGACGGGCCGGAGCCGGCGTCCGGCACGGGGCGGCCCGCGACGGGCCGCAAGGTCCCCCCGCCGGCCTGGCCCGGTGACGACGATGACGCGGCGGAGCCGGCGTCCGCGTCCGCGGACCCGAACTCCGGCGACGACGACACCGCCGATCCGGAGCCCGCGTCCCCCGAGGAGGACGTGCAGGACGACGCCGTCGCACCCAGCGGTGCGCTGCGGCCCGAGGAGATCGAGGAGCCCGTGGGGGAACGCGACCCGGCGACCGGCGCCCCGGTCACCCTCCCGGCGACGACGCAGGCCGCCGACCCGGTGGCGCCGGAGCCCGGCGCGCCCGACCCGGCGCACGACGTCGAGCAGCGCAGGCGCGAGGCGGGCGTCGACCAGCTGTTCCCGTTCGGACGGCCCGGTCAGCCGCTCGGCCGCGCGCACCCGTTCGTGTTCGGGTTCACCGCGGCACTCGGCGTCATCACCGCCTGGATGCTGGTGAAGGCCGCGACGAACGCCAAGTCCGTGATCGTGATGATCGTGGTGGCGATGTTCCTCGCGGTCGGGCTCAACCCGGCGGTGGAGCGGCTGCGCAGGTTCGGGCTGCCGCGCAGCGCGGCGGTCGCCTCGGTGTTCCTGGTCGTGATCCTGTTCTTCGCCGGGTTCGTCGCGTCCCTCGTCCAGCCGGTCACCGAGCAGGTCACCGAGCTGCGCAAGAACATCCCCGAGTACGTCCAGCAGCTGCAGAGCAACGAGACGCTCGCCGACTGGGACAAGCGCTACGGCCTGCTCGACCGCGCCGAGAAGGCGGTGAACAGCCCCGACTTCCAGAACGGGCTGACCGACACCGCCACCGGCATCGGCAAGGTCGCGATCAACGGCGTCTTCCAGACGGTCACGATCCTGATCCTGACGCTCTACTTCATGAGCTCGCTGCCGCAGATCAAGACGTTCTTCTACCAGCTGGCACCGCGCACCCGAAGAGCCCGCGTCGCCCTGCTGGGCGACGAGATCCTCGACCGGATCGGCGGCTATGTCGCCGGGCAGTTCACGATCGCGTTCATCGCGGGACTGTCGTCCTACATCTTCCTGTCGATCGTCGGGGTGAAGTACGCCCTCGCGCTGGCGCTGATCGTCGCGGTGACCGACCTGATCCCGCTGATCGGCGCCACGATCGGGGCGATCGTGGTGTGCCTGGTCGCGTTCCTGACCGGGAGCACCACCGATCTGATCATCTGCGCGATCTTCTACGTGGTGTACCAGCAGGTGGAGAACTACCTGGTCTATCCGCGGGTCATGAAGCGGACCGTGGACGTCCAGCCGGCCGTCACGATCGTCGCCGCGCTGGTCGGCGCGGCGCTGCTCGGCGTGGTCGGCGCGCTGCTGGCCATCCCGACGGCGGCGGCGATCTCGCTGCTGATCCGCGAGGTCGTCGTGCCGCGCCAGGAGACCTTGTAAGCGCCATGTCAGGGGTCTAGTGCGCGGTGCGGGCGAGGGCGGCGGCGAACTCCGCCACCGCCTGGTTGAACAGGTCCGGCTGCTCGACCGCGCACAGGTGCCCGGCGCGCGGGATGACCAGCAGCTCGGCGTTCGGCAGCGCGTCGGCCATGGCGCGGGCCTCGTCCTCGGTGGCCAGCTCGTCCTCGTCGCCGACCATGACGAGGGCGGGGGCCCGGACGCCGCGGAGCGTGCCGAACGCGTCGTCCCGTCCGGCCATGGCGCGCTGCGCCCACGCGGCGGCGTGCGGCGGGGTGGCCTGGACGAGACCGCGGACCCGCCCGTAGATCAGCGCCCGCTGCCGGTAGGTGGTGGGGCCGACGAGACCGGGCAGCACCTCGTCCGCGAGGACCCGGGTGGTGCCTTCGATCTCCAGCCGCTCGGCCTGCCGCAGCCGGTTCTCCCGGACGGGCGCGGTGTCGGCGGCGGCGCGGGTCGCGGCGAGCACCAGCCCGAGAACGAGGTCGGGATGCCGCCGGCACAGCGCCATCGCCACGTACCCGCCCATGGACAGCCCGCCGATCACCGCCCGCCGGACGCCGATGCCGCGGCACGCGCGGGCGACGTCGTCGGCCATCGCGTCGATGGACGGCTCGTCGTCGCCGAGCACGGACCCGCCGAATCCGCGCAGGTCAGGGGTGATGACCCGGAACCGGCCCGCGAGGCCCTCGCGCTGGGCGAGCCACATCGCCGAGGACAGCGGGAAGCCGTGCAGCAGGACGAGCGGCGTGCCGCTTCCGACGTCTCGTGCGTACAGCTGCACCGTCACTCGGTCATGGTTACCCGCTATCGCGGCCTTGTGGCGGGAGTGGCCGCGATCGGCCGCGAACGATGCTATCCGTCTGGTTCGTCCCATTCGGTGGGGAGCGGGTAGGCGGCCGGCGCGACCCGCTTGACGATCTCGTTCAGGACGATCCGGACATAGGGCTCGCCCACCCACAGGTGCTTGGCGTTGTCCACCCCGATCACCTCGGCCTGCGGGACGCGCTTGAACCGCTCCCGCGCCTCCGCCGGACGCAGGTAGTCGTCGAACTCCGGCACCAGGGCCACGACGGGCCGCCCGTCGGCGCCCCACGCGTCCAGGTCGGCGTCGCCCGCGCGCTTCAGCGGCGGCGACAGCAGGATCGCGCCCTCGACCAGCGGGTCGCGCCCCCACTTCAGCGCCAGCTCGGTGCCGAACGACCAGCCGAGCAGCCACGGGTGCGGCAGGTCGTGGTACTCGGTGTACTCCAGCGCCGCCGCCACGTCGAAACGCTCGGTCTCGCCCTCGCCGAACTCGCCCTGGCTCGTCCCGCGCGGCGACGCCGTCCCCCGCGTGTTGAACCGCAGCACCGCCAGGTCGGCGAGCGCGGGCAGCCGGTAGGACGCCTTGCGCTGGACGTGGCTGTCCATCATCCCCTGCGCCGTCGGCAGCGGATGCAGGCAGACCAGCGTCGCCACGGGCGGCCGCTCCGGCGGCAGCGCCAGCTCCCCGACCAGCTCCAGCCCGTCGGACGTGTGCAACGTGATCTCCTCACGCCGCGCCGGCAGCACCGAAGCCGCCCTGATCTCCGCCATGAGTCTCCTTAGTAGCGCGGTTTAGTAGCGCGGTGCGTTGCGGGACCGCTGGACGCGGGGGGAGCGGCGGGTGCGGGCCTGCCAGCAGGGGCGATGCCAGTGCCGGCGGTCGTCGCCGGCGTCCCCCGCGCGCCAGGCGACGACGTGCGCCACGCCCGGTGCGATCTCCTGGTCGCAGCCAGGGCACCGGTACGCCTTGGTCGCGTTGGCCCCGGCGATCGGCCGGACGATCCACTCGCCGTCCGGCCCGTCCTCGGTCTCCTGAACCCACGATCCGCCCGCCGGGGGGCGTCCAGAGACGGTGCGGCGATTCTTGCGGGGGCTCATACTCCGAGCATATTCATCGAGCGGAACTCGTCCGTGTTCGCCGGTGCTCGTCCGTGCTCGTCCGGCGGGCTGGGGGCCCGAGGACGGTCATCGAGCGGACCTCGCCCGTGCTCGCCGGTGCTCGCCCGTGCTCGTCCGTTGAATGGTGGCGGGCGAGCACCGGCGAGCACGGGCGAGGTC
>NZ_SMKY01000134.1 GCF_004349235.1 Actinomadura darangshiensis | reverse complement strand
GACACGCCCCGTCTCCGCCCACCTACCCCAGAGGCAACCCTGGCCAAGCGGACGCTCTCGCCGACAAGCCCAAGCTTGCGGTCAGGAGCGCGTCAGGAGGTAGCGGGCGAGGATGACGTCGCCGATGGGACGGACCTCTTCGAGTGTCATCCGGTTGCCGGGGTGGTGCGGGAACTGTCCCGTTCCGACGAAGCGCGGGGCGGCGGAGTCGCCGACGAAGAACGGCGCGGTCACGAGCTGGAGTTCGTCGGCCAGTCCGGCGGTGAGGAACTGGGTGTGGACGGTGCCGCCGCCTTCGACCATCAACCGCTGAACCCCTCGGTCGGCAAGGTCGGCAAGCATGGTGTCGAGGTCGACGGGGTCACCGGCGTCTACGACGGTGGCGACGTCGCCGAGGCGCTTACGGCAGCCGTCGACCGCGCCGCTTGAGCAGTACACGATCTTCTCGACACCACCGGCGGCGAAGAACTTGGCGCCGGGGTCCAGGTCACCGCCGGCAGTGAAGGTGACCTTGATCGGGCTCTCGGGCAGGCCACGAGCGACGCGGGCCTTGCGGCGATCCTCGGCCCGGACGAGCAGGCGCGATGCCGCCCACAGGGCTCGCGGCGGCTTCTCGTTGCCACACGCGGTGCACGAACGACTCAAGGACGACCAGGTGATGAGGATGAGGAAGCCGCGACCGCCCTGCCGATCAAGGTCCCGTGCCCTCGGTGCCACGAGGGCGGTCACGACCACACCGGGTCCGGACGACCGCCCGCACGTCATCAGCCGTGACCACATGCACGGCACCATCCTCCGCTACCTCGGCGACGCAGCCCACGGAGGCTCCGTTATCGCCTGACCCGCCTGCCTCCGGTGCACCCCACGGCCATTCAAGGATCAATCTTTTCCCTGCATGCTTCCGGCAGCCCGGTCTGCTCGGTGCACTGCTTGATCTGTTCTTCCTTCGGCGGCACCTGCTCCTCGTCCTGAGACGGCTCCGTCCCCTCATCTTGAGGCGATTCGGTCCCCTCATCCTGAGGCGATTCGGTCCCCTCATCCTGAGGCGATTCGGTCCCCTCATCCTGAGGCGGCTCCGTCCCCTCATCCTGAGGCGGCTCCGTCCCCTCATCCTGAGGCGGCTCCGTCCCCTCATCCTGAGGCGATTCCGTCCCCTCAACAGAATCGTCGATGCCGTTGTTGTTCCGATCCCGCTCTGACGGGACCGGCGAAACCGTGCCCACGCCGTCCGGCCCGAACTCTTCGATGCAACTTTCCCGCACGCTTCCCCCCGCCGGATGTCTGCACTCTTCCGGAAGTGGCCGGTTGTCGGTCTCGGCGTCTTGGGGTTCAGGATCGGAGGTCTGAACCGGCTCCTGCGACTTCGGCTCGCCCGGCTGCGTCGGACTCTCCACTGGAGCCTGGGACGTCCGGGGCGGGGTGGTCGGTTCGCCCGACCCGCACGCCCCTGCACCGCACGCGATGAGCGCGACGGATGCAATCACCTCTGCGATATGGATTCTCTTCATAGTTACTTCCCCACACTCATGGGGGGATCCAGAAACCATGAACAACCATTAGCGGCGCCGACCCGCAGAAGGCTCGGAACCCGATGATACGCAATTCCGGCCAGGCACGGAAGGGTATCGCCCCAGGTCAGCGCGCCGACGGCCGTTCGCGCGCCATCCTGTCCCGCTGATCCTCCAGGCACCAGCGTCCTGGCAGACACCTCGACACCCTTACATCACCCGGCCGAGTGCTCATCCTGCGCCGCTCGGCCGACGACACGTTCACATGGGGCGGCATTGAGGAGCTTTCTTGCGGCGGCGTCGAACCGGGCACCTCCTCACCGCGCTGGAACGGTGGTGGCGGTGCGGGACAGCAAGGACCCGGACGGGCCCGTCCTCCTGCTGACCCGCGTGGCCCTGCGGACGGCCGTTCAGTCCGCCGCCGACACCCGCTGACCACCCGGCACCAACCACGCCACCGACCCACCGAGCAGCGGCGAGTCGTCCCGTCCCCCCGACCCGGACGACCCGCCGCGCATACACCTCTCCACGAAGCCCCGCAGGACAGCGGCACGAAGGGTGTTGAGGGCGGCGAACCGTTCGTCCTGCGGGGCGCGGAGACGGGTCACCACATGTCGTCCGGATCGACGGGCGGCTCGTCGGGCACGCCGAGGGCACGCAGGTCGGCGGAGGTGAACGAGCGGTCCGCGCGGTCGCCGAGCAGGTGCCGGACGAGGAGGTCGAGGATCTCCATGTGTTCCCGCTCGGAATCGCGGTTGACCTGGATGATGCGGTCGGTGGACTCCTGGACGGCGTCCCAGAGCCCGGCGTCCTTCATGGCCGTGACCACGCCGCCGGCCTCCAGGTATCCCGACCAAGGATGCTGGATGGCCAGATGCGAAAGAGCCGTGCTGCGCAGAAAGTTGAGCAGGAACCGATCACCGGACGCCGTCCCCGCAGCTGTCATGCCCTTGCTCAAGTCGATTTCAAAGAGCCGCTGGAGTCCCGCCGACAGATTCCGTTCGTATTCGGCGAGTTTGGCGTAGTCGCTCTCCGGGTCCTTCGGCTCGGCAGCGTTCCGGTGCCGCAGCTCGTCGAGATATGCGCGGATCAGTGCCCGCCGGTCGTAGCGCCGATCTGCGGTCATCGGAGGCTCCCTGACGGGTCGAGGAATCGGCCTTCGCCAGGGTAGAAGACGCCTACCCGCCCGCCGCCGACCCCGGCGCGTCCCCGCCGCTTCCCGACGGGGGCCGGCGGGAGGTCCTCGCGCATCCGGTCGCCCTAGAGTCACCCGGGGCAACTACCACCGGTCGCCCACACTCGCGCGCGTCCGGGGCAGATTGGGGAGTGACTGCGGCGGACGGCCGTCGCCGAACTGCGGCCGGTCCAGCCATCTGGCGGCCGCGGGGCTGCGGCGCGGCGGCGTCGTGGACGGCATGCGGTCACGCTCTGGTGCGGCTTCGCCGGTCGTCGCGGGGTCGGTCGGGTAGGCGCGTCTGTTCGTGCCGTCGTCCGGCGCAGTGGGCGCCGAGGCCGGCGAGGGCGAAGGCGCCCGCGGTAACGGTGACGCCGGCCCATCCGTGGCGTTGGTAGGCGTGTGCGCCGAGTGCCGATCCGACCGCGCCGCCGACGAACATGGCGGTGGCGTAGACGGTGCTGACCCGGGCGCGGGCGTGCGGGAGCAGGTCGTAGATCACGGCTTGGTTGGCGGCGTTGAGCGCCTGCAGTGCCGCGTCCATGAGGAGGACGCCGGCGACGAGCCATCCGAGCTTGGTGCCGCCGATGTGGATCGGGACGAAGGACGCGACGAGCAGCACGCTGATGGCGGCGGTGACGGGCCAGCGCTGCCGTCGCGGCCGGGTGCCCAGGGCACGGCCGGCGAGAACCGCGCCGGCGGCGCCGGCGGCGCCGAGCAGGGCGAACGCGCCGATCTGGAGTTGGGTGAGCTGGTAGTGGCCGGCGAGCAGGAAGGTGACGGTGGTCCAGAAGCATCCGAAGGCGCCGAACGCGCACCCGCCGTTGACCGCGCGCCACCGCAGCACCGGCTGCGCCCGCGTGGTGTGCAGGACTCCCCGCAGCTGCGCCGGGTAGCTGAGGGACAGCTCACGCGGACTCGCCGGGAGCCGCCGGTGCAGGATCATCGCGGTCGCGGTCATCAGCACGGCTCCCACCACGTAGACGGCGCGCCAGTCCAGCAGGCCGGCCAGTACGCCGGCGAACCCGCGGGCGAGGAGGACTCCCAGCAGCAGCCCGCCCAGCAAGGTGCCGATGACCCCGGCGCGCTGGTCGTCGCCGGCCAGGGTGGCGGCGTGCGCCATGAGCATCGTGACCGTCACCGATGCGAGACCGGCCACCGCCGCCGCGACGGCGAAGACGGCCAGGGTGGGGGCGGCGGCGCCGGTGCCGAGCGCGGCCGCGTTCACGCCGGTCAGCGCCACGAGCAGCGGGCGCGGACGGACGATGTCGCGGAGCGGAACCAGGAACACCAGCCCGAGTGCGTAGCCGGCCTGGGCGGCCGTGACCGCCCAGCCGATCGAACTCTGGGAGGCGCCGAAGTCGGCGGCCAGGGAGTCCAGCAGCGGCTGGGCGTAGTACAGGTTGGCGACCGTGACCGCGACGGCGACCGCCAGCAGCCGCACGAGGCCGGCGGAGATGCCATCGCGACCGACGCGTCCGGTCACCACGGCACGCGTCCTTGGTCGTTGACGAACCCGCCGGTGGGACCGGCGTCGGACAGGGTGGCCAGGTCCACGATGATCCGGGCGCCTTCCTCGCGGGTGCGGGTGCCGCGGTGGCCGGTGAGGTCGGTGTTCAGTGCGGTCTTCGATGACGGGTACGCCATCCAGCGGTCGGCGTCGCCGCCGAAGTCGGTGCCGCCGGTCGCCAGGCCCAGTGAGGCGGTGGTGCTGGACACGTTGACGATGCGCGGCGCCGCCGAGGCGCGCAGGCTGCCCATCACCACGGTCGTCCCGCGCCGCAGGAGATGCCGGGCGGTCTCCTTGCCCAGTCCCCTGTTCGCCCCGGTCAGGAGCGCCACACGGCGGTCGGTCATGGTTCCCTCCGTTCTCCGCGCAAGATCCGTCCGACTAATATTACAAGCTGTATCATGGGATACCGGCTGTATCATCGTCGAGTGGCCGAGTCAGAGTCGAAGCAAGCCGGACCGGGGCTGCGGGCCGCGGGTGTGCGGCGGACCCGAAGCAGCATCCTCACCGCCGCCCGCCGGCATCTCGTCGAGTCCGGCTACCACCGGCTCAGCCTGGAGGACGTCGCCGCCGACGCCGGCGTCACCCGGGTCACCATCTACCGGCACTTCGACTCCAAGCTCGGCCTGCTCGACGCCATCGGCGAGGATCTCGCCCAGCAGGCCGGCCTTGTCGCCCGCATGGACGACGCCGCCGGGCTCGCCGACCCGGTCGCCGCCTTCACCGCGATGGTCAGGGAGCTGTGCCGCTTCTGGGACACCGACCCGGAGGTCTTCCGGCGACTGATCAGCCTCTCGGCCGTGGACCCCGAAGCCCAGCAGGTCATCGCCGGACGGGAGCACTGGCGATACCAGCAGATCGGCACGTTCGTGCAGCGCCTGGCACACGCCGGCCGCCTCCTGGCCCCGTTCAACGTGCGGGAGGCCGCCGCCGTCATCGGGACCGTGACGAGCTTCCCAGCGTGCGACGAGGTCGCCACACGGCTTCGGACGGACCTAACGGAGTTGGACGAGATCCTCCTGCGCTTGCTCACCAGCGTCGTCCGACTCGACTGATCGACGACCTCTCGCCGGCCACGAGCCCATCGTTCGACCAAATGTTCGAGAAATGGGAGGCCGTTCCCGCCTAGGACTCTAGGGTCGCGTCGTGGTGAACTTTGAGACTGAGCCCTGTGACGGGTTCTGGGACGATGCCGCCCGGATCCGTACCGGCTATCTGGCCGAGGTGCCGACGCATCTGCTGGTGATGAAGCTTGCCGAGGAGGTCGGCGAGGTCGCCGAGGCCTACATCGGGATGACCGGCGGCAATCCCCGCAAGGGTGTCCACAAGACAGTGACGGACGTCCTGGACGAGTTGGCCGACGTGATCCTGTCCGCCGCCGTCCCCATGGTGGACCTGGCCGGCGGCCCCGACCAGGCCAGCCGGTACCTGGCCAGACGGCTCGACAGGGTCTCCGCCCGCGAGACCGCAGGCGTGCCCGCCGGCAGCAGTGGTTGGCACGGATCGTTCATCGCGCCGCACGTCCTGCTGCGGCGCGACGACGGCAAGGTGCTGATGCTGCGCCGCCACAACACCGGATACCGCGACGGCTGGCTCGCCCCGCCCGCTGGACGGATCGAACCCGGCGAGGACGTCCTGTCTGCGGCGATCCGCGAGGCGCGAGAAGAGACCAGCGTGACGCTGCACCATGACGATGCCGTGTTCTGCCACGTCATGCACCGCACGGCGCCGACGTTGCCCGGCCCCTGCCACGCGATCAGCGACTACTGGTTCACCTTCGATCGGTGGGTCGGCGATCCACGCGCCGCCGAGCCTGACAAAGCCTCGGAAGCGCTGTGGATCGACCCGGCGTCCCCGCCGTCCGACCTGATCCCCTACTGCGCGCAGGCACTCGCGGCGATCGGCCGCGGAGAAGCGTTCAGCGTCCGCGGCTGGGCGCCCGAGCCAACGGAGGCGACCGCACCGGCTGGCTAGTGTTGGTCCGCATGACGCATGCCGAGATCGAGATCACCGCGGAGCTGGTGCGGGATCTGCTGCGCGACCAGCACCCCGACCTGGCCGATCACCCGGTGCGGCTCGGCGCACGCGGATGGGACAACCAGCTGTGGCGGCTCGGCGACGACCTCGCCGTCCGGCTGCCCTGGGCCACGCAGTCCGCGGACGTGCTGCTGCGCAAGGAGCACGCCTGGGTGCCCGCCCTTGCCCCGCGCCTTCCGCTGCCGGTTCCCGTTCCGCAGCGCCTCGGCGAGCCGTCCACACGGTTTCCGCGACCCTGGATCGTCACCACCTGGGTGCCGGGCACGCCCGCCGACCGCGCCCCCGTCACGCGCCCTGCCGACGCGGCGACCGCCCTGGCCGCCTTCCTGACCGCGCTCCATCAACCCGCGCCCGAGCAGGCGCCCACCGGCCGCGGCCGCGGAGGGCCGCTGGCCGACCACACCGAGGGCTTCAGCAAGCAGCTCGCCTCGGCCACCGAGCTGGGACTCGTTCCCGACCCGGACGCCGTCCGCGCGATCTGGGACGATGCCGCCGCCGCACCCGAGTGGGACGGCCCGGCACTCTGGATCCACGGCGACCTGCATCCGGCCAACGTCCTCACCACCGACGGCACCATCAGCGGTGTGATCGACTTCGGAGACCTCTTCGCCGGGGACCCGGCCGGCGACCTCGCCGCCGCCTGGAACCTGCTGCCGGACGGCACCGCCGACCGCTTCCACGCCGCCTACGAGCCGGCCCCGGACGCCGCCACCCTGCGCCGCGCCCGCGGATGGGCGGCCGGACGCGCCCTCGCCGGCATCCTCATCGGGGACGCCGGCGTCCACGGCCGGCCCGGCGGCAAGACCACCTGGGGCCCACCCGCCCACGCCGCGTTGCGCCGCCTCATCGCGACCCACCGCTGACCAACGCCTCTGCGACATGGCTCAGGGCTGGGCGTCGGCGCCTTCCTCGAAATCGTGGACCTCGGCGGACAGCAGGTGCTCGGCGCCGCCTTCGAGGATCTTGGCCGTCTCGGTGGAGCGGGGAAGCATGGTCGTCTCGTAGGCGCGGACAGCCTCGTCGACGGTTGCGGCGTTCGCGAGAGCGGTGGCGAGGTCGGCGGCGTCCACCATGGCGAGGTTGACCCCGACTCCGAGCGGGGGCATGAGGTGGGCGGCGTCGCCGAGCAGGGTCACCGTCGGGTCGTGCGCCCAGGTGTGCGGGACGGGGAGGGCCAGGATCGGGCGGTCGACGTAGGGGCCGTCGTTGTCGCTGATCAGCTGGTGCATGAGGGGCGACCAGTGGGCGAACTCGCCGAGTAGCCAGCGGCGGATCCCGGCGGTGTCGTCCGCGGTGAGGCCGCTTCCGGTGATCCAGTCGGCTGGAAGCCGCTGGATGATGTAGACGCGGATGTGGTTTCCGCCGTTGCGCTGGGCGAACATGCCGCGTTCGCCGTCCGCCGCGTGGGCGCCGCCTTGGCCGACCAGGTCGGCGATGGCGGGGTGCCGGTTCTCGACGTCGGAGAACCATGCCTCCAGGAAGCTCACCCCGGTGTACTCGGGTACGGCGGGCGACACGGCCGGGCGGACCCGGGAGAAGGCGCCGTCGGCGCCGATCACCAGGTCGGTCTGGGTGGTGGTGCCATCGGCGAAGACCAACTGCCGCGGCCCGCCGGGGGAACCGCCGACCGCGTCCAGGCCGTGGCCCCATTGGACGGTTCCCGGCCGCAGGGAGCCGAGCAGCAGGTCGCGCAGCCGGCCGCGGTCGATCTCCGGCTTGAAGAGCTCGCCCGCTTCCGGGACTTTGTGGAACCTGATCGTGCCGGACGGGTCCAGCCGACGCATTTCCTGCCCTTCGGGCCGGGCCAGTTCGAAGAACTCGTCGAGCAGGCCGGCTTCGCGCAGGGCGATCTGGCCGTTGTCTTCGTGCAGGTCGAGTGTGCCGCCCTGGTCGCGCGAGCCGGGGCCCGGCTCGCGGTCGTAGACGGTGACCGCGATGCCGCGCCGCTGGAGGATGCGGGCGCAGGTCAGCCCGCCGGGTCCGGCACCGATGATGCTGATCCGAGCATGGGCGGGTTCGGGAGAGTTCATGTTCGTTCCTTCCATGGGACGCAGACGGGAGCCGGGTTTCGGCTACGGCGAGCGCCCGCGTTTCCCAGAAAAGCACACTGAGTTAAAAAGTGCAACGAGTCAACTTTTCAATCGATGCCACCATCGGATACGCTCACCCCATGACCACGCCTCCCGTCGGCCGCCGCGAGCGCAAGAAGGCGGCCACCCGGCAAGCGATCGCCGACGCCGCGCTGCGGCTCTTCCTGGAGCGCGGCTACGACCAGGTGAGCATCCGCGAGATCGCCGACGCCGCCGACGTGTCGACCACCACGGTGTTCAAGCACTTCAGCGGCAAGGAAGCGCTGGTGTTCGACCAGGACCAGGAGCGGGAGTCGGAACTGGTCGCCGCGGTGCGGGGGCGAGCCGCCGGGCAGAGCGTCCTCGACGCCCTCCGGCAGCACGTCCTCGACACCTGGCTGCCGATCGCGGCGCATCCGCAGCGGGCCGGGTTCGTCGACCTGGTCGAGTCCACGCCCGCGCTACGCGCGTACTCCGAACGCATGTGGACCGGGTACACCGACGCCCTCGCCGCCGCCATCGCCGACGAGGCCCGCGCCGACCAGGACGACCTCGCATGCGCGGCCCTCGCCCGGTTCGTCCTGGAGATCCCCACCCTCGCGCAGGGCCGCGAGGACCGCCGAGCGGCCGTCGAGACGATCTTCGACCTGCTCACGCACGGCTGGGAACCGCCGGGCGACCGCTCCTGATCCTGCCTTGGTGATCGACTCGGCTCACCGCGTCGACGACCCGGCCGTCACGTCCCGCTTCGGCAGCGATGCGAGCTCGTTGAGGAGGAGGGTTTCTGCCAGGCAGGTGTTCTCGAAGTCGGCCAGGTGCAGGTTTTCGTCGGCGCTGTGGGCCCGGCAGTCGGGATCGGCTCCCGCGCTGGTGACGAGGATCGCCGCCTCGGGGAACGCCGCGGCGAACGCGGCGACGAACGGGATCGCGCCGCCTCCTCCGATGTCGGCGACGTCTGCGCCGTACGCGGTGCGGTAGGCCCGGCGCGCGGCGTCGTAGACGGGGCCGCGCGGGTCAATGGCGTGCGGCTCCGCCGAATCGGTGGCGGTGACGTCGAGCAGGACGCCCTTGGGCGCGTGTTCGTGCAGGTGCCGGGCCAGGGCGGCTTGGGCGGACGCCGCGTCGTCACCTGGTGCCAGCCGCAGGCTCACCTTGGCTCGGGCGGCCGGCGTCAGCGTGTTGGACGCGCCGGCCACCGGGGGCGCGTCGATCGCCAGCACCGTCGCCGCGGCCTTGGACCAGATGCGGTCCGCGACGGTGCCGGTTCCCATGAGGGGGACGCCGTCGAGCATGGCGGCTTCCGTCCGGAACCGTTCCTCGGGGTAGTCGACCGTCGGGCGCCAGGAGGTCGCGAGGCCGTCCACCGCCACGTCGCCGTTCTCGTCGTGCAGGGTGGCGAGGAGCCGGCAGAGCACGGTCAGCGCGTCCGGCGCCGCCCCGCCGTAGGTGCCGGAGTGCACGCCCTGTTCGAGGGTCCGCACCTCCACGACGCAGCCGGCGAGGCCGCGCAGCGTGGTGGTGAACGCCGGGACGCCGGCGGCGAAGTTCTCGGAGTCGGCGAGGACGATGGCGTCCGCGGTGAGCCTGTCGCGGTAGCGGTCGAGGAACGTGCCGAGGGTCGGGGAGCCGATCTCCTCTTCGCCCTCGACGAGGACCGTGACCCCGACCGGCGGCAGGCCGTCGTAGGCCCGGACCGCCGCCAGGTGCGCGGCGATGCCGGCCTTGTCGTCCGCGGATCCGCGGCCGTAGAGCCGTCCGCCGATCTCGGTCGGTTCGAACGGCGGGTTCGTCCACAGGGCGAGGTCACCGGCGGGCTGGACGTCGTAATGGGCGTAGAGCAGCACGGTGGGCATGCCGGCGGGCGGTGGGAAATGGGCCACGACGGCCGGCCAGCCGTCGTCGATGTCGTTCAGGATCTCGGTCCTGCTCGCGCCCGCGGCGGCGAAGAGTTCGGCCGTCGCCACCGCGCAGCGGCGCAGCTCCGCGGCGGCGGTGAAGTCGGCGCTCACGGACGGGATGCGCATCAGGGTTTCCAGGTCGGCGCGGACGCCGGGCATCACATGCTTTACGGCTTGGCGGATGTCGTCGCTCATGAGGTCCTCCGTCGGTCGATCAATGCGGGGATGAGTGCGGTGGCCAGCACGGCCGCGGTGAGCACGAACCCGGTCGTGTAGCCCGCGCGGCCGGCCACCAGTCCGAAGCCGACGGCGCCGATGCCCATGCCGCCGTCCCAGGCGAAGTTCCACAGGGCGCTGGCCCGGCCGAACTCCTGCTTCGGCGTCCGCTGGAACATCAACGTCAGGGTGGCGTTCTGGGCGGCCCCGAAGCCGGCCCCGAAGAGGGCGGCTCCCACCAGCAGCGCGTACGGGTTGTCCAGCCAGGCGAGTCCGGCGGTGCCTGCGGCGGCCGCGACCACCGAGGGGACGAGCAGGCGTCCCGGACCGTGCCGGTCGCCGTACCGGCCCGCGAGCCAGCGGGCGATCGGCATGGCCGCGGCCTGGACCAGCAGCGCCAGAGCGGCCGTGCCGCGCGCCCCGGCCGGCACGGCGAGGGGCAGGAAGGTCAGGACGATCCCGGCCGCCAGCGTGGTGGCCGCGAAGATCAGCGTGGGACGGGCGAGCCCGCCGTCGCGCAGTCCGCCCAGCACTCCCGTCTCGTGGCCGGTCGATCCCCGCGCGTTGGGCAAACCGGGCACCAGGGCGAGCGTGACCAGCGACACCGCCGCCCCGGCGATGAACACGGTGCCGTAACCCAGGTTGGTGCTCAGCCACACGCCCAGTGGCAGGGCCACGACGGCGGGGACTCCGACGGCGACGCCGTACAGCCCCAATGCCTCGCCGCGCCGCCGCTCCGGGACCATGTCGGCCATCAGCGCGGGGCCCGCCACCACAACGATTCCGAGGCCGGCGCCCCGCGCCACGCAGGTGGCCAGGACCAGCGGCAGCGCGGACGAGACCGCCAGCGCGATCGACGGCACACCGAGCAGCAGCAGTCCCGCGGCGATGCCCGTGCGGTATCCGTAGCGCCTCAGCACCGCCGGGACGGCGAGCTCCATCAGCACGGTGGCGGCCATCATCACGCCGGTCGACAGCCCCGCGCCCGCGTCGCCCGCGCCGCCCGCCGACACGTACAGCGGGACGACCGAGACCAGCAGGTAGAAGCCGGTGAGCGAACCGAACGACGCGACCAGCAGCGCGATCGTCCGGCGGTCCGGCACCATGCGCCGCGCCGGTTCCGTCCCAAGATCAGTCACCCGGGAAGTGTCGGGCGGCGGACGGCCCCCGCGGATCGGGCAGGCGCCCCATCCGCCATCCCCATATCCGCGATCCGGTATCCCCATCTGGGACGCTGGGGGGCGTGTACAGGAAGCCGTCCTTCGTGGGCCGAAGCGAGGAACTCGCCATGCTCGGCGAAGCCTGTGCCCAGGCCCGGGAAGGGTCGCCCGCCGCGGTGCTCATCGGCGGTGAAGCGGGTGTGGGCAAGTCCCGGCTGGTGGACGAGTTCACCGGCGGGCTGCCCGGGGGAACGCTCGTCCTCCTCGGGGGATGCGTGGAACTCGGGACGAACGGCCTGGCGTTCGCACCGTTCACGGCGGTACTGCGCGCTCTGGTGCGAGAACTCGGCGTGGCCGGTGTGGCGGACGTCCATGGCAAGGTGCGCGAGCTGGGCCGGTTGCTCCCGGTGCTCGGACCGCCCGGCGACGACGACGGCCTGGCTCGCGCGCGCCTCTTCGAGGAGTACCTCGCGGTTCTCGCGGACGTGGCGGAGCGGCGGCCGGTCGTGCTGGTCATCGAGGACATGCACTGGGCCGACCGGTCCAGCAGGGAGCTGCTCGGTTTCCTCGTCCACAACCAGCACGCCATGCCCGGCCTGCTGATGGTCACCACTCACCGCAGCGACCAGCTGGACCGTTCCCATCCGCTGCGCCGGCTCCTCGCCGAACTGGACCGGTCGGCCTGGGTGCGCAGGTTCGAGCTCGGCCGGCTGTCCAGGGCCGAGGTCATCGGACGGCTCCGGGGCCTCCTCGGCCGCGAGCCGGACGCGGAGCTCAGCGAGGAGATCTTCCGGCGCAGCGCCGGCAATCCGCTGTTCGTGGAGGCCCTGTCCGCCGGGACGGGCGCGCCGGTGCCCGAGTCCATCCGCGATCTGCTCCTCGCGCCGCTGGAGCACCTGCCCGACGGAACCCGGCGGGTCGTGCGGGCCGCGGCGGTCGGCGGGGTCCGGGTCGGTCACGCGCTGCTGTCCGCGGTGACCGGACTCGGCGACGCGGCGCTGGCCGATGTGCTGCGGCCGGTCGTGGCGTCGAACCTCCTGCGGGTCGAGGAGGACGGCTATGTGTTTCACCACGCGCTGATCCGGGAGGTCCTGTACGACGACTTGCTGCCCGGGGAGCGGACATCGCTGCACGTGCGCTACGCCGACGTGCTCGACTCGGGCGGCGGCGCGGCGGTCGAGTCCGCGTACCACTGGTACGCCGCGAAACGTCGTCCCGGCAAGGCGCTGGCGGCATCCTGGCGGGCCGCGGCCGAGACGTCGGCATCGCTGGCCCACGCCGAGCAGATGCAGATGCTCCTTCAAGTCCTGGAGCTGTGGGATCTCGTTCCGGACGCCGCGGAGCGGATCGCGACGTCCCGCGCCGACGTGGTCGAGCGGGCGGTGCGCGCGGGCATGGCGGCCGGTGCGGGCGCACGGTCCATGGACCTCGTCGCCGGCGCCCTCGCCGAGAACCGCGACCCGGTCCGCGCGGGCCGGTTGCTCGCGTGCCGCGGGGAGTTGCGCGCCGCCCTCGGGCAGCCGGGCGACCTGGCCGACCTCCGGGAGGCGGCGCGGCTCATCCCGGACGGCCACGAGCTGCGCGCGTCCGTCCTCAACACGCTGGCCGGCCGGCTGCTGGCCGTCCCGCGCGAGGAGGAGGGCCGCACCGTCGCGCGGGCGGCCGTCGCGGCGGCGGGCGACCCGGAATCGAAGATCATCGCCGCCATCAACCTCGCCTACGCGCAGGCTCGGGCGGGCGACGTCGACGGGCAGCTGCCCCACCTGGTGGCCGCGCGGACCATGGCCGGCCGCATCGGCGACCACGGCGCGCTCATGCACGCCTGTCGATGTGAGGCGGACGTGCTGCAGGGCGCCGGCCGGTACGAGCCGGCGGCAGCGGCGGCCCGCCACGGGCTGCGCGCCGCGGCTGAGGCGGGACTCGCCCGGACGTCCGGTCCCGTGCACGCGGGGAACCTCGCCGAGGCGCTGATCGCCCTGGGCCGCTGGGACGAGGCGACCGAGACGATCGACCATGCCCTCGGCCAGTCACCGCCGCCCAACCCGCACGCCTACCTGCTGGTCCTGCGCGGGACGATCGCGCTGGCGCGCGGCGACCTCGACCGGGCGCGGACCTGCGCCCGCTACGCCCGCGAGGTCTTCACCGGCGGCACCTCCTACGCGCAGGACCACCTGCTGCTGGTCCGCCTCGAAATCGACCTGCGGCTCGCCCAGGACCGGCGACCGGACGCCGTCCGCCTCGCCGAGCGGGCGCTGAGCGGCGACGAGATCGAGCCGAGCCCCCGCTACCTCTGGCCGGTGATCGAGGCCGGAGCCCGCGCCGGCGCCACCGGCCTGGACGGGAAGGCGGCCGCGCTGCCGGTCGTCGGCCCGGTCCAGCACGCCCACCGGCTGGCCTTCACCGCCGAGACCGCAAGCCTTGGCCAGTGGGACGGCGTCGCGGCCGCGTGGGGCGACCTGCACCAGCCCTACCCGCAGGCATGGGCGCTGCTCCGGGCGGCCGAGGCGGCCGCGGAAGCCGGAGACCGCGCCCTGACCCGATCGCACCTGAGCCGCGCCGCCGCACACGCGGACCGGCTGGCCGCCCACCCGCTGCGGACCCGGATCGACCGGCTGGCGAGACTCTCGCGCGTCTCCCTCACCCCGGCCGGCGGGTCACCGGCGGACGCCGCGCAGGAAGGCTTCGGCCTGACGCCGCGCGAGCGCGACGTGCTCGACCTCATCGCCGACGGCCGCACGAACCGGCAGATCGCCGCGGAGCTGTTCATCTCGATCAAAACCGCGGGCAACCACGTGTCCAGCATCCTGGCCAAACTCGGCGCGGCCGGACGCGTCCAGGCGGCCGCCATCGCGCACAGGCACCGCCTCATCCGGACGGACGGCGACGCCCGCTGAGGGACGTGCGAGGACGGCCAGTACTGTCGTGGATGCCTCATTTCCCGGTGCCCTTGGTCAGCCCGCTGTAGATGAACCGCTGCAGGGCGAGGAACACGACAAGGGTCGGGACGATGACGAGGATCGTGCCGGCGGAGATCTGCTCCCAATGGGCGCCGGACGGCCCCTTGAACCGGAAGAGGGCGGTCGACATGGTGCCGAGCCGCGAGTCGGGCATGTAGAGGAACGGGATGTAGAAGTCGTTGTAGACGGCGATGCCCTTGACGATGACGACGGTGGCGATGGCCGGTTTCATCAGCGGCAGGATGATGCGCCGGTAGATGGTGAAGTAGGACGCCCCGTCGATGCGGGCGGCCTCGTCCACGGAAGCCGGGATGCCGCGGATGAACTGCAGGAAAATGTAGATCGCGACGATGTCGGTGCCCATGTAGAGGGCGATGGGCGCGAGCCGGGTGTTGAACAGGCCCAGCTGGTCGATCACCTGGAAGGTGGTGACCTGCGTGGTGATGCTCGGGACCAGCGTCGCGAACAGGAACAGCCCGAGGACGAGCGAGCGGAACCTGAACCGGAAACGGTCGATCGCGTACGCCGCCATCGACCCGATGAACACCGTTCCCGTCACCGAGACGACGAGGATGATCGTCGTGTTGAGCAGTGCCCGGGCGATGTGCCCGCGCTGGAACGCGGTCGCGTAGTTGCCGAAGTTGAACCAGTCGTCCGGCGGCGCGAGGACGCTCTCCCCGGACGCGAGTTCCTCCGGCGTCTTCATCGACGTGAACAGCACGACGGTCAGCGGCAGGATCACGACGACGGCCGCCACGATCAGGGACGTGTAGACGCCGGTCGCCGACAGCCGGGGAAGGCGCCGCGCGCGGGGCTCTGAGACGGTCATGAGATCTCCGTCCTCCGATCGGGGACGAGGCGCCGCTGCACCCACGTGACCAGCAGGATCAGCAGAAGCAGGACGACGGCGGCGGCCGAGGCGAGGCCGGTCTTGTTGAACTGGAAGGCGAGCTTGACGGTCTGGATGACGAAGGTCTCGCTGTTCCCGGAGCCGCCGGTCATGATGTAGGGGATCTCGAACACCGACAGCGAGCCGGAGACGGCGAGGATCGTGCTGAGCCCGATGAGCGGGCGGAGCATCGGCGCGACGATGTGCCGGAATATCTGCCGGCGGTTCGCGCCGTCCATCTCCGCCGCCTCGTACAGCTCGCTCGGAATGGACTGGATGCCGCCGAGGAACAGCACGAAGTTCAGCCCGAGGAAACGCCACACCGACACCCCGGCGAGGGAGTAGTTCACCAGGTCGGGGTCGCCGAGCCAGAGGTGGCCGCCGCCGATCCCGAAGGCTCCGAGGAACGTGTCGAACGTCCCGCCGGGCTGGAAGAAGTACAGGAACACGAACCCGATCGCGACGCCGTTGACCAGGTACGGGAAGAAGATGATGCCCTTGAACAGGTTGCGGAACCGGAGGTTGAAGCTGAGGACCATCGCGAAGTACAGCGCGAGGACGATCTGGATGACCGACGCACCCAGGTAGTAGAGGCTGGTCAGGAAGACCTCGAACAGTTCCCGGCGGGTGAATATCTCGGTGTAGTTGTCGAGGCCGGTGAAGGTGTAGTCGGGGCTGATGCCGTCCCAGTCGGTGAAGCTGTAGACGACCATGTTGACGATCGGGACGTAGGAGAACGCCACCAGGAACGCCAGCGGCACGACGAGGAACGTCCAGGGTGTGAGGGCGCGCATGTCCCGCCCTTCTCAGCCGACGGTCTTCCGGCCGCTGTCCCATTTCTTGGACAGGTCGGCGAGAAGTGCGTTCAGGTCGCCCTTGGCCGCGCCCCGCGCCACGTCGACGAGGTTCTTGCGGTAGTCGGGGGCGTCCAGCCCGATCTCGGCGGCTCTGTCGATGTCGTTGACCTGGGCGACGCCCGCCTGGTCCAGGTCGAGCAGCCGTACGCCGGCGTCCTGGTAGGGCTTGAGCGCGGCCGGGAGCGGGTCGCCGGTCACGGGGGACACGCCCTCGTTGAGGGCCGCGAACCCGGACTTGCCGACCATCCAGTCGACCCAGGCGCGGGCCGCCGCCTTGTGCTCGGAGTGCGTGTTGACCGCGTACCGGTAGTCGGGTGCGAGCGCCGCGCAGAACTTGCCGTCGACCTGCGCCGGGAAGGGCATGAAGCCGACCGCTTCCGGCTTGACCCCGGCCTTCGCCGCGGCGTCCCTCATCTGCGGGATCGCCCACGACCCCAGCCACATGGTCGCGATGTCGCCCTTGGCGAACCGTCCCTTGGACTCCTCCCAGTTCGTGGTCGTGGGGTCGGCCTCGGTGAGCTTGCTCTTGACCGCGTTGAACAGCAGCGAGTCGCCGACGTTGAGGTCCTTGCCGGCCGCCCAGGGGTCGCCCTTCGCCAGCGCGTTCTTCGCCTGCGGGTCGCAGGTGGCCGAGCCGAGGACGTTCGTCCAGGCGGTCAGGGGCCAGCCGTCCTTGTAATTCGTGTAGAGGGGGGTCGCGCCGGTCTTGCTCTTGACGGCCTGGAGGTCGGCGAGGAACTCGGCGGGCGTCTTCGGCCAGCCGGTGACGCCGGCCTTCGTCCAGACGTCCTTGTTGTAGATGAACCCGTTCGCGGCGGCGAACGACACGACGCCGTAGACCTGGCCGTTCACCTCGCTGGCGGAGGTGAACTTGTACTTCTTGGAAAGCTCGCCGGCGGAGCCGAGCGAGGCGAAGAACTTCGGGTAGTCGTTCTTGGCGACCGCGGCCGGGATGAGCAGGACGTCACCGTAGTTCTCGGTGTTCATGCGGATCTTGACCTCGCCCTCGTAGTCGGTGAGGGCCTCGAACTTCACCTGGACGTTCGGGTAGGTCTTGTTGAACTCGGCGGCGTACTTGGCCAGCGTGCCGTCCTCCTTGAGGTCGGTCCGCTGGGTCAGCACGGTGATGTCGCCGCTGATCTCCGCCGGGTCGCCGGTCTGCTCGGCGGTGGACCGGCCCCCGCCGCTGCCGCCGCAGGCCGCGGCCAGCATCGCCAGGGCGGCGAGCGTCGCGGTGAGCGCTCGTCTGCGCATCCCCACCATCTCCCATCTCAGGACCCGCCAGGGGTCTCCCGAAGCTTGAGCGCTTCAGCTGGCCAGAACAGTGACATGAGCCACTGAACCAGTAAAGGTGACGGCCAGCCCATGATATCCAACCGTTATCGGATGACCGGTTGGTCGAATCGAAGATCTCAGCTTTGAAGTGCAGTTATCGTTTACCAGAGCGGGTTGGCAATCGTCGGTCTATGCAACGGAACCGGTTATTCACCGATGCCGATCGTGCTTCCGTGCAGCACAGTCGTCGCCCCGCGGGCGGGGTGCAGCGCCCTCATGGCGGGACCGCCCCGGGCTGGACGGCGTTGACGCACCACAGGGCGGCTCTGACCTGGTCGGACGTCACGGTCTTCGCATCGAGACCGGTCACCGGGACCGTGACCGACTCCCCCGGCAGCAGGGTGGCCAGCCCCCGGTCGGCGGCGGCGCGCGGCCCGAGCCGGTCGGCCTGGAGGAGCAGGTCGCGCAGGAAGGAGCCGGCCGTGATGACGACGTCCAGCACGTCGCCGCGTTCGTGCAGCTCGATGCCGAACTCGGGGACGGGGAAGGCGAAGTCGCGGTCCTCGCAGCCGAGGACCACGTCGCGAAGACCGTCGGCGTCGGCCACGATCAGCTCGCCCGACCGGTTCTCGAAACGCCCGACCCGGTCCTTGAGCGGGAACAGGGCGACCTCGCGCGGCCCGACCGTGAAGGCGACCTCGGCCTCGGCCAGGACCGCTCCGCCTCCGGTCATGCGCCGCACCGAGACCACGGAACTCCACGGCTCGGCGGACTGGTTGTCGACGGCGACCACGAGTTCGCCGTCCCGGCGCCGGAGGGTGAGCAGCCGGTCGGCGTAGAGGCGGCGCAGCTCGAAGTAGAGCGGTTTCAGACGTCCCGCGCCGTCGATCGCGGCCCACGACGTGACCGGCCAGCAGTCGTTGAGCTGCCAGACGACCGTCCCGGCGCACACCGGCCAGTGGGATCGCCAGTGCGCGACACCCGTCGCGATGGCCCGGGCCTGGTTGACCTGGGTGAGGTAGTGCCAGGCGTCGAAGCCGTCCGGTGCGGCGAAGTGGTGGGCAAGGCCGCGGTCGAGTTTGCCGTTGCCGTCCTCCGCCTTCTGGTGGTGGAGCATTCCAGGGGAGGACGAGGCGAGTTCCTCGTCCGGCAGGGCTTCGCGGATGGTCGCGTAGGCGGCCGGGGCCTGCCAGCCGAACTCGGACGCGAAGCGCGGGATCTCGTTCAGGTAGTCGGTGTAGTCGCGGCGGTTCCAGACCTCCCAGAAATGCGAGGTGCCGTGCGCGGGGTCGTTCGGATGGCGGTCCCAGGAGCCGGACCACGGGCTGCCCGCGGTGTAGGGACGGGTCGGGTCGAGTTCGGCGACGATGCGGGGCAGCAGGCCGAGGTAGTAGCCCTCGCCCCAGCTGTCGCCCGCCAGGGGCTCCTCCCAGTCCCAGTCGCGGAAGCCCCAGAGGTTCTCGTTGTTGCCGTTCCACAGGACGAGGCTCGGGTGCGGGGCGAGGCGCACCACGTTCTCGCGTGCCTCCGCGTCGATCTCGTTGCGCAGCGGCTGCTCCTCGGGGTAGGCGGCGCAGGCGAACAGGAAGTCCTGCCAGACCATCAGGCCCAGTTCGTCGCAGATGTCGTAGAAGGCGTCGTCCTCGTAGATCCCTCCGCCCCAAACCCGGATCAGGTTGATGCCCGCGTCGGCGGCCTGCTGGAGACGGTGGCGGTAGCGCGCGGGGGTGATGCGCGCGGGGAGGGCGTCGTCCGGGATCCAGTTGACGCCGCGGGCGAAGACGGCACGGTCGTTGATCTTCAGGGTGAAGGACGTGCCGTGCGCGTCGGGGGCGTTGTGCAGTTCGACGTTCCGGAAGCCGATGCGCCGGGTCCAGGTGTCGAGGACGGTACCCGTCGCGTCCGACAGAACGACCTCGCAGTCGTAGAGCGGCTGGTCGCCCTGGCCGAGCGGCCACCACCGCCTTGGCCGCGGGACGGTGACCACGGCCTTCGCGTCGTTTTCGCCCGGCGGGACGACGATCGGTGCGCGGACGCCTGCGACGATCACCTCGGCATGCAGTTCGGTGTCCTGGCCGGAGTCCGTCCGTTCGAGGGTCAGGTGGGCCTCGACCCGGCCGTCCCCGCCGGCGGAGACGGTCACCAGCGGGCGGACCCCGGCGAGCCGCGCGGTGCTCCACGACTCCAGCCGGACCGGACGCCAGATCCCGGCGGTGACCAGCGTCGGCCCCCAGTCCCAGCCGAAGCTGGAGGCCATCTTGCGGATGAAGTTGAACGGTTCCGGATAGGCGTTGGGACGGGACCCGACCAGGTCGCGGACCGCCTCCGCCTCGGTGTAGGCGGAGGCGAACCGCACCGAGAGCGCAGCGCCGGCACGGGCCGGACCGGTCACGTCGAACCGGTAGGAGCGGTGCATGTTGCGCGTACCGCCCAACTCCCGGCCGTCGAGAAGGATCGTCGCCACCGTGTCCAGGCCCTCGAAGACCAGGTCGGTGCGTTCGGCCCCGTCGGGGACGGCGGGGAGCGCCAGGTCGTAGCGCCAGCCGGAATGCCCGGCCCATGCGACGTCTCGTTCGTTCCGGTCCAGATAGGGGTCGGGGATCAGGCCCGCGTCCAGCAGATCCGCGTGGACGCAACCGGGGACCCGCGCAGGGATGTCCTCCTGCAGCCGTCCGGCCAGGTCGCCCGGCGCGGGCCCGTCGACCAGCCGTACCGTCCAACCCTGATGCAGCGATGTGCTCTGCTTGGTCAAGCGTCACCTCTCCTGGTTCTTGGCGGCCTGGCGGTCGGCGTGCGCGCGGAAGACGGCCAGTTCGGGATCGCCCTTGGAGACGCCGAACTTCCCGTCGACCTCGTGGTCCTGGTACCACCAGAAACCGGTGCCGTCGCCGCCGGCCGCCTCGAAGTCCTTGAATATCGCGTCCCACCAGACCGTGCGGTCGACGTTGTGGACGTTGAACTCGCTCATGTAGAAGGGCTTGCCGACGGTGTCGTGGGAGTCGGCGATCCATTTCCGGATGAGCACCTTTGTCGCGTCGAGGCCGAGGTTGGCCCAGCTCTCTGTCGGATAGGGGTGAGCCGTGGTGTAGTCGACGTAGGGCGACTGGTGAATGTAGATGAACGGATTGCCCTCGTCGCCGCCGAATCCGTAGCGGGTGCCGTGGCCTTCGATTCCGGCGCCCAGCATGTGGTCGGGGTCGATGCCCTTGACGAAGGCGCCCATCTCGTCCACCCACTTGCGCAGGGTGGTGCCGTTGACGTTCTCGTCGGCGCTCTGGTCCTGGTACCGGGGCTCGTTCATGAGTTCCCAGGCGAAGACGTTCGGGTCGTCCTTGTACTTCACGCCCGTGTAATGGTTGGTGCGGTTGAGCGCGTGGCTGACGTAGTTCTTGTAGGACGTGAAGCAGCCGGGGCAGCGGGTCTTGTCGAAGAAGGCCGCGCGGCCGGGGTGCCCGCCGCTCAGCCCCTCCCACTGGAGGCGGGTGTCGATTCCGCCGTACGCCTCCCAGTAGTTCTCGAAGACCGGGACGACTTTGATTCCATGGTCGGCGGCCGACTTCAGGACGTAGTCGAACTGCGCGAACTCCTGCTCGTTGTAGACGCCCTTCGCCGTTTCGAAGCCGTGCCAGCTTTCGTGGCTGAACATCCACGTCCGGAGGACCTGGACGTTGTCGGCCTGGAGGTCGGCCATGTGCGCGTCGATGCGCGCCTTGTCCATGTACTGCGTCTCGGTGTCGCCCGAACCGCTGCCGAACGTGAACAGGTCGTAGGTGTTCGCGCCGGCGAAGTAGAACGGCTTGCCGTCCAGGCAGAAGTGGACGCCGCAGCGGTAGGCGAACCCGGCGGGCGCGGCGGAGGCGGTGCGGGCGGCGGAGGCCGGCTTGGGGAGGGCGAACGCGCCGCCGGCGAGGAGGAATGCCGCGACCAGCGCGGCCCACCAGAGCGGAGGGCGTGCCCTGAGGGATCGGGGGTGGGGTCTCATGCGGTGCTCACCTTCGGTGGGAGGGTGTCCTGCCGGGGGCTCCCGGCCCCACCAGAGAAGTACTTAACTGATTAAGTTGCAAGGCTCTCCGTGAAACATTCACAGCCTTTCCAACCTCGGCAGCGCAGGCCGTCCCCAGCTACCCAGGAGAATCCCTCGCCTTTGACTTAACCGGATAAGTCATGCCCGACCCTAAGCCGCCTTCACGGCGCCCGTCAAGGGATCGCGGCCGCCTCGTTCACGGGTGACCGACGTAGTAAGCTGGCGATTCAGCGTCCAGTAACCGGTTCAGCCAGGGGTGTCGTGAGAAGGCCGACCATCGCGGACATCGCCGAACGCGCCGGGGTATCGAAGGTCGCCGTCTCCTACGCGCTGAACGACCGTCCGGGCGTCTCCGCCGAGACCCGCGCGCTGATCAAGCAGATCGCGACGGAGATCGGCTGGCGTCCCAACAGCGCGGCGAAGGCGCTCAACGGGGCCAGGGCGCGCAGCGTCGGCCTCGCCGTCGCCCGGCCCGCCCGCACCCTCGCCATCGAGCCGTTCTTCATGGAGCTGATCAGCGGCATCGAGAGCGAGCTGTCCCCGCTGTCGTTCGCGCTGACCCTCCAGGTCGTGGACGACCACGCGAAGGAGATCGAGACCTACCACCGCTGGTGGGGCGAACGCCGCGTCGACGGCGTGATCGTCGTCGACCTGCACGTGGACGACCCGCGCGTCAGCGAGCTCCAGGGCCTCGACATGCCCGCGGTGGTCGTCGGCGACCCGAGCGCGGCGGGCGACCTCACGGCGGTCTGGTCCGACGACGCCGAGGCGATCCGCGAGACGGTCTCCTACCTCTACGCGCTCGGCCACCGCCGCATCGCCCGCATCGCGGGGCTGCCGAAGCTCCTCCACACCCGCCTGCGCGACGAGGCGTTCACCGCGATCTGCGAGGAGTTCGGCATCGCGGGCCACCCGGTCGTCCACACCGACTACACCGGCGAGGAGGGCGCCCGCGCCACCCGCCGCGTGATCAGCTCGCCCACGCCGCCCACCGCGATCGTCTACGACAACGACATCATGGCCGTGGCCGGCCTCTCCGTCGCCCAGGAGATGCGGCTGAGCGTCCCCGCCGACTTCTCGATCGTGGCCTGGGACGACTCGCCGTTCTCCCGCGTCGTCCGTCCCGCCCTCACGGCCCTGACCCGCGACATCCCCGCCTACGGCGCGCACGCCGCCCGGACGCTGCTCTCCCTCCTCGAAGGCGAGACGATCACCGGCTACCAGGACG
>NZ_SMKY01000133.1 GCF_004349235.1 Actinomadura darangshiensis | reverse complement strand
GGTGGTGGGGGCCGGGCGGCCGGAGGCGGAGCAGTTCACGCCGGGGCTGCCGGGGCCCGTGTTCGCGGCGCATTACCACTTGGCCGGGGAGGCAAGCGGGCCTTATACGTATGGGCGCGACTCCAATCCCACGTGGACGTTGCTTGAGCAGGCGATCGGCGAACTTGAGGGCGGCGCCGAAGTCGTTTCGTTCGCGTCCGGGATGGCGGCTGTGGCGGGTGTTCTGCTGTCGCAGGTTCGGATCGGCGATGTGGTTGTTCTGCCCGATGACTGTTATCAGACGACGCGGGCTCTTCAAGAGCGGCTGGAGTCGTATGGCGCGGTTGTTCGGATGGGGCCGACGGCGGGTGATGCGCAGATCGGGCTGGTCGAGGGGGCGCGGCTGGTCTGGGTGGAGACGCCGTCCAATCCGCGGTTGGACGTGTGCGATGTCCGGCGGGTCGTCGAGGCGGCGCATGCGGCGGGTGCGCTTGTCGCGGTCGACAACACGCTGGCCACTCCGCTCGGGCAGCGGCCTTTGGAGTTGGGGGCCGATTTCTCCGTCGCCAGCGACACAAAGTCATTGACCGGACACGGGGATCTGCTTCTCGGGCATGTCGCCACACGGGATCCAGAATTGGCTGAAGGGGTTCGGTTCTGGCGTAAGACCGTGGGGGCCGTTCCCGGGCCTATGGAGGCTTGGCTGGCGCATCGGTCGCTTGCCACGCTGCAGTTGAGGCTGGAGCGGCAGACCGCGAACGCGCTGGCGATCGCGGAGGCGCTGCGGGGCCACTCGCAGGTTTCCGGGCTTCGGTATCCGGGGCTGCCGGACGATTCTTCGCATGAGGTCGCGGCCCGGCAGATGCGGCGGTTCGGGTGTGTCGTGTCGTTCACGCTGCGGGACGAGGCTTCCGCGGAAAGGTTCCTCGGTTCGCTGCGGCTCGTCATGCAGGCCACCAGTTTCGGGAGCGTGCACAGTTCCGCGGAACGGCGCGGACGGTGGGGCGGTGACGCGGTGGAGCCCGGATTCGTGCGTCTGTCGGCCGGGATCGAGGACACCGAGGATCTGGTCGCCGACATCCTGCGCGCGTTGGAGAAAACGGCATGATCCGTACGGGGCGGCGCCTGTAGCGTGGCCGCTCATGAGCGACGCGCGGGCATTTCTGGCAAGCGGCGACATCGCCGGGCTGATCCGGCATCTGCGGTTCAACGCCGACGGCATGGAGCTGGGCGAGGTGGCGCGGCTCATGGCGGGAGCGGCGGCCATGTCCGGGTTCGACGACATGCAGGAGGCCGCTACGGCAGTGGCCGTCCAGCAGGAGCCGCAGCAGCTCTACGACTTCGGCTACGCCTGCATCGAGCGCGGCATCGCGTTCCTGGCCATTCCGGCGCTCACGCGGGCGCTGGAGATGCTCCCGGACGAACCGCTGCTGCTGTTGGAACTCGTGTCGGCATTGGAGCGCGAGAACCGGCACGCGGACGCCGTCGCGGTGCTGGAGCCGCGGGTGGACGCGCTGGAGCCCTGGCCCGCCAGGTATCTGCTCGCCCACAACGCGCTGTTCGCCGGGGATCTCGCCCGAGCGGAGCATGAGGCCGGCCGGCTGCCCGTGCCGGACGACCAGGTGTGGCTTCCCGCCCGCGACCGGCTGGCACGGATGATCACGCGGGGGCAGGTGGTCCGGGGCGTCAGCCCGCTGGACGCGACGGATCTGCGCGGGTGGCATTTCGTGCTCGGCGGGAGCTTCGTCCTCACCCTGTCGCCGTACGGCTTCGACGCCGGCATGACGGGGCGGTTCGCCTACACGGCCGACGGCTTCCCGGCGTGCAGGCGCAGCCTCGACCGGCTGCGGCTGGTCCTCGACGCGGCAGGGCGGCGGCCCACGTCGGTCGGCCTGCTGCCCGACCGGTCGAGCCGCGTCCTCGGGCTCGCGGCGGCGCGGCTGCTCGGGCTGCCGGCCGAACCGTTCGCCCCGGGACGTCCCGATGTGCTCGCGGTCGCCTACGACCTCAACGAGACCGACGTGGAAACACTGCACGAGCGGGCCGAGGGCCAGGTGCTGTTCGAGCACGCGACCTGCTGGACCGAGCCTCCGGCGGTGAGCGCCGACGTCACCGGGTTCCTGCACCAGGTGGCGAAGTCGCCCTGGGGCGAGCAACTCCGGGTGTCGGACGACGGGCAGCCCGAGACCGTCCCGCCGGACGAGCGTCCCGAGGAGGAGCTGGCCGCCGAGATCATCGCCGCCGACCCGCACGAGGACGAGGAGGGGGACGGCGCCACGCCGCCGGATCCCGACGAGCGGCTCGTCGCGTTCGCCCGTGCGGTCGGAGGCCGGTGGCTCACCGGGCCAAGGGACATGGTCCACTCCCCCGGCCCGGTGCCCAGCAGCCGTTTCGCCTAGCTCAGGGCGGGGTGAGGCTCGTCAGGTCGGCCAGCAGTTCGGAGACGAATACCGGGTTCACGCCGTCGAGGCCGTTCTCCATCACGGCGGAGTAGGGGCTCTTCCCGATCCAGACGCGCTCGGTCGTCTGGACGGGGTTCAGGTCGACGAGGCCGACCGCGATGCCGGGGCGCAGGTCGATGACGACGGTGACGTCCGGGGCGAGGTGCCAGGAGATCCAGTGTTCGATGCCGTTGTCCTGCGCGGGACCGCGCGTCCACGACGTCCGGGTGAGGCCGAGGAGTTTGCCGGTCGGGACGGTCAGGCCCTCGAAGCGCTCCAGCCTGCCGTTCCTGCCCTCCCCGTCGGCGAGGGTGAGGACGGGCCGTCCGAGCTGCGGGAACGGCTGCAGGATCTCGTAGTCGGCGAACACCTCCGCCCAAGCGGTGAGTGAGTCGCCCAGGTCCAGCGGATGGGCGATCTGGACGTTCGCCGACACCGGAAGCTCGACCGCGTCGTCGTCGAGGTCGGCGAACGTGCGGTCCTCGGCGATCCGGAACGGGCGGCCGCCGCTCAGCCAGACCAGCCGGCGGGCGAGATGCCGCAGCAGCGGATGGCCGGCGACGAACTCCGCGAACTCGGCGCGCGTCCATTCGCGGCCCATGACCATGGACGACTCCAGCCGCGCCACCTCGCCGGACGCGACCGCGCGGACGTCCTTCTTCAGCTCCGCGAACCGCTTGTAGGCGGCGGGCGCCAGGTCCGGGTCGTCCTTCGCTCCCGGCTTCGGCAGTGACTTGCGGGGCTTGCCGTTCTCGTCCGAGACGGACGGCTTGAGCTGCTCGTCGAAGCCGACGGTGAACCGGCGCGGGCCGTAGTCGAGCGTGAGGGTCCCGTCGGCGTCCAGGCCGAGGCCGGGGACGAGCCGATCGGCGAGCTGGTCACCCGTCAGGCCGCGCCGTTGCGCGATGGCCAGCAGTTTGCGCTGCGCCTCCCCTTGCAGGCCCTTGTACCTGGACTTCTGGGCGATCCCGTTCAGCTGGGTCAGGGCGGTGTCGCTGCCGATCTCGACGAGCACGTCGAGCCCCTGCACGGCCCGGCTGTATCCGCCGCTCTGCCCCGGCCAGTCCTTGACCAGCGGCGTGAGGCGGCGGACGGTCCCGTCGTCGCCGAACCGGCCGAGCGTGGCCAGCACGAACCCGCTGCGCTTCGGCAGCCGCGCCGCCTGCCATGCCTCGAACAACGCCCATGCGAACGCGGTGAGCGACTCCGGGTCGCAGACCCCGGCCGCTCCGTCCACGACCTCGGACACGTCGACCCGGCCGCCGGGTGTCCCCACCATGGCGAGGAGCAGGTGGCGGCACGCCTCACGCGGCAGTTCCCCGCCGTCCCGCAGGGCCGGGCGCGGCAGCGCGTCCACGTCGAGCCATGTCGGGAGGGACGGCGGCCTGATCGGCGGTTGGACGGGGGCGTTGTCGGGCGGTGCGGCGACGAGGAGCTTCGCGACCGCGTCGGCGGCCTCGTCACCGTGGACGCGGGCGGCCCCGACGACGTCCCCCTCGATGGTTCGCAGCGCCTTGATCGCGTTGCGGCGGGGGCCGACGCGTTTGCCCAGCGCGTCCGGCACCAGGTACGGGACGGCCGCGAGCCCGTGCCGTCCGAACCACGTGTGCGCGATCTTCTGCGCCGACGTGAGCCGGTAGAGCCAGTCGGCGAACAGCCGGGCGACGTCGGCGGACAGGAACGGCCGCAGGATCGGTCCCGTGCCGAACGCGTTCTGCTTCGCGAGGCGGAACGCCACGTCCCACGCGTCGGTCTCGAACCGCGCCACGATCGGCTGGAGCGAATGGTCGAAGTCCCACGTCACATGCGGTTCCCACCCGGCCAGGAGCGGCCGGGCGAGATGCTCGGGCGCCTGCGCGAGGAAGCCGGCCCGGGTGGGCTCGTAACTCATCCGGCCGTCCCGGAACTTCTCGGCCGCCTCCTCCCACTCCCCGTCCCGCCATGATCCGTAGGGGCGGACCTCGGCCCATCGTTCGCGCTCGCCGGGCTCCCAGAGGATGGCGCGGTCGTCCGGCGCCGTGAGGCCGGGGACGAGGATCGGCTCGTCCTCGGAAGAGGGCGCGGCGGCGGGCTTGCGCTTCCAGGGCGGATCCAGCAGGGCCTTCGGCAGGTCCACGAGGGTTCTCTTTCTCACGAAAGGGGCGAGAGATCGGCGAGGATCTCGGACACGGTGACGGGATCGAGATCGGCGAAGGAGGCCGTGGGCCCGCCGCCCATCCAGAGCTGTTCGGGACGCTTGGTCAGCGCGACCGCCCGCAGCGTCTGGTCGGGCAGCGCGTCGACGGCCCCGACGGCGATGCCGGGATCGAGGTCGATGACGACGTACCGGCCGCCGGGGAGCCGCCGGGAGATCCAGCACTCCACGCCGGCGTCCTGCGGCGCGCCGCGCTCCCAGCCGCGCGACGTCAGCCCGAGCACCTTCCCGACCGGGACGGTCAGGCCCTCGAAGCAGGTCAGCCGCCCGCCGTCGTGGGCCTCGTCCGCCAGCCGGTGGACGGCCCGCCCGAGCTGCGGGAACGGCTGCAGGATCTCGTAGTCGGCGAACACCTCCGACCACGCGCCGAGCGAACCGTCCAGGTCGATCGGGTGCGCGACGCCGACTTCGCAGGAGTCGGCGAGGGTGAGGACGTCGTCGTCCGCGTCGGCGAACGTGCCGTCCTCGGCGACACGGAAAGCGGTCGTCTTGCCGCCGTCTCCATCACCGTCGCAGGCGAGCCAGACCAGGCGCCGCACGATGTGCCGGACGAGCGGGTGCCCGGCCAGCAGCTCCTCGAACTCCCGCAGCGGCCAGCGGCGCCGCGTGACCATGCACGTCTCGAGGCGGCGGAGCTGGTCGGCGGCGACGGTCCGGACGTCCTTCTTCAGCGTCGAGAACGCCTTGTAGGCGGCAGAGGCCAGGTCGGGATCGTCCTTCGCGCCGGGTTTGGGGAGGGCCTTGCGGCGCGTGCCGTTCTCGTCCGACACGTACGGCTTGAGCTGCTCGTCGAAGCCGACGGTGAACCGGCGCGGCCCGTAGTCGAGCGCCATGCCGCCGTCGGCGTCGAGGCCGAAGTCGGGGACGAGCCGGTCCGCGAGCTGCTCGGCGGTCAGCTCCAGCTCGGCGGCCACCTCCGCGATCTTGTCCTGCGCCCGGCCCTTCAGCCCCTTGAACCTGACCCGCTGCGAGATGCCGTGCAGGTGCATGAGCGCCACGTCGGTGCCGATGGCGGCGAGGACGCCCAGGCCCGTGACCGCCTTATTGTGCCCGCCATCGCCCGGCCATGCCCGGATCACCGGGGCCAGCCGCCGGACGGTCTCGTCGTCGCCGGTCAGGCCGAGCTGCGTCAGCGCCCACCCATCCTTGGACGGCGCGCCGAACGCCTCCCACTGCCGGAACAGCGCCCATCCGAACTCGGCGAGCGACTCCCGGTCGCACAACTCGCGGACGACGTCCACTCCCGCGTAGACCTCGCCGGGCTTGGACATCGCGAGCATCGTCAGCACGTGCTGCGCGGCGGCGTCCGGCAGCGCGTGCGCGCGGTCGCGCAGCAGGATCTGCGGGAGCAGCCGCACCTCCGCCCAGTCACCGACCACGGGCATCTTCGCAGGCAGGACACCCAGCGGGTCCGCCGACACCAGCGCCTCGATCGCGTCCGCGGCCTTGTCGCCGTGGATCCGGGCCGCTTCGACGATCGCCTCGGCGCCGTAGGAAGCGGCGATGAAGCGCAGCGCGGCCTCGGCTCCGCGGCGTTCCGCACCGGCCTTGCCGAGCGCGGGAGGCACCAGCGCCGGGACGGCGGTGAGGCCGTGCCGCCGGAACCAGGTCCGCGCCGTCCCGCCCGCCTGCTTGAGCCGGACGAGCCAGTCCGCCATCAGCCGCGCGACCTCGTCGCTCAGATAGGGCAGCAGCACGGCGCCCGCGTTGGCGGGGTCACGGCGCGCCGCGAACACGGCTGCGTCCAGGGCGTCCAGTTCGAAGCGGGAGACGACGACCCGCATCCACTCGGCCACATCCCAGGGGGCAGGCGGCTCCCAGCCCGCGAGCAGCGGACGCACCAGCTCGTCCGGGCCCTCCACGAAGAACAGCGGGTGCATGTGGCCCGGCAGGTCGCCCTTCGTGAACTTCTCGACCTGGATTTGCCAGTCAAGCCGCTCGACCCAGCGCCACAGATGGTGGAGGTCGACCATCCACTCGTCCTGCTCGCCCGGTTCCCAGACGATCGAACGCGTGCCGGGCGAGGACAGGTCCTCGATGACGACCGGCTTGGCCTTGGCACGAGGACGGGACCAGGGCGGGTCGACGAGCAGGGGCGGCAGCGCTTCGGCCGGCGCGTCCGGTACGCGGACGGTGGCCGCGCGAATCGCCTCGACCGCCGCACGCGACCCGTCCGGAAGCTCCGGCAGCATCGCCTCGACCAGCTCCGGGTGCGCGCGCACATGGACCCGCAGCGGCTCCGCCACCTTGGGCTTGCGCGCCGCCCCGGCCAGCAGCCGCAGCGCCCGCGCCGGGAACCGCTGCGAGGCGGCGCTCATCGCGGCCGGGGCCAACGGGCGGCCGGCGCGGTCGACGAGCGCCTGGAACGCCTCGTCGGCGGGCAGTGCGGCGAGGTGGTCCAGCAGCGTCCGCTCAAAGCGGGGGGCGATATCGCCCTCGTCCAGCACATCGGTCAGCAGCGGCACCGGGGCCGCCGGCCCTGCCCCGTCCACCAGGGCCGCGACAACGCCGGGATCGGCGAGGGCGGAGCCGAGCCGGGGCGCCAATTGCGCGACCTGGTGCGGTGCCCCGACGAAGAAGGGGAGCATCCACAGCGCGGTGCCGTGTAGCGAGCCCAGCTGCAGCGAACAGATCTCCTCGACCCAATCCTGCCTGGTCGGTACGAGGTAGGAGACCACCAGTTTCTGCGAGGGCGTCCCGCGAAGGCGGGCCAGCCTTTCGACCGCGTCCGCGTACACGTCGTCGTGGGCGGCGGTCAGCAGCGAGCGCAGATGCCGGACGGGCGGCTCGTCCGCCCACCAGCCATCGTAGTAATCGGTCGGTTCGGCCTCCCGGACACCGATCCACGGCGCCTCCGGCCCCATCCGGCGGTCGGCCATGATCTCGCTCAGCCACGCGAAGGCGCACGCGGCGAACGGCACCCCGTGCCCGGCCGCCCACGCGTCCACGAACAGGTCCTTCTCGCTGTACTTGACGTGGTTGCGCTCGGAGGTCGCGACGACAGCGACCACCGCCGCGCCCAGGGGGTCGGCCTCGCCGTTCAGGTACGCACGGCCGTGTTCGGCCAGTGCCGGCGTCGTGCCGGGCAGCGCCAGGACGTCCTCGATCCGGGGCCGGGCCCAGTCCACCAGCGCCCTGGCCTCATCGGCCGCCGACGCGTCGACGCGCGCCTGCGGCCACGGCCCCGGCCGGTCCCGGCGCGGATGGAGGTGCCGCCGCCACGCGTCCGGCATCTCCCGGGTGTCCTCATCAGCCGCTGTCGCCATGACGCCACACCGTAGGGGAGGTCACCGACATACCGGGTCAAGATCGAGAGCGCATGTCCTGCTCGACGGCGTCGGCGGTCTTGCGGGCGGCGATCAGGACCGGGTCCCACACGGGCGCGAACGGCGGCGCGTAGCCGAGGTCCAGGCCCGTCATCTCCTCGACCGTCATGCCGTTCCACAGCGCGATCGCCAGGCCGTCGACGCGCTTGGCGGCGTTCTCCTCGCCGACGATCTGCGCGCCGAGCAGCCGCCCGGACCGGCGTTCGGCGATCAGCTTGGTCTTCATCGCGGTGGCGCCCGGGTGGTAGCCGGCGCGGGTGGTGGACTCCACGACCACGCTCAGCGTCGCGAACCCGGCGGCGGCCGCCTCGCGCTCGTTCAGCCCGGTCCGCGCGACCTCCACCGTGCAGATCTTGGAGACGGCGGTGCCGACGACGCCGGGAAAGGTGGCGTAGCCGCCGCCGAGGTTGACGCCCGCGACGCGGCCCTGCTTGTTGGCGTGCGTGCCGAGCGCGATCGCGACCGGGGCGCCGGACACGAGGTGGCGGGTCTCGACGCAGTCGCCCGCCGCCCACACCCGCTCGGTGGGCGTGCGCATCCGCCGGTCGGTGACGATGCCGCCGGTCGGGCCGACCGCGACGCCGGCCTCGCGGGCGAGACCCGAGGCCGGTTTCACGCCCAGCCCGAAGACGACCAGGTCGGCGGGCAGGGTCCGGCTCTCGGTGCGGACGGCGGTGACGTGCCCGTCCGGGGAGGTGTCGAAGCCCGCGACCGGCTCGCCCAGGTACAGCCGCACGCCGATGCCGCGGATCGCGTCCGCGACGATCGCGCCCATGTCCGGGTCGAGGGTCTGCATCGGCTGGTCGGCGATGTCCACGAGGGACACCTCCAGGCCGCGCATCACCATCGCCTCGGCCATCTCCAGGCCGATGTAGCCGCCGCCCACCACGACGGCGCGGCGCGGCTTCCCGTCCTCGACGGCCCGGCGGATCGCGACACCGTCGTCGAGTATCTGCACGCCGTGGACGCCCGCGGCGTCGGCGCCGGGCAGCCGCGGCCGGGACGGGACGGCCCCGGTCGCGATCATGAGGTCGTCGTAGACCTCCCAGCGCTCGCCGCCGTCCTCGGCGCGGACCCGCACCCGCCCGCCGTCCACGTCGATCTCGACGGCCTCGGTGCGCAGCCGCAGGTCGATGCCGAGGTCGCGGAACTCGGCCGGCGTGCGGGCGATGAGCTTGCCGAGGTCCTCGACCACGCCGCCGACGAAGTACGGGATGCCGCACGCCGAGTAGGACGCGTAGTGCCCGCGCTCGACCACGAGGATCTCCAGCTCGTCCGGGCCGCGCCGCCTGCGGGCCTGCGACGCGGCGCTCATCCCCGCGGCGTCGCCCCCGATGACGAGCAGCCGTTCACGTGCGGCCATGCCGGTCCCCTCCCACGATGATCGTCTACTCCAGACCGTAGACCCGGCGGGCGTTGGCCGAGGCGATCATCCCGGCGACGCGTTCGGCGTCCCGGGACGTCCAGGCGCCGTCCTCCACACCGCCGGCCAGGAAACCGGCGAGGCCGTGCCGGAACAGCAGCGCGCCCAGGTGGTACAGCTCGGCGAGCCCGAACGCGTCGGAGGAGTACAGCACCTTCCCGAACGGCGCCAGCTCCAGCAGCTCGGCGATGAGCGCGGGCGACCGGTGGCCGAGGTTGTGCGTCGCCAAGCCCACGTCGACGTACACGTTCGGGAGCACCTGCGCCAGGTAGCCGGCCTGCCGGTGGAACGGGTAGTTGTGCAGCAGCATCGCCGGGGCGGGGGCCATGGCGCGCAGCAGCTCGATGAGCAGCAGCGGGTCGCCGCGGCGCAGGTCGGCGTCCACGTCCCCGTACCCGACGTGGAACTGGACGGGCAGCCCGGCGTCCACCGCGCACCAGACCAGGAACCGGTGCAGGATCTCGTCGCAGACCCGTGGCGGCGCGCCGGTGCTCTCCGCCGCGAGCATCAGCTGCCCGGCCGCCCCGGTGACCTCCGCCTCCGACGGCCGGATGCCCGACAGCTCCAGCCCGGCCCGGTAGGCGGCGATCGACTTCGCGCCGACCGCGTCCCACGCGCCGATCCGGGAACGCACCTCATCGGCGAAATGGGCCGCCTCGACGCCGCCGGCCGCGACCTGCTCGGCGACCGACTCCAGCCGGACGACCTCGTACGCCGCCGCTCCGGCGAGCCGCCCCAGGCCGGGCGGGTCGAGCAGGGCCGCCGGGGTGTAGCCGGTGTCGACGCAGAGCGCGTTCAGCCGGGCGGCCTCCAGGAAGCGGCGGTTCACCTCGGCCGCGCCCAGTTCGGCCCGCCGCGCCAGGTAGTCGCCGGGCTCCGCGTGGGCGTCCAGGCCGAGGACGGGCGGGCACCAGCGCCGCAGCGCGAACCCGACCTGGGTGTCGAACATGCTCACGCCGGGCGGGCCCGCCGCCTCCGCCTCGGTGAGCATCTCCTCGAAGGCCGTCCCGCCGGGGTCCGTGCCGAGGACGCCGTGGCAGTGGTGGTCGACCAGCCGCAGCGACTCCAGGTACTCGAGCACACCCGCCTCCTCCCTGAAACCAGCCCGTGTTCTCCCTACGATGCCCTTACGGACCGTGCCCGCGTCCACCGCCACCCCGATCGGGAGTCACAACGTGGAACAGACCTCTGAGACCGCCGCCGGGCGGCGCACCGGAGCGCCGGGGCTCGACGGGCGCGAACGCGACCGGCTCGGCGCCCGCGCGGCCGAGGCGGCGCGGAGGCTGGACCGCGAGGGCATCGTCGCGGTCGCGCTGACCTGGGTGGACGTCAGCGGGATCACCCGCACCAAGACCGTCCCGGTGGAGCGGCTGGAGCACGCGGCGGCGTGGGGCGTCGGGATGTCCCCGGTGTTCGACGTGTTCCTGCTGGACGACTCGATCGTGTCCGGCGGCTACATCGGCGGCCCCACCGGAGACCTGCGGCTGCACCCCGCGCTGGACCGGCTCGTCCCGATGGCGGCGCTGCCCGGGTGGGCGCACGCGCCGGCGCTCCGGTACGCGCAGGACGGCACCGCCCATCCGCTGGACACGCGGGCCCTGCTGCGCCGCGAGACCGACCGGCTCGCCGAGCGCGGCTGGGCGGTGAAGGCCGCCTTCGAGATCGAGTGGGCGGTGTCGGACGGCGGCGGCGACGCGTTCTCCCCCGCCTGCAAGGGCCCCGCGTACGGGATGACGCGGGTGACCGAGCTGGCCGGCTACCTGCGGGACGTCCTCAAGGCACTGAAGGCGACGGGCGTGAAGGTCGTCCAGCTGCACCCCGAGTACGCGGCCGGGCAGTACGAGGTGTCGGTGGCGGCCGAGGACCCGGTCGGCGCGGCCGACACCGCCGTCCTGGTCAGGGAGACGATCCGGGCGGTGACGATGGAGCACGGCATGGCCGCGTCGTTCTCCCCGAAGGTCGAGGCCGACTCGGTCGGCAACGGCGCGCACGTCCACCTCAGCCTGTGGCGGGAGAACGCGGCGGACGGCGCGGCCAACGCGATGGCGGGCGGGCCCGGCCCGTACGGGATGACGGCGGCGGGCGAGGCGTTCACCGCCGGAATCCTGCGCCGGCTGCCGGCGCTGCTCGCGGTCGGCGCGCCGTCGGTGGCGAGCTACCTGCGGCTGATCCCGTCGCACTGGGCGGGCGCGTACGCGTGCTGGGGGCTGGAGAACCGGGAGGCCGCGCTGCGGTTCGTGACCGGCGCGGAGGGCGAGCACGCCACCGCCGCCAACCTGGAGGTCAAGTGCCTGGACGCCGCCGCCAACCCCTACCTGCTGCTCGCGGCGCTGCTCGCCGCCGGGCGGGACGGGCTCGGCGCCGACCTGAAGCTGCCGGAACCGTGCGACGTCGACCCGGCGGGGCTGGCGGAGGAGGAGCGTGCCGCCCGGGGCATCGCCCCGCTGCCGGCGTCGCTGGCGGAGTCGGTCGCGGCGTTCGAGGCGGACGCCGTCCTGCGGGAGGCGCTCGGGGAGGCCGTCACCGACACGGTGTCGGCGGTGCGGCGCGGGGAGATCGCGCTACTGGACGGGGCGACGCCGGAGCAGGTGGCCGCCGCCACCCGCTGGCGGCACTAGGACGGCCCGGGGGCGGACGCGGAGTCGCGTCCGGCGGCCACGACGGGGCCCGGGTCGAAGCGCTGGACGCGCATCTGCAGCCGGCCGCAGGCACAGCGGGTGTAGGTCACCACGCCCTCGGAGGTCAGGTGCCGCGAGAGCACCTCGTACACATCGGACTCGGGCCAGCCACAGCGCGGGCATTCCACGGCGCATCCCCAGGGACGTCTGTAAGGGTTATTGCTAAGATATCATTTACCGCACCTCAGCGGGACCGGAGGCCGGGGTAATGCGCATCACGGGTTACAAGAGTCACGGCGTGGCGGCCGCCGCCGCACTGGTCAACGCCGTCACATGCGCGGACGGGGACGACTCCCCCGCCGCGCTGCGCCGCATCCTGCGGGAGCACGAGTTCTTCTGGCACGAGTTCGCGGACGCCGACGCCGCCGACTTCCGGCACTGGGGCCGCACGCTGCGCCCCTTCTTCGAGGCCGACGGCCTGGCGGAGGTGATGGCGATGCTGAACGGGCTCATGCTGGAGATCCCCATGCACCCGCACCTCGCCGACCACGAGCCGCACGGCCTGCACATGCACTACGCGCCGCCGTCGTCCCGGCTGGCCGAGCGGTTCCGCGCGACCACGCTGATGAACCTCGCCGAGCTGATCGTCGAGCACGGCCTCGGCCGCACCGGCGTGTGCGCCGCCGAGGGCTGCGACCACGTGTACGCCGACACGTCCCGGGCGGGGCGGCGCCGCTTCTGCTCGGAGGGCTGCGCGAACCGGACCAACGTCGCCGCGTTCCGCGCCCGCCGCCGCGAGTGACCTGCCGCGAGTGACCTTTGCCGACCTGCGGGAAGGAAGTCCCGCATGTCGCTTCCGTTCTTCCGCCGCCGCCGCCGTCCGGGCCGGGACGACCGGCCCGGCCGCTCGCCGCTGCGCGTGGCGACGGAGGTGCAGTCCACCGTGTACCGGATCGCCCGGCTGACGGCCACCGCCACGCTGGCGTTCGTGCTGGCCCTGCTGGCGCTGCCGCCGGGCGGGCCGCAGCCGCTGCTGGCGCCGCTGACCGCGCTGCTGGTCGTCCAGTTCTCCGTCTACCAGACGATCAGGGCGAGCATCCTGCGGGTCGGCGCCGTCACCTGCGGGGTCCTGGTCGCGGTGCTGGCCGCGAGCACCATCGGGTTCTCCTGGTGGACGCTCGGCCTGACGATCCTCGCCGCGCTGACGATCGGGCACGTGCTGCGGCTCGGCGAGCACGTGCTGGAGGCGCCGATCTCCGCGATGCTGATCTTCGCGCTGGGCTCGGCGAGCGAGGCGGGCGCCACCGAGCGCGTCCTGGAGACGCTGATCGGCGCCGCGACCGGGCTGGCGGCGACGGTGCTGGCCCCGTCGGTGCGGGTCCGGCCCGCCGAGGAGGCCGTCCAGGACATCGCCGAGAAGCTCCGCGAGCTGATCGACGGCATCGCCGGGGGGCTGCGCGGCGAGCGCGCCGAGGACGAGGCGGCCCGCTGGCAGGACGACGCCGAGCGGCTCGCCCGCGAGATCGGCCGCACCGACCGGGACCTCGGCGCCGCCGAGGAGAGCGTCCGGCTCAACCCGCGCACCCGGGCGCGGCGGCTCATCGACGCCGGCGTCGCGCTGCGCAACGCGATGGAGACGATGGAGCACTTCACGCTGTCGCTGCGCGGCCTGACCCGGTCCCTCGCCGACGACGAGCGGCTCGGCGAGCGGGGCCGGCTGCTGACCGACCCGGACCTGCGCCGCGAGCTCGGCGACGCCCTCGCCGGGATCGCCGCGAGCATCGCCTCCTACGGGCGGCTGGCCCGCTCCGACCTGACCCGCGACGCCCGGCCGTTCCTCGCCGAGCACGAGCTGGAGGTGCGGGTCGACGTGGCCCGCGAGCGGCGCGCCCGGCTCACCCGGCGGCTGCACGAGCGGGCCGCGGCCGGCGACCTGTGGCCGCTGTACGGGGAGGTGTCTATGGACATCGACCGGCTCATCGAGAACCTGCGGGTCGAGCACCGGGCCCGCGCCCGCGAGCACTGGCGGCGGCACCGCGGCGCGTCCCGGCACCTGCCGGCGCGGCCGGTCCGGGTCGTCCAGCAGGCCGGGCACCAGCTGCGCAGGGCGGCCGAGTCGGCCGCCGCCGCGGCGGAACGCAATGCGCGCAAGTCTGGCGAGCGGCACTCCGGCCCTGGCGGGAAGCGGCCCTGACGAGAAGCGGAGGCCCGCCCCTGGGGGAAGGGGACGGGCCTCCGTATGGGTGAGGTCGTACGGTCAGCGGAAGGTCGGCTCCAGGACGTCGATGCCGCGCGTGTTGTCGGCGACGTAGACGTACTTGCCGTGCCAGTACGGCTGCCAGGACGCGGCGTCCGCGGGCCGGTAGTAGGCGAGCTGCCTCGGGTTCGTCGGGTCCCGGACGTCCAGGAACCGGGTGCCCTGCGAGTAGAACGACTGGACGATGATCCCGTCGCGGACGTCGAAGTAGTGGGCCGAGCAGTCCGTGCTCTCGGGGTCGCTGCCCTCCTTGCCCGCGACGCCCCACGTCCCGACGGTGTGCAGGCGGAACTTGTGCTCCGGCGTGGACCGCCAGCCCTCACCGCCGTAGGAGCCCTTCAGCGACGCGATGACGAGCAGGCCGTCGTTGGCGCAGCCGTCGTTGAAGGTCTCCTCGGTGATGTAGAGCAGCTTGCCGTTGCCCCACCTGCGCGGGTCGGCGGCCTGGTTCTTCGTCCGGCCGACCGCGCGGTAGCTGTTGTGCATGAAGGTGGAGTTGGTGGTGGCCTCGTCCAGGCCGCCGCCCGCGTACGGGACGGGGTCGACCGCGGTGGCCGTGCGCCGCTTCTTCTCGACGGGGTCGTAGTGGCGGCCGGTCGTGTAGTAGCCGCGTACGCCGCCGCGCCCGGACGCCCAGGCGACGCCGTTGGAGTCGACCTGAATGTCATGTGTGTAGTCGGTCTTGCCGTCGTTGCGGCCTGTGTCGATCGGGTCCTTGTGCACCTTCGGCTTGGCCGGGTCGCGGACGTCGGTGACCCACACGGGCCGCCCGCCCCAGTCCGCGGGCATCCAGTCGGCCTTGGCGGGGCCGCCGGTCCACAGGTACTTGCAGTCGTTGACGCAGGTCGTGGTGTGCCCGGCGGGGACCTTCACGTAGGTGATCTGGCGCAGGCTCTCCGGCTTGGACGCGTCCACGACGTAGATGCCCGACTCGCCGGTCTGGGTGTCACCGCCGAACGCGCGCGGGTCCCGGGACAGGTAGATGATCTTGCGCTTGGGGTCGAAGTCGGTGTCCTCGGTCTCCCACATGCCGGGCATGTTCAGCTGCCCGACCAGCTTGGGGACCTTGGGGTCGGCGGTGATGTCGTAGGCCTTCAGCCCGAACTCGCCGGTCGCGTACATGATCGTCCGCTGGTGCCGGCCGTGGCCGTAGTCCATGAACATCAGCGAGATGGCGCCCTTGGCCTCGGGCACGCCGCCGACGCGCCGCACGCCCTTGACCGCCTCGGATTTCTTCGTGGTCGCGGCGTCCGCCCGGTGGTAGTGCCCGGCGTGGCCGCCGCTGGTGCCCTCTCCGCCGGCCGCGGCCTGCTTGGTCTCGTCGTGTCCGGGCTGCCCGGGCGGGCAGGCCCAGGCGACGCCGGTCATCAGCGCCAGGCCGGCCACGACGGCGACGCCGCCTTGCAGCAGGCGTCCGCTGGGGATGGATGTGCGGGGGAGCATCGCGCCTCCACGGGATGGATCTTCGCAAGCGCCAGTGTGACCGGACCGGCGAGCTTGATCAACGGTCGCACGGGTCACGAAATGGAAACAGGACCATGAGGACTGGTGGGAGCTGTCCCGCTCCCGTAGCCTCACCGGCGTCCGCCCCGCCCCGCTCCCGGGAGAGGCCGTTGAAGAGCTCGACCCGCACCGCGTCCCTGGTCACCGGGGCCGTGGTGGTGCTGCTGGCCCCGGTCGCGGCCCTCAAGGCGTGGAGCGAGCCCGCCGATCCGCGGATCTCGGTGGGCGCCCCGGCCCCGGCGACGCTGCTGCCCGGCGACGTCCGCGACACGCCCGGCCGGATGATCGCGAACGCGGTGTGGACGGGCCTCGTCTCCTACGACCCGAAGACCGGCGCGCCCGCGAACGCCGCCGCCGAGTCGATCACCAGCCCGGACCGGCGGGTCTGGACGGTCAGGCTGCGTCCCGGCGCGACGTTCCAGGACGGGACGCCCGTCACCTCCCGCTCGTTCACCGCCGCCTGGACGGCCGTCCTGCGCGAAGGATGGGCCGGGTCGTCGCTGCTCACCGACGCCGCGCAGATCAAGGGCGCCGAGAAGGGCGAGGACGGGGTACCCGGCCTGAAGGTCAAGGACGACCGGACGTTCGAGGTCACGCTCGACCGCCCGCTGAGCGGGTTCCCGGCCCTGCTCGGCGACCCGGCGTTCTTCCCCATGCCGGAGAGCGTCCTGAGGTCGCGGGACTGGACGTCCTACGGCCGCACCCCGGTCGGCAACGGCCCGTTCCGGGTGAAGTCCCGGAGCGCACACGAGATCGTCCTGCGGCGCAGGTCGGGCGGCGGCCGGACCGTGGTCGTCAAGGCGATGCCGGACGCGAAGGCGCAGTACGCCGCGGCCGGGGCCGGCGACCTGGACGTCGCCACCCTGGTTCCGGCGAACCGGCACGAGTCGATGGAGGCCGACTTCGGCGGCCGGCACCTCGCCGTCCCCGGGCGGGACGTGACCTACCTGGCGTTCCCCGGCTGGGAGGACCGGCTGGCGTCCCCGACCGTGCGGTCCGCGCTGTCGATGGCGGTCGACCGGTCCGCCGTGACGGAGGGGGCGCTCGGCCACCAGTACTCCCCGGCCGACGCGCTGGTCGCGCCCGGCATCCTCCCCGGGCACCGCGAGGGGCAGTGCCGCCTGTGCGTGCACGACTCGAAGGCCGCCGTCGCCGCGCTCGCCGACGCCGGCGGGCTGAAGGGGCCGCTGAACCTCTGGTACGAGGCGAACCGGGGCGACGACGCCTGGGTGAAGGACGTCGCCGGCCAGATCCACAAGGAACTGGGGCTCGACGTGCGCCCTCATCCGGTCGCCGGACTGCGCGAGGCCGTCGACGACCGGAAGGTGGACGGGCCGTTCGCCGTCCACACGACGGCCGCCTACCCCGCGCCCGTCGCCGCGCTGACCCCGCTGCTGGACGCGGGCACCGGCTTCGACGACGCGTACACGACGGACCTGGTCGCCGAGGCCGAGCACGCCGCCACCCCCGATGAAGGCGTGATCCAGGCGCGGCTCGCCGAGAGCGCCATGCTGCGCGACATGCCCGCGATGCCGCTGTGGTCCGCGCACGACCACCTGGTCTGGTCCGAGCGCGTGCGCGGCGTCACCGCGGGCGCGTTCACCGGCCTGCGCCTCGACCGGCTGGCCATCGAGGACTGACGCGTAGCCTGACGATCATGACGAAGGTGCTGATGATCTGCGGGAGCCTGCGCAAGGGCTCCACGAACGAGGCGGCTCTGCGCACCGCCCTGGCCGTGGCTCCGGCCGGGCTCGACGGCACGCTCTACACCGGCATGGGCGACCTCCCCCATTTCAACCCCGATGACGACCGCGACCCGCTGGACCCGGTGGTGGCGGACCTGCGCGCGGCGATCGGCGCCGCGGACGCGCTGCTGATCTGCACCCCCGAGTACGCGGGTGCGCTGCCCGGCTCGTTCAAGAACCTCCTCGACTGGACGATCGGCGGCGGTGAGATCTACGAGAAGCCCGTCGCCTGGCTGAACGCGGCCTCCCCCGCGGCGCCCACGGGCGGCGGCGACGCGCACGCCTCGCTGCGCAAGGTGCTCGGCTACGCCAGCGCAGCGATCATCGAGGACGCCTGCGCGCGGATCCCGGTGACGCGTCCCGACGTGGGCGAGGACGGTCTCGTCCGCACCGCCGAGCCGCGGGAGCGGATCGCCGGGGCGCTCGCCGCCCTCGCCGCGGCGCTCGGGTGAGGCCGAGTTTCGGAGCGTCCGCCGAAATCCTTATGCTGCTGCTATGCAACAGGAAGCCGAATCCGGCCGGGTGACCCTGGCCCAGGTGGCGGATCAGGCCGGCGTCTCCATTTCGACAGTTTCGAAAGTTCTCAACGGACGCGAGGACGTCGCGCGCAAGACCCGGGTCCGGGTGGAGCGGCTGCTGGAGCACCACGGCTACCGGCGCGGCTCCCGCGCGGCCACCGAGGCGCCGCTCATCGAGATCGTCCTGCACGAGATCGAGAGCCTCTGGACGATGGAGCTGATCCGGGGCGTGGAGAGCGTCGCGAAGGCCAACGGCGCGAGCCTGGTGCTGACCGAGAGCGGCACCCGGCACTCCCCCGGCCCCGAGTGGATCAGCGGGGTGCTGCGGCGCCGGCCGCTCGGCGTCATCCTGCTGTTCTCCAGCCTGCCGCCGGAGTACAAGAAGCGGCTGCGCTCCCGCTCGATCCCGTTCGTCATCATCGACCCGGCCGGCGACCCGGACCCCGACGTCCCCTCGGTCGGCTCGGCGAACTGGTCGGGCGGGCTCGCGGCGACCCGGCACCTGGTCGACCAGGGCCACGAGCGGATCGCGATCATCACCGGGCCGGCGGACATGCTGTGCTCGGTCGCGCGGCTGGACGGGTTCCGGTCGGCGATGAGCATGGCGGGCCTGGACGTCGACCCGGGGTTCGTCACCTACGGCGACTTCCACGTCCAGGGCGGGTTCGAGCGGGCCACCGAGCTGCTCGCGCGGCCCGACCGGCCGACCGCGATCTTCGCGGGCAGCGACCTGCAGGCGCTCGGGGTGCTGGAGGCGGCCCGCGTGCACGGGCTGCGGGTGCCGGACGACCTGTCGGTCGTCGGGTACGACGACGTGGCGGTCGCGCCGTGGGCGAGCCCCGCGCTGACGACCGTCCACCAGCCGCTGAAGCAGATGGCGGAGTCCGCCGCGCAGATCATCCTGAGCGTCCGCGCCGGGGAGCCCATCGCGACCCGCATGGAGCTGTCGACCAGCCTGGTCGTCCGCAAGAGCACCGCGCCGCCGCCACCGAAGACCTGAGGACGCGGCCGGGGCCCGCACTTTCGAAAGGTTTCGCCTGACGAGTCGCAGTTGAATCTATAGACCAGTCGGTCTAGTCTCGTCGGCATGGCACCTCGGGGTGAGACGAGAGAGCGCGTGCTGCGGACGGCCGGTGAGCTGTTCCAGCGGCAGGGTTACCACGGCACCGGGCTCAACCAGGTCCTCGCGGAGAGCGGGGCGCCGAAGGGCTCGCTGTACTTCCACTTCCCGGACGGGAAGGAGCAGCTGGCGTCCGAGTCGGTGGCGCTGTCCGGCCGGACGGTCGGCGAGGACCTCGCGGGCGCCGTCCTCGCCGCCGCGGACGGGCGGGAAGGGCTGGCGGCCCTCGGCGACCACTTCGCGCGGAGCCTGCTGGAATCGGACTTCAGCAAGGGCTGCCCCGTCGCGACGGTGGCACTGGAGACGGCCGCCGAGAGCGAGACCATCCGGGCCGCCTGCGACGGCGCCTACGCCGACTGGCAGCGGGGCATCGCGGCGGCGCTGCGCGGCTGGGGCGTCCCGGACGAACGCACCGACCCGCTCGCCGCGCTCGTCCTGTCGTCGCTGCAGGGCGCCATCATGCTGGCCCGCGTCCAGCGGGACGTGTCCGTCATCCACGAGGTCACCCGCCAGCTCGGCGACCTGCTCTGAAGGAGTCCTCATGCGTGTTCACCATCTCGACTGCGCCCCCATGCGGGAGATCGAACCGGCGGACGGGCCGCAGAGCGCGCTGCGGCCGGCGCCGGCCGTCGGCCATGTGCTGCTGGTGGTGACGGATTCGGCCGGCCTGCTGCTCGTGGACGCCGGGATCGGGGTCGGTGACATCGAGCGTCCGTCGGAGCGGCTGCTCGACGATTGGGTGGAGATGACGGAGCCCGCGCTCGATCCCGCCGCGACGGCCGTCCGGCAGGTCGAGAAGCTCGGGTACTCGGCCGCCGATGTGCGGCACATCGTCCCGACGCATCTGCACCGCGACCACGCGGGCGGGCTGAGCGACTTCCCGGACGCGGCGGTGCACCTGTTCGAGGCGGAGCGGGCCGACGGCGGCAAGACCCCGGCGCAGCTCGCCCACGGCCCGAAGTGGGTCGCCTACGAGGACGGCGAGGGCGAGACCTGGCACGGCTTCGACGGCGTCCGCTCCCTGGAGGGGGTGCCCGAGGACGTCCTGCTGGTCCCGATCGGCGGGCACACGCCGGGGCATGCCGGGGTGGCGGTGCGGGACGGCGGCCGCTGGCTGCTGCACGCGGGCGACGCGTACATGTACCACGGGGAGGTCGACCGTCCCGAGCCGGTCGTGCATCCGCTGATGGAGCTGGTGCAGGCCGGCGGCGAGGTCGACCGGGAGCTGCGGCTCGCGAACGTGGCGCGGCTGCGGGAGCTGGCGCGCGGCGGCGAGGTCGAGGTGTTCTGCGCCCACGACCCGTGGGAGCTGGCCCGCTACCGCTGAGACAGGCGGTGCGTCAGGGCGGTGTGGCGGCGTCCCGCGCCGGCGGTGCGGACGGCGGCGGCGAGCGCGCGGCGTGACCCGACGAGGACGACGAGCCGCTTCGCGCGGGTAATGCCCGTGTAGAGGAGGTTGCGGCGCAGCATCATCCACGCGCCGGTCGTGAGCGGGATGACGACGGCCGGGTACTCGCTGCCCTGCGACCGGTGGATCGTGATCGCGTAGGCGTGGGCGAGCTCGTCCAGCTCGTCGAAGGCGTAGTCGATGCTCTCGTCCTCGTCGGTCACGACGGTGAGCGACTGCTCTTCGAGGGACACGGACGTGACGACGCCGACGGTGCCGTTGAAGACGCCCGCCTCGCCCTTGTCGTAGTTGTTGCGCAGCTGGGTGACCTTGTCGCCGACGCGGAAGACCCGTCCGCCGTAGCGGCGTTCGGGGCGGGCGTCGTCGTGCGGGGTGAGCGCCTCCTGCAGCAGCGAGTTCAGGGAACCCGCCCCGGCCGTGCCCCGGTGCATGGGCGCGAGAACCTGGACGTCGCGGCGCGGGTCCAGGCCGAACTTGCGCGGGATGCGGTTGGCGATGACGTCCACCGTCGTCTCGGCGGCCTCGTCCTGCTCCTCGCACGGGAACAGGAAGAAGTCGTCGAACCCGCTGGTGTGCGGGTGATCGCCGGAGTTGACGCGGTGCGCGTTGACGACGATGCCGGACCGCTGCGCCTGCCGGAAGATCTTCGTGAGCCGGACGCGCGGGATCGCCTCGGCGCCCAGCAGGTCGGCGAGGACCTCGCCCGCGCCGACGGACGGGAGCTGGTCGACGTCCCCCACGAGCAGCAGGTGCGCGCCGCGCGGGATCGCCTTCACCAGCTTGTTGGCGAGGATCAGGTCGACCATGGAGCTCTCGTCCACGACGACCAGGTCGGCGTCGAGGGGGTTGTCCTGGTCGAACTTGGGGTCGCCGCCGGGCTGGAGCTGCAGGAGGCGGTGGACGGTCGCGGCCTCGTGGCCGGTCAGCTCGGCGAGGCGCTTGGCGGCGCGCCCGGTCGGCGCCACCAGGACGATCTTGGCCTTCTTGGCGGCGGCCAGTTCCACCACCGACCGGACCGTGAAGCTCTTGCCGCAGCCCGGACCGCCGGTCAGCACGGCGACCTTTGACGTCAGCGCGAGCTTGACGGCGTCCTCCTGCTCGGGGGCGAGCGCCTGGCCGGTGCGCTGCTTGAGCCACGGGAGGGCCTTGCCCCAGTCGACGTCGGCGAACGCCTTGAGCCGGTCGGCCGGCGCGTCCAGCAGTTCGAGGAGGCCGCGGGCGAGGGAGCGTTCGGCCCGGTGGAACGGGACCAGGTACACGGCGGGGATCGTCGCCGCGTCCTCCCCCTCCCCCGGGATCGGCTCGCGGACGACGCCCTCGTCACGGGCCAGCTCGTCCAGCGCCGGGACGATCAGCTCCCGCGGCACGCCGAGGATCTTCTCCGCCGCCGTGACGAGGTTCGGCTCCGGCAGGAAGCAGTGCCCGTCGTCGGCGCCCTCGGACAGCGTGTACTGGAGCCCGGCCTTGATCCGCTCCGGGCTGTCGTGCGGGATGCCGACGGCCTGCGCGATCGTGTCGGCCGTCTTGAACCCGATGCCCCACACGTCCGACGCGAGCTGGTAGGGCCGCTTGCGGACGGTGTCGATCGACTCGTCCCCGTACCGCTTGTAGATGCGGACGGCGAGGGACGTGGAGACGCCGACGCCCTGCAGGAAGACCATCACCTCCTTGATGGCCTTCTGCTCCTCCCACGCGTCCCCGATCCGCTTGGTGCGCTTCGGGCCGAGGCCCTGGACCTCGACGAGGCGCGCCGGCTCCTCCTCGATGATCCGCAGGATGTCGGTGCCGAAGTGCCCGACCATCCGGTCGGCCATCACCGGGCCGATCCCCTTGATCATTCCGGAGCCGAGGTAGCGGCGGATGCCCTGGATCGTCGCCGGCAGGACGGTCGTGTACGAGTCGACCTCGAACTGCTTGCCGTACTTCGGGTGCGAGCGCCACCGGCCGACCAGGCGGAGGCTCTCCCCCACCTGCGCGCCGAGCAGCGCGCCCACGACGGTGAGCAGGTCGCCGCCGGACTTTGCGGTCGCCACCCGCGCGACGGTGTAGCCGGTGTCCTCGTTGGCGTAGGTGATCCGTTCCAAGACCGCGTCAAGCTCCGCCGGACGCGGCGCGGCGGGCGGGGTCGGGGAGGTCGCCACGATCACCATGATGGCGGATCCGCCCGGCGGGATGGCCGGATCCGGCAGGTGATCTAGATCTTCCGTTGATCGCGACGTACGTTCCGGGCGCACCCGTACGTGCACCCCGCAAAGGCGTACTGGGAGGTATCGCTGGTGTTCCGCTCCCGAGCACAGGCGCTGGCCGCGTTGAGCGCCCCCGCCGTATCCCTCGCCCTCGTCCTGCC
>NZ_SMKY01000132.1 GCF_004349235.1 Actinomadura darangshiensis | reverse complement strand
GCCCCCACCAACGCCCGCACGTTCGTCATCCTGCGCCTGCTCGGCGTCCTCGCGGGCGTCCTGGCCAAGGCCACGCACGGCCGGATGCCCGCCGACCAGGAGACGATCCGCTACACCGGCGTCTACGGCGAGGACGGCCGCGGCCCGTACCTGATGCGCGAGGTCCTCGGCGGCGGCTCGGGAGGCCGCTACTACGCCGACGGCGAGGACACCATCCACGTCGTCCCCGACTCCCGCAACATCCCCGCCGAGTTCGCCGAGGCCCGCTGGCCGTTCATCGTCGAGCGCCTCGGCCTGGCCGCCGACTCCGGCGGCCCGGGGGAGTACCGCGGCGGCCTCGGCTACGACAAGCACATCCGCATGCTCCGCGACGCCCACTACATGTCGATCGCCGACCGCTCGATCCTGTCGTGCTGGGGCGTCAGCGGAGGCCGCGCGGGCCGCCCCTTCCGCGTGGAGATCGACGGCGAGGAGATGGACGGCCTCGTCGACGACCGGCCCGTCCGCGAAGGCCAGGTCATCCGCATCCGCACCACCGGCGGCGGAGGCTGGGGCGACCCCCTGAACCGCGCCCCGTCCCGCGTGGCCGACGACGTCCGAGACGGCAAGGTCTCCCCGGAAGGCGCCCACGACGACTACGGCGTAGTCCTGACCGACGGCGCAGTGGACGTGGAGGCCACCGAAACCCTCCGCGCCCGCCAACGCGCCGAACGCGGCCCCCTCCCGTTCTTCGACCGGGGCCCCGGCTACCCCACCCTCTCCGGCGGCCAGCCTTCCGCCGAAGTCGACACCCTCGACGACGCCCCCTAGGGCGTGACCGCCGTTACGAGCGCCGGTACAGCGCGACGGCGAGCGGGACGAAGACGGCTGCGATCCCGGCCGACCAGACGAGCGACAGGACGACCCAGTAGCCAGTGGTGTGGGCGAGGCCCGCCAGCGCGGGGTCGCCCAAGGCAAGCGAGCGGACCGCGTTCGACACGACGGTGACCGGCTGGTACTCGGCCACCGGCCGCATCCAGCCGGGCAGCGTGCCGACCGGCACGTAGGCGCTCGACACGAAGATGACGGGATAGATGAACATCGACGTGCTCTGCGCGGCCTGGGCGTTGGCGGACACCAGTCCCAGGCACACGTACATCCAGAGGAAGGCGAAGCCGCACACCAGGCACAGCCCGAACGCGAGCAGCGCTTCCGCGACGCTGCCGTGCGGCCGGAATCCGACCGCGAACCCCAGGGCCACGGTGACGGCGGTCCCCCAGGCCACGATCGCGAGGTCGCCCAGCGCCCGGCCGGTCAGCAACGCGATCCGGGGCACCGGCAGGGACCGCAGCCGGTCCAAGAGCCCCTGGTCGCCGTCCTCGGCGACTCCGACCGCGGCGCCCGTGCCCGTGATGAGGACGCTGGTCGCCACCATGCCGGGGATGAGGAAGTCGACGTACGGGACGGCGCCGAGGTGGATGGCGCCGCCGAAGATGAAGCGGAAGAGCAGGAGGAAGACCGCGCCTCCCACCATGCTGGACACCAGCAGCTGGGGCGAGCGCATGTACTTGCGTACGGTGCGCGCGGCCACCTGCGCGGCGGTCACGGCCGCGCTCGCACCCGGTGCTTGCGTATGAGCGGCGGTACCCGCATCAACGATCATGTGCTGCCTCCTCGGGATCGCCTGTTCAGGCCCGGCCGGCGTGCTCGGGCGCGTGCTCGGGCCGGTCCCCGCCGCCGGGGCGGGACGGACCCCCGGTCAGGGTGAGGAACACCTCGTCCAGTGTCGGCCGGCGCAGGGCGATGTCGTCGACCGCCAGGCCGAGGTCGCCGAGTGCCCGGACGGCGGCCGTGAGCGCCCGCGGCCCTCCGGCCGCCGGGACGGCCACCCGGCCGGTCCCGGCGTCGACGCGCGGCTCCCCGGCGCCGACCGGTGCCAGCGCCCGCACCAGTGCCGGCAGGTCCGCGGGGTGCCGCGCGCGGACCTCGATCATGTCGCGTCCGGCGCGGGCCTTGAGCTCGGCCGGCCGGCCGTGCGCGATGACCCGCCCGTGGTCGATGATCGCCACCTGGTGGGCGAGCTGGTCGGCCTCGTCGAGGTACTGCGTCGTCAGGAGCACGTCGGTGCCCCGCGCCACCAGGTCCCGGATGGCGTCCCACAGATGGTTCCGGCTGCGCGGGTCGAGGCCGGTGGTCGGCTCGTCGAGCAGCAGCAGCCGGGGCGCGCCGACCAGGGTCGCGCCGAGGTCGAGCCGCCGCCGCAGCCCGCCGGAGTACGTCGCGACCCGGCGGTCGGCCACGTCCTCCAAGCCGAGCCGCGCCAGTACCTCCTGCGCGCCCCCGGCCGCCTGCCGGCGGGACCGGCCGTAAAGGCGCGCCACCATGCGCAGGTTCTCGCGCCCGGTCATCGTCGGCTCGACCGCCGCGTACTGCCCGGCCAGGCCGATGATCTGCCGCACCCGCCCGGGGTGGCGGGCGGCGTCGACGCCGGCCACCCGCAGCCGCCCCGCCTCCGGCCGGACGAGCGTGGCGACCGTGCGCACGAAGGTGGTCTTCCCCGCGCCGTTGGGCCCCAGCACCGCGGTGACCTGGCCGCTGTGCGCCGTCAGGTCGAGCCCGGCCAGCGCCTCGACCTTGCCGAAGCGTCTGACCAGGCCGTCGGCCTCGATGATCGGTTCTGCCATCGCGGGTCTCCTCACCGCCGGGGTGTTACGCCGGCCGGGTCCGGTTCGTCAGTCTTATGACGGAGGACGGCGGAGGAAGGTAACGATGACCGAGCATGAACGGCTGGCCGAGTGCTTCGAGGAGCACCGGTCCCGGTTGCGGGCGGTGGCCCACCGGATGCTGGGTTCGGCCGGCGAGGCCGACGACGCCGTGCAGGAGGCGTGGCTGCGGCTCCACCGCTCGGACGTCACCGGCGTGCGGAACCTGGGCGGCTGGCTGACGACGGTCGTCGGCCGGGTCTGCCTCGACATGCTGCGCTCGCGCACCGCGCGGCGGGAGGAGCCGCTGGGCCTGCGGCCCCCGGAGACCGCCGGCGACCAGGCGGACGGACCCGAGCACGAGGCGCTGCTCGCCGACTCGCTCGGCGTCGCGCTGCTCGTCGTCCTGGACACGCTGGCCCCCGCCGAACGGCTGGCGCTCGTCCTGCACGACATGTTCGCCGTGCCGTACCGCGAGATCGCCCCCATCGTCGGCCGGACGCCGTCCGCGACGAAGATGCTCGCCAGCCGCGCCCGCCGCCGGATCCAGGCCGCCGAGGGCGTCCGGGACACCGGCTCCGGCCGCGGGCAGGACATCGTCGGCGCGTTCCTCGCAGCGTCCCGCGACGGCGACTTCGAGGCGCTGCTCGTGCTGCTGCATCCGGGCGCCGTCCTGCGCTCCGACCGGACGGCCGCGCAACTGGGCGCGGCGGAGGCCAGTGGCGCGGCCGGTATCGCCCGGCGGCTCTCCGGGCGTGCCCGGGGAGCCCGCCCGGCGCTGCTCGACGGGGGCGCGGGCGCCGCCTGGTCCGTCGGCGGAGAGCTGCGCGCGGTCTTCTCCTTCACCATCGCGGACGGCAGGATCACCGCGATCGACGTCATCGCCGACCCCTGGCGGCTCGCCCGGATCGACGTGGAGTTCCTGCCCGCCGCCTAGGACGCCGTGGGCGGCGCGCTCAAGCCAAGCGCGGGCGTCGCCGTCCCGGGCCTCCTCCCAGGCGGGCCACACCATGCACTTGGCCGCGGCGAGGTCGCCCTCCTCGGCCGCCGGGCGGAAGAGGCGCCCGGCCTCCCGACCATGCCGGACTCGGCCAGTCCCGCGCTCGGGACGTTCGTGCCCGGCAAGTAGAGTCAGGTGAATGGCGGACCTGCGCAAGCTGATACTCGCCGAACTCGGCGTCAAGCCGACGATCGTCCCGGGCGACGAGATCCGGGAACGTGTCGGCTTCCTCAAGGACTACCTGCGGTCGACCCCGGCCAACGGATACGTGCTCGGGATCAGCGGAGGCCAGGACAGCGCTCTCGCGGGCAGGCTGTGCCAGCTCGCCGCCGAGGAGTTGCGCGACGAAGGCCATGACGCGACCTTCGTGGCGGTACGGCTGCCCTACGGTGTGCAGGCCGACGAGCACGATGCGCAGGTCGCGCTGAAGTTCATCCAGCCCGACAGGTCGATCTCGGTGAACGTCAGGCCGAGCGCGGACGCCGCGGCCGCCGAGGCGGCGATCGGGCTGCACGAGCTGCTGGGCGACGAGCCCCGGCTGCGGGACTTCGTGCGCGGCAACATCAAGGCGCGCGAGCGCATGGTGGTCCAGTACGCGATCGCCGGGCAGCTGAACCTCCTCGTCGTCGGCACCGACCACGCGGCCGAGGCCGTGACCGGCTTCTACACCAAGTACGGCGACGGCGGCGTCGACCTCACCCCGCTGACCGGCCTGACCAAGCGCCAGGGCGCCGCTCTTCTGCGGGAGCTGGACGCGCCGCAGAGCGTCTGGAAGAAGGTGCCGACCGCCGACCTGGAGGACGACCGGCCCGCCTTCCCGGACGAAGAGGCACTGGGCCTGAAGTACACCCAGATCGACGACTACCTGGAAGGCGCCGACGTCACCCCGGACGTGGCCGCGAAACTGGAGGCGCTCTACCTCAAGACCCGCCACAAGCGCACCGTCCCCGCCACGCCGCTCGACGACTGGTGGGAAAACGGCGCTGGTCTCAGGTGACGGGCTTGGTGGCGCGGATGGAGTACATCAGCGGCAGGCGTGGGTGGCCTTTGGGGAGGCGGTAGGCGGTGTTGTGCTTTTCCAGGACGGAGAAGCGCTGCCAGAGGGTGTAGTCGTGTTCGTGGAGGAAGTCGATCTGCAGGCCCGCGGTGGTCAACGCCGTGACCACCTTGCCCAGGCCGTGGGAGAACTCGACCGAGCGGGTGTGCTTGACGGGCGCTTGCGGGTCGGCGTAGCTGCCCGCGCCGGGCTCGTCCCAGATCTGGGGTCCCTCGGCGAAGTAGTCGTAGGTGAGCGTGCGGCCTTCCTCGTCGTCGAGGGTGTCGGCGAAGGGGTGGAATTCCGCGAGGTAGACGAACCCGCCTGGACGCAGCAGCGATGCGGCGATTCCCGCCCAGCGGTCGATGTCGGGGAGCCAGCACAGGGCTCCGAGACCCGTGTAGACGATGTCGTAGGTCTCGCCGAGGACGGTCGTCGCGTCGTAGACGTCGGCCGCGACGAACCGGGCTTGGAGCGATGTCTCCTCCGCCACCGCGCGGGCGGCCCCGATGGCCTTCTCCGAGAAGTCCAGGCCGGTGACATGTGCGCCTCGCCGGGCCCAGGAGAGGGTGTCGAGACCGAAATGGCACTGCAGATGGACGAGTTCCCGGCCGGTGACGTCCCCGACTTCGTCCAGCTCGAACGGCCGCAGGGTTTGCCCGCCGGCCTTGAATCCGGCCAGGTCGTAGAAGTCGCTGGCGAGGTGGATCGGCACTCGTTCGTCCCAGAGCGCCTGGTTGACCCTGAGATAGTCGGCATCGGCCATGGCCGCGAGCGTAATCGTCCCGTGTGTCTTACCGGGTCGTGAAGCGGTGCTGGGTGAAGGTGGTGCCGTCCACTAGCAGATCAGCGCGGGCGCGGGTTCCGTCGGCGACGAAGTGGGCCTCCTCGCGGGTGGACCAGGCGTCCCACGCGTCCGCGTACTCCAGGCCGTCGCGGTCGATGGCTCGGGCGCGGCGGAGGTCGTGGGGAGCGTCGATCCATATGCGGTAGGCGGCGGGCGACTTCGCCCATGCCGAGCCGACGCCCTCGATGAACAGGAGGGGCGGGGGCGGGATCTCCTCGGCCGGGCCGTAGCGGTCGTGGTGCCAGTCGTAGCGGCGCAGGAGGGCGGGGCGTCCTTCGCAGAGGCGGTCGAGAACCGATGCGCGCAACGGCTCCCACCACGTGAGGGGGTCGGCGTCCCAGGGGACGCGGAAGTCGTCCGAGCGGATCACGGGCGCGCCGACCAGGGTCTCCGCGAGGTGGTCGGTGAACGTCGACTTGCCGGCGCCGCTCGGGCCGTCCACCGCGATGACGCGCACCGGTCCGCAGGACGGCGGCAGCGCGAGCAGGCGGGCGGCGAGCGCGGGGTAGGTCATGGCGGAGTCCGGCACGGACGGCATACTTCCAGGTGCCGACCCCGCGAAGGAGGACGTCCTTGCCCGGACCGCTCGAAGGCGTCGTGATCGTCGACCTCAGCCGTGTCGTGGCGGGCCCGCAGGCCACCATGGCGCTCGCCGACCTCGGCGCCAGGGTGATCAAGGTCGAGCAGCCCGGCACCGGGGACGAGACGCGCGGCTGGGGACCGCCGTTCGCGGGCGGCGACCAGGTCAGCACGTACTACCTGTCGATCAACCGGAACAAGGAGTCGATCACCCTCGACCTGAAGTCGGACGAGGGCCGGGGCACGCTCGCGCGGCTCGTCCGGCACGCCGACGTGCTGGTGGAGAACTTCCGGCCGGGTGTGCTCGACCGGCTCGGGTTCCCGGTGGAGCGGCTGCGCGAGCTGAACGCCGGGCTGATCGTGCTCTCCATCACCGGGTTCGGGCACGACGGGCCGGAGGGCGGACGGCCCGGCTACGACGCGATCATGCAGGGCGAGGCGGGCATCATGAGCGTGACCGGGCCGCCGGGCACGCCCAGCAAGGTCGGCCTGTCGATCGCCGACATCCTCGCCGCCGGCAACGGTGTCGCAGGCGTGCTGGCCGCCCTGTACGAGCGGAGCCGCACCGGACGCGGGACGGTCGTCCGCACCTCGCTGCTGGCGTCCGTGGTCGGCGCCCACATGTTCCAGGGGACGCGCTGGACGGTCGCCCGCGATGTCCCTGTGTCGGTCGGAAACGACCATCCGTCCATCGCTCCGTACGGCACGTTCCGCTGCGAGGACGGGCAGCTTCAGATCGGCGTCGCGAACCAGAACCTCTGGCGCAGGTTCGCCCCCATCGTCGGCCTCGACCCCGGCGATCCCCGCTACGCGACGATCCCCGACCGCGCCGCCCACCGCGCCGAACTGACCGCCGACATCGAGAAGGTCCTCGCCGGTGACACGCGCGACGCCTGGCTGGCGCGGTTCGACGAGGCGGGCGTGCCGGCCGGGGCCATCCGGTCGATCGACGAGGTGTACGAGCGGGAGCAGACGCGCTCGCAGGGCCTCGTCATCGAGGTCGACCATCCGCAGCTCGGCCCGATCGAGCTGCCCGGCCCGCCGCTGCGCTTCGACGGGGCGCCGCCGCGCGGGCACACCGCGCCGCCGCTGCTCGGCGAGCACACCGACGCGATACTGGCCTGGCTGGACGAGAAGGAGCTGGACGAGAAGGAGAGGGGCGAGTAGATGGACCTGCTCGGCGCGACGGGCGGCCCGGTGCGGATCGCCGGACGGGAACTGCCACGCGGCGAACTGCTCGGCTGGGCGTCCGCCGTCGCCCACGAGATCCGGGGCGCGGACGCGGTCGCCGTCCACGCCACCGCCTCTGTGGAGACGGTCGCGGCGGTCGTCGGCGGGGTCCTCGCGGGCGTGCCCGTGGTGCCGCTGCCGCCCGACTCGGGGCCTGCCGAGCGTGCGCACATCCTGGGCGACTCGGGCGCGCGCCTGCTGCTGGCCGGAAGCGACGCCGAACCCCTCGACGGCGAGCCGCCGCTCATCCCGGTCGACTCGCTGCCCCGCAACGGGAGTGCCCAGGACGACGCTCCCGCCGACGCGACCGCGCTGATCCTCTACACGAGCGGGACGACCGGCGCCCCCAAGGGCGTGCTGGTCTCGCGGAGTGCCATCGCCGCCGGGCTGGACGCCCTCGCCGAGGCCTGGGCCTGGACGCCGGACGACGTCCTCGTCCACGGGCTGCCGCTGTTCCATGTCCACGGGCTGGTCCTCGGTGTGCTCGGGGCCCTGCGGGTCGGTTCGCCGCTCGTCCATACGGGACGTCCCAAGCCGGAGCTGTACGCGAAGGCCGCGCAGGACGATCGCGGCAGCCTGTTCTTCGGCGTCCCCACCGTCTGGTCGAGGACGGCGGCCGACCCCTCCGCCGCGGAGGCGCTGAGAGGCGCCCGCCTGCTCGTGTCCGGCAGCGCACCGCTGCCCGTGCCCGTCTTCGAGCGGCTCTCCGAACTCACCGGCCACCGTCCGGTCGAGCGCTACGGCATGACCGAGACGCTGATCACGCTCAGCGCGCGCGCCGCCGGCGACAGGCGCCCCGGATACGTCGGCACGCCGCTGCCCGGCGTCGAGACCCGCCTCGCCGCCGAGGACGGCTCGCCCGTCCCGCCAGATGGCGAGACGCCCGGCGAGCTGCACGTCCGCGCACCCCTGCTGTTCAAGGGGTATCTCAACCGCCCCGAGGCCACCGCCGAGTCGTTCACTCAGGACGGCTGGTTCCGTACCGGCGACATCGCCACGATCGGCCCGGACGGGTGGCACCGCATCGTCGGCCGCGCGTCCACCGACCTGATCAAGAGCGGCGGCTACCGGATCGGCGCCGGCGAGATCGAGAACGCGCTGCTCGCGCATCCCGCCGTGAGGGAGGCGGCCGTCGTCGGGACCCCGCACGACGACCTCGGCGAGCAGGTCACCGCCTACGTCGTCGCCGACGGCGTCGGCGGGAAGCAGCTCATCGACTTCGTCGCCGAGCGCCTGTCGGCGCACAAGCGGCCCCGCGTCGTCCATCTGGTCGGGGCGCTGCCCCGCAACGCCATGGGCAAGGTCGTCAAGACGCGCCTGCCCGGCATCACGCCCTGAGGAGCCGCATGCGCCTGATCAGCAACGCCCGGCTCATCGGGCGGGACGGCCCGCACGACATCGAGATCGACGGCGACCGCCTCGGCCGCATCGCGCCCGCCGGGGAACTCTCCGGTGACGTCCTGGCCGACGCCGGAGACCACCTCGTCAGCCCTCCGTTCGTCGAACCCCACGTCCACCTCGACACGACGCTGACCGCAGGTGAGCCGCGCTGGAACGCGTCCGGCTCGCTGTGGGAGGGCATCGCCGTGTGGAGCGAGCGCAAGGCGTTCCTCACCCGCGAGGACGTCATCGACCGCGCGTCTGAGGTGCTGCGCTGGTACGCGGCCAACGGCGTCCTGCACGTGCGCAGCCATGTGGACGTCACCGACCCCGGCCTCGTCGCGCTGGACGCGATGCTCGAAGTCCGCGAACGGGTCGCCGACGTCATCGGCCTCCAGCTCGTCGCGTTCCCGCAGGAGGGCATCTGCTCCTTCGACGACGGCGCGGAACTGCTGGAGGAGGCCGCCCGCCGCGGCGTGGACGCGATCGGCGCCATCCCGCACTTCGAGGACACCCGCGAGGACGGCGTCCGCTCCCTGGAGATCGCCTTCGACATGGCGCAGCGGTACGGGCTGCGCCTGGACGCGCACTGCGACGAGATCGACGACGAGCAGTCCCGGTTCGTGGAGGTGCTGGCCACCCTCGCGCGGCGCGGCGGGCTCCGCGACCGGGCCACCGCGTCCCACACGACCGCGATGGGCTCCTACAACGGCGCCTACTCCTACAAGCTGCAGCGCATCCTGGCCCGCTCGGGCATCAACCTCGTCTGCAACCCGCTCGCCAACCTGTGCCTGCAGGGGCGCTTCGACGCCCATCCGAAGCGCCGCGGCCTCACCCAGGTCAAGGAGATGCTGGGCGCCGGGGTGAACGTCGCGTTCGGGCACGACGACGTCATGGACCCGTGGTTCCCGCTCGGCACCGCCTCCCCGCTCCAGGTCGCCCTGGCCGGCATCGCCGCCGCGCAGCTCACCGGCGCCGCCGAGATCGACGAGGCGTTCGCGATGGTGACCGAGCGGGCCGCGCGCGTCCTCGGCCTCGGCGACGGGTACGGCATCGCGCCCGGACGGCCCGCGAACCTCGTCGTGCTGCCCGCCGCGTCGCCGTTCGACGCCGTCCGCCGGCAGACCCGTCCGACGCACGTGATCGCGAAGGGACGGCTCGTCGCCGAGACGCCGGTGACGCCGACCCGCCTGACCTGGCCGGGCCGCGAGCCGGAGGACGTCGACTTCGTCCGCGCCCGCGACCGCTAGGGGAGCAGTTCCGCGAGGACGGGGCGGACCAGTTCCCGCGCGAACGACTCCGGCAGGTCCGGGCCGCCGTCGCCCTCGGCGAAGTAGTGCAGGAACCCCTGCTGGAAGCAGGCGCCCATCAGCAGGGCTGCGACCGCACCGGTGTCGGCGCCCGCCGCGACCCGGCCGAGGCCGCGCTCGGCGTCCAGGTACCGGGTGAGGGCGCGCACGGGCTCGTGCGGGCCCGCGCCGTACTTGCGCAGCGAGTCCCGGGTCGCCTCCATCAGCCGCGGCTGCGACACCATCGAGGCCATCATCGGGAACGCCTGCCGGTAGAAGCGCAGCGCGCCGTGGACGACGGTGACGAGATTGCCGTCCAGGGTCCCCTCGCCGGGGGCGCACGCCTTGGCGAACGCCGGCATCCGCTCCTTGAGGACGCTCAGCATCAGCTCCTCCTTGTCGCGGAAGTGCTTGTAGAGCAGCGCCTCGGAGTACCCAGCGGCCTTCGCGATCTCCTTGGTGGTGGCGCGGGCGACCCCGTGCCGCCGCATGATGTCCGCCGCGGCGTCCAGGATCCGTTCGCGCGCGCTCAATGGGCCCCCTTGACAGGTGAGTGAATGCTCACCACGATAGGGGTTAGTAAATACTCACTCACCCATGCGACCAGCCAAGGAGGCCCAGATGAGGCTCACGGTCTTCGGAGCGACCGGCGGGACCGGCGTGCTCACCGTCCGGCGGGCCTTGGACGCCGGGCACGACGTGACCGCCGTCGTCCGCGACCCCGCCGCGCTGCCCGACGAGGTGCGCGCCTGCGCCGAGGTCGTCCAGGCCGACGTCATGGACGCCGGCGCGATCGAGGAGACGGTCAAGGGACGCGACGCCGTCCTCACCGCCATCGGCACCCGCGACGGCCGCGCGCCGACGAGCGTCTGCGCGGACAGCACCCGCGCCATCATCGCCGCCATGCGGACGACCGGGACCGAGCGGTTCCTGCTCACCAGCGCGGCCGGCCTCCACGCCGGGCCGGGCGACGACCCGGTCACCCGGTTCGTGGTGAAGCCGATCCTGGAGCGCGTCCTCAAGCACTCGTTCGCCGACATGCGCGCCGCCGAGGCCGTCACCCGCGACTCGGGCCTCGGCTGGACGATCGTCCGCCCGCCGCGGCTCACGAACGCCCCCGGCAAGGGCCGCTACCGCAGGGCGGCCGACCGCAACGTCTTCGGCGGCGTATCGATCGCGCGCGCCGACCTGGCCGTCGCCCTCCTCGACCTGGCGGGCGACCGCGCCGGCAGCGGCCACGTGATCAGCGTGTCGGGATGACAGCTGTCACGCCGATCGGCTGACAGGCGCCGCCGGAACCGGTGACACGCGCTTCTACCGGCGGGCGCGCGTGATCGCGACGCTGGTGGCATGGAAACGAACGTGGAGACGAGCGCCGCCGTCCGCGTCGACGGCCTCCGCCAGCGGTACGGGGACTTCGAGGCCGTCGCCGGCATCTCCTTCGACGTCGCCGCGGGCGAGCTGTTCGCGCTGCTCGGCACGAACGGCGCCGGCAAGACCACGACGATGGAGACCCTGGAGGGGCACCGGGCCGTCCACGAGGGGACGGTCCGGGTCCTCGGCCACGACCCGCACCGGGAACGCCGCCGGGTCCGCCCGCGGATCGGCATCATGCTCCAGGACGGCGGCTTCTTCGCCGACCTCACCGTCGCCGAGACCGTCGAGCACTGGCGCGGCTTCACCCCGGCGGCGCGCGGCCGCGACGAGGCCATCGGCATGGCGGGCCTGGCCGAGAAGGCCGGCGTGCGGGTGCGGCAGCTGTCGGGCGGCCAGAAGCGCCGCCTCGACCTCGCGCTGGCCCTGCTCGGCCGGCCGGCGGTGCTCTTCCTGGACGAGCCGACGAGCGGCATGGACCCCGAGGCCCGGCGCGAGACCTGGCGGACCGTCCGGGACGTGGTGGCGGGCGGCACGACCGTCCTGCTCACCACCCACTACCTGGAGGAGGCCGAGCACCTCGCCGACCGGCTCGCGATCCTGCACCGCGGCCGGATCGAGGCGTCCGGCACGGTCGGCGAGGTCGTCGCAGGGCACGGCGACCGGATCACCTTCCGGCTCCCGGAGCGCCTCCGGGTCGCCGAACTGCCGGAGCTGAGCGGCGCCCGCGCCGACATCTCCGTGGACGGCGGCCACACCGTCGCCACCTACACCGTCAACGACGTCGGCCTCCAGGCCGGCCTCTACGCGCTGCTGCGCTGGGCCGACGAGCAGGACGTCCGGCTGGACGGCCTGCGGGCGCGCAGCGCGTCCCTCGAAGACGTCTTCCTGCGCACCGCCGAAGGAGCCACCCGATGAACCCGGCCGCCGTGCTGCGCGTCGCGCGCCTCGACCTCACCCTCCTCTGGCGCAACCGGACCGCCCTGTTCACCGTCGTCGGCCTGCCGGTCCTGTTCGCGGGCATGCTCGTCCCCATGCGCGGCCAGGAGATCGACGGGGTGGACGGCGCCCTGCTGCAGGGCACCGGCCACCTGGGCTTCTTCCTCGTCTTCGCCGTCTTCATGAACCTCGTCAACGTGTTCACCGCCCGCCGCGAGGACCGCACGCTCAAGCGGCTGCGCGGCACCGCGCTGACGGACGCGGAGATCACCGGCGGCAGCATCCTCACCGCGACCGCGATGTACGCCGTCCAGGCGCTCGCGCTGCTGGCCGTGCTGGGCGCCGCGATGGGCGGGCGGCTCCCCGCCGACCCCGTCCTCGTGCTCGCCGGGCTCGCGGGCGGCGTCGCCGTGTTCGCGACGCTGGCGTTCGCGGTGTCCGGCATCACCCCGAACGCCGAGCTGGCGCAGCTCACCGTCCTGCCGATCATGTTCGGCTGCATGCTCGGGGCCGGGGTGATGTTCCCCATGGACGGCCTCCCGGAATGGCTCCAGCGGATCTGCTGGTTCGTCCCGCTCAGTCCCGTCGTGGAGATCGTCCGGACCGGGTACTTCGGCCAGGACTTCGTGCACGGGGCAGGGCACGCGTCCCTCGCGTTCGGCGAAGGCTGGCTCGCCTGCGTGCGGTCGTTCCTCGTCCTGATCTTCTGGGCCGCCCTCGGCCGCGCCCTCGCCACCCGCTGGTTCCGCTGGGAGCCGCGGCACGCCTGACCATCACCGATTACAGTGCGAGGCCGGGGAGGAACACGAACATGACGGTCGCGACCACCGCGGACATCGAAGAACAGGCGGCCCGCAGGCTCGAACGGTACCGGCGGGTGACGTACCGCTCGTTCCTGTTCGCCGCCGTCGGCTTCCTCATCCCGGGCTTCGCCGGGCTCGAGAGCGCCTACAGCGACCGCCACGCCGGCGTGTGGCTCATCGCCGTGGTGCTGGCCGGGCTGGGCCTGCTCACCTGGTACTACATGCGGCTCGTCCGGACGGGCCTCGAAGACGGCGCGCCGCTGCGCGACATCGTGGCCAGCGGCGCCGTCGCCGCCGCGCTGAGCGCGATGATCCTCACCAGCCCGTGGTTCAGCGTCATCCCCATCTTCTGGATCTCCGCGGTGGCGCTGTCCCCGCTCGGCCGCAACCAGATCATCGCGCTGTGCGCGGGCACCGGGGCGTTCGTCGCCGCGATCGCCACGGTCGCCGCGGGCCGCCTCTTCCCCGACGGGGACGCGCCCTGGTACGCGATCTTCCCGATCCTGTTCGCCATCTACACCGTGACCTGCTTCCTGGTCCTGTTCGTCAACCGGTACCAGCGGCGCATGTGGGAGCTGCACCGGGAGACCCACGCGGCCCGCGACGTCCTCGCCCGCCTCGCCGTCACCGAGGAGCGGCTCCGCTTCTCCCGCGACCTGCACGACCTGCTCGGCCACAGCCTGTCGCTCATCGCGGTGAAGAGCGAGCTGGCGATACGGATGACGCGCGACGACCCGGACCGGGCCGCCGCCGAGATGGCCGACGTCCAGCGCGCCGCCCGGGAGGCGCTCCGCGAGGTGCGCGCCGCCGTCAGCGGGTACCGGGCGGTGGAGCTGGACGCCGAGCTGGCCGGGATCCGGGCGGTGCTGGAGGCGGCGGGCGTCCGCTGCGAGATCGGCGACCCGCCGGCCGCGCTGCCGCCGGAGGTCCGCGCGGTGCTGGCCTGGGTGATCCGCGAGGGCGCCACCAACGTGATCAAGCACAGCGAGGCCCGGCGCTGCGCGGTCGCGCTCACCCTCTACGGTGACCCCGTGGCAGGTGAATCGGTGGTACTGGAGATGCGCAACGACGGCGTGCGCGGCGCGGAGACCGCCGCCGGCTCGGGCCTGACCGGGCTCGCCGAGCGGGTCGCCGTGCTCGGCGGCGAGATCAGCTCCGGCCGGCACGGCCGCGACGGGTTCCTGCTGCGCGCCGCCGTGCCGCTCCCGCGCGCCGAGGCGGCGGACGCCGGGGAGGCCGTCCCGGCGGGGAGGACGGCGTGATCAGCATCCTGCTGGCCGACGACGAGCACCTCATCCGCGGCGCCGTCGCCGCCCTCCTCGGCCTCGAACCCGACCTGGACGTCGTCGCCGAGGTCGGCCGCGGGGACGAGGTCGCCGCCGCCGTCGCCGCGCACGACCCCGACGTCGCCGTCCTCGACATCGAGATGCCCGGCGCGGACGGCCTCACCGTCGCCGAGGAGCTGAACGCCGCCGCCGCCCGCTGCTCGGTGTGCATCCTCACGAGCTTCGGCCGCCCCGGCTACCTGCGCCGCGCCATGTCCGCGGGGGTCCGCGGCTTCGTCGCCAAGGACGCCCCCACCCACGAGCTCGCCGCCGCCATCCGCAAGATCCACGGCGGCGGCCGCTACCTGGACGCCGAGCTCGCCGCCGGCGCGATGGCCGCGGGCGACAACCCGCTCACCGACCGCGAACGCGAGATCCTCCGCCTCACCGGCACCGGCGCCGAGACGTCCCGCATCGCGACGCAGCTGCACCTGTCCGAGGGCACCGTGCGCAACTACCTGTCCACCGCCATGGCCAAGCTCGGCGAGTCCAACCGCGTGGGCGCCTTCCAGGCCGCCCGCGAAATGGGCTGGATCTGACACGGTTAGTCTGGGCGGCGTGAGTGAGCCACTGGTCGAGCGCATGCGCGGGTTCGGTGAGACGATCTTCGCTGAGATGTCCGCGCTGGCGGTCTCGACGGGATCGATCAATCTCGGCCAAGGTTTCCCGGATTCCAACGGCCCCGATTCCATCCTGGACGTCGCGGTCGACGCCATCCGGACAGGCGCGAACCAGTACCCTCCCGGCCCCGGCTTGCCCGAGTTGCGGGACGCGGTGGCGGCGCAGCGGCTTGAGCGGTACGGGCTGGAGTACGACCCGGCCACCGAGGTGTTCGTGACCGTCGGGGCGACCGAGGGCATCGCCGCCTCGGTGCTGGCGCTGGCCGACCGCGGCGACGAGGTCATCGTTTTCGAGCCGTACTACGACTCGTACGCGGCGGTGATCGCGCTTGCCGGGGCCGTCCGCAGGCCCGTCATGCTGCGGCCGGTGGAGGGTCGTTTCACGTTCGACCCGGCCGAGCTGCGCGCCGCCGTCGGACCGCGCACCAAGGCGATCCTGGTCAACTCTCCGCACAACCCGGCGGGTACCGTGTTCACGCGCGCCGAGCTGGAGGCCATCGCGGACGTCTGCCGCGAGCACGATCTCGTCGCGATCACCGACGAGGTGTACGAGTACCTGACGTTCGACGAGACCGAGCACATCCCCCTCGCGACGCTCGACGGCATGCGCGAGCGGACGGTGTCGGTGTCGTCGGCGGGCAAGTCGTTCTCCGTCACCGGGTGGAAGACCGGCTGGGTGACGGCGCCCGCGCCGTACGTCCGGGCCGTCCAGACGGTCAAGCAGTTCCTCACCTACGCGGTCAGCGCCCCCTACCAGCGGGCCGCCGCGTACGCGCTGCGCAACGAGGTCCCGTGGGTGGGGGAGCTGCGCAAGTCGCTGCAGGCCAAGCGCGACCGCCTCATCACCGGCCTGGAGGCCGCCGGGTTCACCGCCTACCGGCCGCAGGGGACGTACTTCGTGCAGGCCGACATCCGGCCGCTCGGGTTCACCGACGGCATGGAACTGGCCCGCGCCCTGCCGGAGAAGGCGGGCGTCGTCGCGATCCCGACGCAGGTGTTCTACGACCACGCCGAGGCGGGCGCGCACTTCGTCCGGTTCGCGTTCTGCAAGAAGGACGAGGTCATCGACGAGGCCGTCGAGCGCCTCGCCCGCCTCCGCTGAGAACGGTTCACCCGCCGCACCCACGCCGAGCCGCACACGGCCGAGGACATCGCGGGCGACGGCCTGTCGATGGCGTACCCGACGATGGGGCGGGTCGGCGCACGCCCCTAGAAAGTGCCGAAGAAGCGGCGCTCGTTGGGCGGATTTCGCCCGTGAGCGCCGCCCTTCGCGCGGGCTAGCGTCCGTCCCGTGACCTGGAACGGCGGGACGCTCAGCGGCGAGCGGATCCTGATCGCGCTCGGCGGCAACGCCATGACCGCGCCGGACGGCAGCGCCACCCCGGACGCCCAGGCGGCCGCCGTCGAGGCGGCGATGCGGCATGTGGCGGAGCTGGTCGCGGCGGGCGCGCGGGTCGCGCTCACGCACGGCAACGGGCCCCAGGTGGGGAACCTGCTGATCAAGAACCAGCTGGCGGCGGGTGTGGTGCCGCCGGTCCCGCTGGACTGGTGCGGCGCGCAGACCCAGGCCACCGTCGGCGTGATGATCATGAACGCGCTGGAGCGGGCGCTGGCCGCGTGCGGCGCCGCCCGCCCGGTGGCCACCGTGGTGACGCGGACACTCGTGGACGCCTCCGACCCCGGGTTCGGCGCCCCCGCCAAGCCGATCGGCCGCTACTTCCCGGAGGCGGAGGCGCGCCGGGCGATGGCGCTCGGCGAGACCTGGCGGCGGTTCGGCGAGCGCGGCTGGCGGCGCGTCGTCGCCTCGCCCGAGCCGCTGGAGATCCTCGACGCGGACGCGGCGGCGGCCCTGCTGGACGCCGGGCATGTCGTCGTCGCGGCGGGCGGCGGGGGAGCGCCCGTGGTCCGGGTGGACGGGGCGCTCCGCGGCGTCGAGGCCGTCATCGACAAGGACCTGGCGGCGGCGCTGCTGGCCCGGCGCCTCGACGCGACCACCCTCGTGATCGCCACCGACGTCGAGAACGCGATGGCCGGGTTCGGGACGCCGCGGGCCCGCCCGCTGGAGCGCACGACCGTCGCGGAACTGGCCGAGCTGGCCGCCGCCGGGCACTTCGCCGGCGGCAGCATGGGCCCGAAGGTCGAGGCGGTGCGGCGGTTCGTCGCGTCCGGCGGGCGCCGCGCGGCGATCGCGTCGCTGGCCCGGCTCGGCGACGCCGCCCACGGGAAGGCCGGGACGGTCGTCGAGGCGTGACGCCCGGACTCCGAGGGGGTAAAGATCGATGACCAGAGCAGCTGAGGAGCGATGACGTGCCCGATCCGATCGAAGTCCGCAAGATCCCCATCGAGAGCGTGACCGACGCGGCCGGGCTGGCCCGGCTGATCGACGACGGCGTCCTGGAGGCCGACCGGGTCCTCGCCGTCGTCGGCAAGACCGAGGGCAACGGCGGCGTGAACGACTACACGCGGCTGCTGGCCGACCGGGCGTTCCGCGAGGTCCTCATCGCCAAGGGCACCCGGACGGCGGACGAGGTCGCGCGCGTCCCGCTGGTGTGGTCCGGCGGCACCGACGGGGTGCTCAGCCCGCACGCGACCGTCTTCGCCACCGTCGACCCGGCGAAGGCGCCGCGGTCGCGGGAGCCGCGGCTGTCGGTGGGCGTCGCGATGAGCGACATCATCCTGCCGGAGGACATCGGGCGGCCCGCGATGGTCGAGACGGTCGCCGCCGGCGTCCGCGAGGCGATGAAGACCGCCGGGATCGACGACCCCGCCGACGTCCACTACGTCCAGACCAAGACGCCGCTGCTGACCCTCGACACGATCAACGACGCGAAGTCGCGCGGCCACGGCGTCGTCACCGAGGACACCCTCAAGTCGATGGACATCTCCAACTCGACGACGGCGCTCGGCATCGCGGTCGCCCTCGGCGAGGTCGAGACGCCGTCCGCGGAGCAGATCCACAAGGACCTGTCGCTGTACTCGTCCGTCGCGTCGTGCTCGTCCGGGGTGGAGCTCGACCGGGCCCAGATCGTCGTCGTCGGCAACGTGCGCGGCATCGGCGGCCGCTACCGGGCCGGGCACGGTGTGATGAAGGACGCCCTCGACGCCGACGGCATCTGGGACGCGGTCAAGGCGACCGGCCTGGAGCTGCCCGACCGGCCCCGCACGTCCGACCTCGGCGACCGGCTCGTCAACGTGTTCATCAAGTGCGAGGCGGACCCGGGCGGCTCGGTCCGGGGACGCCGCAACATCATGCTGGACGACTCCGACGTGCACTGGCACCGGCAGATCAAGGCGTGCGTCGGCGGCGTCGCGGCCTCGGTCACCGGCGACCCGGCGGTGTTCGTGTCGGTCGCGGCCGTCCACCAGGGCCCGTCCGGCGGCGGCACCGTCGCCGCCATCGCGGACCTGGGCTGACCCAACCCGAAACGGAGAGTATCCGTATAGTCGCCCACCGCGGTCGCCGGAGGCTATACCCTTCCTGCCGTGTCCGGATTGACGATTCCCGAACCGCAGTTCCCCGGGGACGACGGGAGCGCCGACCCCCGGCTGTGTGAGGCCCTCACCGGGTACGCCGCCGGGCGCGTCGGCGCGCACACGGTGCTCCGGCGGCTGCAGGGCGCCAGGCTCCTCGTGCCGATCGTCGCCGTCCTCACCGAGGAGGAGGACGTGGCTCCCGGTGAGCTCCGCCGGGAGAAGTCGAGCGACATGGCGCTGCCCACGCTCATCGGCGACGACGGGCGGCGGGGCGTGCTCGCCTTCACCTGCACCGAGACGATGAAGGCGTGGCGCGCCGACGCCCGCCCCGTGACGGTGCGCGGCGGCGACGCCTGCCGCGCCGCCCTCGACGAGGCCGCCGACGCGCTCGTCGTCGACGTCGCCGGGCCCGTCCCGTTCGCCGTGGACGGCCTGCGGCTGCACCTGCTCGCCGAGGGCCGTCCCGTCCCGCCCCCGCACGAGGACCCGGACGTCCTCGCCGCCGTCGAGGCCGCGTTCGGCTCCGACCAGTCCGTCAGCGGCGTCCGCGTCACCGAGGGGACGTCCGCGGACGTGGCCGTCCGGTTCGCCGTCGTCGCCGGCCACGACGAGCGCCGCACCGTCCAGCGGGTGTCGGACCGGCTCGCCGAGGTGCTGCGCGGCCGCATCGTCGGCGGCGTCGAGCTGAACGTCATGCGCCGATAAATGGTTCGCGCCGGCCGCGGCCGCTTTGGCACGCTGGCCGCATGATCGACGTCGACGCCTTCGTCGCGGACGGGTTCGTCCGGGTGGCCGGGGCGTTCCCCCGCGAGCTGGCCGCCGAGTGCCGCGAGATCCTCTGGCGCGGTACGGGCTGCGACCCCGGCGACCCCGCGACCTGGACGCGTCCGGTGGTGCGGCTCGGCGACCACGCCCAGGAGCCGTTCCGGGCCGCCGCCAACACGCCGCGCCTGCACGCCGCGTTCGACGCGGTCGTGGGGAAGGGCGCCTGGGAGCCGCGCGGCAGCCTCGGCTCGTTCCCGGTGCGGTTCCCCAGCGACGAGGCGCCCGGCGACGACGGCTGGCACATCGACGCGAGCTTCCCCGCCGAGGGCGGCGACCCCGCCGACTACATGCGGTACCGGGTGAACCTGGCGTCGAAGGACCGCGCGCTGCTGATGCTGTTCCTGTTCTCGGACGTCGGCGAGGACGACGCGCCCACCCGCGTCCGGGTCGGCTCCCACCTCGACGTCCCGCAGATCCTGGAGCCGGCGGGAGAGCCGGGCCTCGGGTTCATGCCGCTGGCGCGCAAGGCCGTTCCGGCGACCGAGCACCGCCCGGTCGCACTGGCGGCGGGGGAGGCGGGCGACGTGTACCTGTGCCATCCGTTCCTCGTGCACGCCGCGCAGGCGCACCGCGGCACGCGGCCCAAGTTCATGGCGCAGCCTCCGCTGGCCCCGTCCGGCCCGCTGCCGGAGACGTCGCCGGTGCGCGTCGCGATAGAGCGAGGTCTCGGGCGGTCCTAGGCTTCACTCGTCCGCCGCCCCACTTGGAGATCTCCCGTGCTGACCATGCAGGACGCCCTGATCCGCCTCACCGACTACTGGGCGGGGCGCGGCTGCCTCGTCGCGCAGCCGATGAACACCGAGGTCGGGGCGGGCACCCTCAACCCGTCCACCGCGCTGCGCGTGCTCGGTCCGGAGCCGTGGCGGGTCGCCTACGCCGAGCCGAGCGTCCGCCCGGACGACTCCCGGTACGGCGACAACCCGAACCGGCTGCAGACCCACACCCAGTTCCAGGTGATCCTCAAGCCGGAGCCGGGCGACGCGCAGGACCTCTACCTCGGCAGCCTCGCCGCGCTCGGCATCGACCTGCGCGCCCACGACGTCCGGTTCGTCGAGGACGACTGGGCGTCGCCGGCGCTCGGCGCGTGGGGGCTCGGGTGGGAGGTGTGGCTGGACGGCCTGGAGATCACCCAGTTCACCTACTTCCAGCAGTCGGGCGGGCTGACGCTCGACCCCGTCTCGGTCGAGATCACGTACGGGATGGAACGCATCGTGATGGCGCTCCAGGGCGTCTCCCACTTCAAGGACATCGCGTACGCGCCCGGCATCTCCTACGGGGAGGCGTTCGGGCAGGCCGAGTACGAGATGAGCCGCTACTACCTGGACGACGCCGACATCGCGACGAACCGGGAGCTGTTCGAGGCGTACGCGGCCGAGGCGCGGCGGATGCTGGACGCCCGGCTGCCCGTCCCGGCCCACTCGTACGTGCTGAAGTGCTCGCACGCGTTCAACGTCCTGGACGCGCGCGGCGCCATCGGCACGACCGAGCGCGCCCGCGCGTTCGCCCGGATGCGCGGGCTCGCCCACGAGGTCGCCGCGCTGTGGGTCGAGCGCAGGGCCGAGCTCGGACATCCGCTGGGAGACGCCACCACCCGCACCGCCGACGCGGGCCGGCCCGTTCTGCCGGACCTGCGGACGGCCGGGGCGTTCGCGCTGGAGATCGGTGTCGAGGAACTGCCGCCGGGGGAGGTCGCGCGGACGGCCGAGCACGTGGCGGGCCGGCTGCGGGACGAGCTGGAGGAGGCCGGGCTGTACACGGACGCGTCCTCGCTCGACACGTGCGCGACGCCCCGCCGGATCATCGTGGTCGCCCGCGACCTGGAGCCGCGCGAGCCCGACACCGAGCAGGTCGTGAAGGGGCCGCGCCTCGCCGCCGCCTACGACGACTCCGGCCAGCCGAGGCGGGCGTTGCTGGGCTTCGCGCGGGGGCAGGGCATCGAGGTGGCGGACGTCCAGCGGGTGACCGTGTCGGGCGGGGAGTACGCCGGATTCGTCCGGAAGGTCGTTGGACGTCCCGCCGCCGAGGTCCTGGCCGCCCAGCTACCGGACATCGTCGCCGGGCTCCGCGCCGGGAAGAACATGCGGTGGAACGCGCCCGGACTGTCGTTCGCCCGCCCGATCCGCTGGCTGCTCGCCCTGCTGGACGGCGAGGAGATCCCGTTCACGGTCGCGGGCATGACGGCCGGCCGGTCCACACGCGTCCACCGCACGGCCGCGTCGCCGCTGGTCGAGGTGCCGGACGCGCCGTCGCTCGTCCCGGTACTGCGCGAGCACGGGATCGAGCCCGTCCCGTCGCGGCGGCGGGCCCGCGTCGTCGAGGACGCCGGAGCCCTGGCGCGGCGCCGGGGCGGCACGATCGACTTCGCCGGCGAGGACGGCCTGGTCGAAGAGATCGTCGATCTCGTCGAGGAGCCCGTGTCCATCCTCGGGTCGTTCGACGAGAAGTACCTGGACCTGCCCGAGGAGATCCTCACGACGGTCATGCGCAAGCACCAGCGGTACCTGCCGGTGCGGGCGTCCACGGGCCGTCTCCTGCCGCACTTCGTCACGGTCGCCAACGGCGAGTGCGACCACGACGCCGTCCGGGCCGGGAACGAAGCGGTCCTCCGCGCGCGCTACGAGGACGCGTCGTTCTTCTACCGGCAGGATCTCGGCAGCACGCCCGAGCAGATCAAGGAGGGGCTCGGCAGGCTCACGTTCACCGAACGCCTCGGCTCCATGGCCGACCGGTCGTCGCGCATCGCCGCGATCGCCGCCGACCTCGCCGGCCGGCTCGACCTCGGCGGCGAGGAGCGGGCGGCGCTGCTCCGGGCCGCCGGGCTGGCCAAGTTCGACCTGGCCTCGTCCATGGTCATCGAGCTGTCGAGCCTCGCCGGGACGATGGCCCGCGAGTACGCCCGCCGCGCGGGCGAGGACGGCGCCGTCGCCCAGGCCCTCTACGAGATGGAGCTGCCCCGGTCGGCCGGCGGCGCCCTGCCCGGGTCGGCCACCGGGGCCGTGCTCGCCGTCGCCGACCGGCTCGATCTCCTGGCGGGGCTGTTCGCCGTCGGGTCCGCCCCGACCGGCAGCTCCGACCCGTTCGGGCTGCGGCGCGCGGCGCTCGCGCTGACCGCGATCCTGCGGGACGTCCCGCGCCTCGCGCCCATCACGGTCGGGGACGCCCTCGCCGCCGCCGCCCGGCACCAGCCCGTCGACGTCCCGGCCGACGCCCTCGCGGAGGCGGGCCGGTTCGTCGCGCGGCGCCTGGAGCAGAACCTCCTGGACGAGGGGCACCCGGTGAACATCGTCAGGGCCGTCCTGCCGCACGCGGACGCGCCCGCCCACGCCGCCCAGGCCGCGACCGACCTCGCGGGGCTGCTGCGGTCGTCGCGGTTCGAGCAGCTCACGACGGCGTTGCAGCGCGTCCTGCGCATCGTCCCGCACGGGACGCCGGCCGGATACGACGCGTCGCTGTTCACGGAGGCGGCCGAACGGGACCTCGACGAGGCGTTCACCCG
>NZ_SMKY01000131.1 GCF_004349235.1 Actinomadura darangshiensis | reverse complement strand
CCCCGCGCCTCCCCGCGCCCCGCGCCACCTGCGCCGCCCGCGCCACCTGCGCCGCCCGCGTCCCTGCGCCGCTTGCGGTGCCGCGCTGTTGATGTGTGGGCGCCGGGCTCGCCGCTCGCTGGGTCGATGTCGGCCGGCGTGCGTCGTCCACCCAGGTTCGGTGAGCGCGTTGACTTGCGGCGTGTTGTTGCTTTGCGGCGCTTCATAACAACAACACGCCGCAAGTCGACGAGCCCCGCGTCGGCGGTGCGCCGTAGGGCGGGGTGGTGTGCGTCCGGCGGCTGGCTCGTTCGGGTGGCGCTCGTGTCCTTGCCACGCCGGGCGTTTGTGATACGTGTTCTATGTGGAGACGGCATGGGTGGTGGTCGGGAGATTTGCAACTAGAACCTGTTGCAGTTTTGTGTGGGCGCGCCTAGGGTCGGGGGTGTGCGGACACGAGTCACCGAACTATTCGGCATCGAGTACCCGATCTTCGCGTTCAGTCATTGCCGCGACGTGGTCGCGGCGGTGAGCCGCGCCGGCGGCATGGGCGTCCTCGGCGCCCTGCATTTCACCCCCGAGGAGCTTGAGCTGGAGCTCAAGTGGATCGACGAGCATGTCGGCGGCAAGCCCTACGGCGTGGACGTCGTCATGCCCGCCAAGTACGAGGGCGCCGACATGGGCGACGCCGAGGAGCTGCTCGGCAAGCTGCAGGGCATGATCCCGGCGCAGAACAAGGAGTTCCTGGAGAACCTGCTCGCCGAGCACGGGGTCGACCCGCCCAGCGAGCAGGCCGGCAAGGCGCTGCTCGGCTGGACGGACGTGACCGCGCGCCCGCAGGTCGAGGTGGCGCTCAAGCACCCGATCGCGCTGCTGGCCAACGCGCTCGGCCCGCCCCCGGCGGACGTCGTCGAGCAGGCGCACGAGCATGGTGTAAAGGTCGCGGGGCTCGCGTCCAACGCGCGGCACGCCCGCAAGCAGGTCGAGGTCGGCGTCGACATCATCGTCGCGCAGGGCACCGAGGCCGGCGGCCACACCGGTGACGTCTCAACGATGGTGCTGATCCCCGAGGTGGTCGACGCGGTGGGCGAGGACACCATCGTGCTGGCGGCCGGCGGCATCGGCCGGGGACGGCAGATGGCCGCGGGCATGGCGCTCGGGGCCGACGGCGCCTGGACCGGCTCGATCTGGCTGACGGTCGACGAGGCCGACACGCCGGAGCGCGCCCTGCCGAAGCTGCTCGGCGCCACGTCGCGGGACACCGTCCGGTCCCGGGCCTGGACGGGCAAGCCCGCCCGCTTCCTCAAGACCGCGTGGACGGAGGCGTGGGAGGGCGAGGACTCGCCCGGCTACCTGCCGATGCCCATGCAGTTCATGCTGATCGCGGACGCCCTGCCCCGCATCCAGCGGTCCGGCGACGGCGAGCTGGTCACGTTCCCGGTGGGGCAGATCGTCGGGTCGATGAACCAGGTGAAGCCCGCCGCGCAGGTCGTCTACGACCTGATCGAGGAGTATGTCGAGGCCATCGAGCGCCTCAACACCATCACCGAAGGCTGATCCGCCCCGCAGGCCCCGGCCGCCGCTGTTCCCCCGCAGCGGCGCCCGGGGCCGTCTTCGGTCAGGTTGCGACGCGGCTCACGTGACCGATGGTGATCACGTCGCCGCTGTGGCGGTACATCAGCCGATACGATCCGACCCGCAGCCTGTAGTCACCCTCTTTCCCCCAGGGGAAGGCCGCCGCCGGCATAGGGTTCTCGACCAGTTTGCGCACGGCAACGGCGATGGCGTGCATGCCTTGCTGGTCAAGCATGTACCGGCGCAACGTCTGCTGCGCGTCTTCTGTCCACTCGATCTTCACACGCCGCTGCCGAGGATCTCGGCCATGAACTCCTCGTGGGACACGGCGCCGGGGCGCCCGGCCGCTTCCCACTCGTCCATGGCGGCGGAGCGGGCGGCGGCTTCGGCCGCGTCCAGGGCTTCCGGAGTGGCCGCCTGCTCCAGCGCCTTCAGCCTTCTGTAGTCGTCCAGGGGCACGACCGCCGCCGCTTCACCACCCAGGTGAATGACCTCGTACTCGTCCGGCCCGGTGGTACGAGGGGCGGGCCCGATCGGTTCTGCGCTCATGCGTCGGAGCCTACAGGGCGGTGATGACGGATCACCGGCGCTGCGCGGACGAGGTCTGCTTCGTCAGGAAGGTTCTATTTGCCCTGGTAGACGGCCGGACGCTTCTCCTTGAAGGCGCGGGAGCCCTCCTTGGCGTCCTCAGAGCCGATGACGGGCCAGCCGATCTCGTCGGAGATCTTGAGGGCGTCCTCCTCGGACAGGTGCTGGGTCTCGCGGTAGGTGCGCAGGATCCCCTGGACGGCGAGCGGGCCGCACTCGGCGATCTGGCCGGCGAGTTCGCGGGCGGCGGCCAGCGCGGTGCCGGACGGGACGACCTTGTTGATCAGCCCCATCGCGAGGGCCTCCTGCGGGGTGACCGAGCGGGCCGTGAGGAGGATGTCCATCGCGTTGGCGTAGCCGATCTGGCGGGGGAGCCGGATCGCCGAGCCGCCCATGGGGAACAGCCCGCGCTTCGCCTCGTACAGGCCGAGGGTGGCGTCCTCCGCGACGACCCGCAGGTCGGTGCCGACGAGCAGCTCGGTGCCGCCCGCGACGGCGTAGCCCTCGATCGCGCAGATCAGGGGCTTGGTCGGCTGGCCCTCGCGCAGGAGCCCCTTCCAGTGGAAGTTGGGGATCTGGGCCATGCGCTCCTGGACGCGGGGGTCGGACGGCTGCCGGCCCATCGCCTTCAGGTCGGCACCGGCGCAGAACGTCCCCTCGGCTCCGGTGAGGATGGCGGCGCGCACCTCCGGGGTGTCGGAGATGTAGGCCCAGGCGTCGGCGAGGCCGACCAGCATGGAGGAGCTGAGCGCGTTGCGCGCCTCCGGACGGTTCATCGTGACGATGACGACGTGCCCGTCGCGCTCGACGATGCAGTGCTCGGTGCTGATCGGCAGCCGTTCCGTCATTGTTCCTCCAGCTCGAACTTACAAACGAGAACAGATTCTAGTTAAGCCGTCGCCCTACCGGTAGGGGTTGAACTCCAAAACGAGAACGTGATCTACTTTGGGCGCCGGGCGCCGCCTCGGGTGTCGGTGCCCACCGTGCTCACGTAGGGAGATCCGATGGGGTCAATGGGCTTTTGGCGGTTGGCGCAGGCCGATCCCGAGTGGATCGCCGCCGTCGACCCGGACGGGACGAAGTACTCCGCGGGCGACCTGCTCGCCCGCTCGAACCGGCTCGTCCACGGGTTGCGCGCGCTGGGCCTGAAGAAGGGCGACGGCGTCTGCGGCCTCGTCCCGAACGGCGTGGAGGGGCTCGTCCTCTACCTGGCGGCGCTCCAGGCGGGCTGGTACTACACGCCGATCAACTGGCATCTGACCGGCCCGGAGATCGGCTACATCGTCTCCGACAGCGACGCCAAGGCGTTCTTCGTCCACGAGCGGTACGCCGCGGAGGGCGCGCGGGCCGGCGAGGAGATCGAGGCGCACCGGCGGTTCGCCTTCGGCGACGTCGAGGGCTTCCGCCCGTACGCGGAACTGGTCGAGGGGCAGCCCGGCACCCTCCCGGACGACCGCAGCAACGGCGCCACGATGCACTACACGTCCGGCACGACGGGACGTCCGAAGGGCGTGAAGCGGGCGCTGGCCGACATCGACCCTGACGACAGCGCCGAGCTGATGACGTTCCTGCTCGGCATGTTCGGCATCACCCCGGGACGCCCGGCGGGGGGCGAGCAGCAGGCCCATCTGATCACCTCGCCGAACTACCACACGGCCGTCACCCAGTTCGGCGGCTCGGCCCTGCAGATGGGGCACACGCTCGTCTACATGGACCGCTGGGACGCCGAAGACACTCTGAGGATGATCCAAGAACACGGCGTGAGCAACACCCACATGGTGCCGACGCACTTCAAGCGGCTGCTGGCGCTGCCCGAGGACGTCCGGTCCCGGTACGACGTGTCGAGCATGAAGCACGCGATCCACGCGGCGGCGCCCTGCCCGGTGCCGCTCAAGCACCAGATGCTCGACTGGTGGGGCGACTGCATCTGGGAGTACTACGCGGCGACCGAGGGCGGCGGGACGATCGCGAGCCCGGCCGACTGGCGCGCCCATCCCGGCACGGTCGGGAACGCGTGGCCGATCAGCGAGCTGCTCATCGTGGACGACGACGGGAACCCCGTCCCGACCGGCGCGCACGGCACGATCTACATGAAGATGGCCGGCGTCGAGTTCGAGTACAAGGGCGACAAGGAGAAGACGGAGAAGAACCGCCTCAAGGACTACTTCACCGTCGGCGACATCGGCTACCTGACCGAGGACGGTTTCCTGTTCCTGTCCGACCGCAAGGCCGACATGATCATCTCGGGCGGCGCGAACATCTACCCGGCCGAGATCGAGAACGAGATCGTCGTGCACCCGAAGGTCGGGGACGTGGCCGTGTTCGGCATCCCGGACGAGGAGTGGGGCGAGCAGATCAAGGCCGTCATCGAGCCCGCCGAGGGCGTCGAGCCCGGCCAGGCCCTGGCGGACGAGATCCTCGCCTCCCTGGAGGGGCGGCTCGCGAAGATGAAGTGGCCGAGGTCCGTCGACTTCATCGAGACGATGCCGCGCGAGCCCAACGGCAAGCTCCTCAAGCGCAAACTGCGCGACCCCTACTGGAAGGACCGCGACAGTGCCATCTGAGCCCAATCACGTCGTCGAGTTCCCCGGCGGCTACACGCGGTCGGTCGGCCCGGTGATCGGGCGCTTCCTCAGCGAGCTGCGCGACGGCCGGATGGTCGGCGTCCGCACGGCGGGCGGCAGGGTGCTCGTGCCGCCGCAGGAGTGCGACCCGGAGACCGGCGAGGACGTCACCGGCGAGTTCGTCGAGGTCGGCCCGGCGGGCACCGTCACGACCTGGTCGTGGGTGCCGCGCCCGGCCAAGGAGCATCCGTTCGGCCGTCCGTTCGCGTGGGCGCTGATCCGCCCGGACGGCGCCGACACCGCGCTGCTGCACGCGCTCGACCTGGGCGTCTTCGAGGAGGGCGCGGCACCGCCGAAGTTCCTGAAGACCGGGATGCGGGTGCGGCCGAAGTACCGCGCGGAGCGGACCGGGACGATCGGCGACATCGAGTGCTTCCTGCCCGAGGTCACCATGATCAACCCGCAGGCGGCGCTGGAGTACCGGCTGAAGGGCGGGCAGGCGCTCGGCCGGTTCCTGGAGGGGGTCGCCGAGGGCCGGCTCATCGGGCACCGCTGCCCGGTGTGCGAGAAGGTCATCGTGCCGATGAAGGGCTTCTGCCCGCGCGACGGCGTGCCGACGTCGGAGGAGGTGGAGCTGCCGGACATCGGCACCGTGACCACCTTCGCGGTCAACAACATCCCCGACCCGCGCGCGCCCGAGGTGCCGTTCGTGTCCGGGTACGTCCTGCTGGACGGCGCCGGCCTGACGATGCTGACGCTCGTCGCGGGCATCCCGGCCGACCAGGTGCGGATGGGCATGCGGGTGAAGGCGGCGTGGCGGCCCCGCGAGGAGTGGACCCACTCGATGTCCAACATCAAGTGGTTCGAGCCGATCGACGAGCCCGACGTCCCCTTCGAAGAGATCAAGGACTTCATGTAATGCGTGATGTCGCAGTCGTCGCGTTCGCACAGAGTCAGCACAGCGGCGAGGACCAGGGGATCGCGGAGACCGAGATGGTCCTGCCGGTGATCACCGAGATCAAGGAGCGGACCGGGCTGTCCCGCTTCGGCTTCACCTGCTCGGGCTCGTGCGACTACCTGCAGGGCGCGCCGTTCGCCTTCGTCTCCGCGCTCGACACGCTCGGCGCGTGGCCGCCGATCGCCGAGAGCCACGTCGAGATGGACGGCGCGTGGGCGCTGTACGAGGCGTGGGTGAAGCTCCAGATCGGCGAGATCGACACCGCGCTGGTGTACGGGTTCGGCAAGTCGTCCCAGGGCGACCTCCGCGCGATCATGACCCAGCAGCTCGACCCGTACCACCTGGCGCCGCTCGGCGTCGACCAGGTGTCGATGGCCGCCCTCCAGGCCCGCGCGTACATGGACAAGTCGGGCGTGAAGGAGGACGACCTGCGCGCCGTCGCGGCGCGGTCCAGGGCGTCCGGCCGCGACAACCCGTTCGCGCTGCATCTCCCGGACCCCGAGGGCGACGACTACGACGTGGCGCCGCTGCGCCCCTACGACGTCGCGCCCGTCACCGACGGCGCGGCGGCGATCGTCCTGGCGGCCGGCGACAAGGCGCGCGAGCTGTGCGAGCGGCCCGCGTGGATCACCGGCATCGACCACCGCACCGAGCCGCACGCGCTCGGCGTCCGCGACCTGACCGGCTCGGCGGCCACCCGCATCGCGGGGGAGAAGTCCGGCGCGACCGGGATCGACGTCGCGGAACTGCACGCCCAGTTCAGCCACGAGGAGCTGATCCTGCGCGAGGCGCTCGGCCTGGGCGACGGCGTGACGATCAACCCGTCCGGCGGGGCCCTGTCCGCGAACCCGGTGATGGCGGCGGGCCTCATCCGCATAGGCGAGGCCGCGTCCCGCATCCACGACGGGACGGCGTCCCGGACGCTCGGGCACGCCGCGTCCGGCCCCTGCCTCCAGCAGAACCTCGTCTGCGTGCTGTCGGGAGAGAACAATGGCTAAATCCTGCGCGGTCATCGGCGTCGGGCAGACCCAGTACAAGACCAAGAGGCTGGACGTGTCGATGGCGGGCCTGCTCCGCGAGGCGGCCCGCCGCGCCCTCGACGACGCCGGGCTGACCTGGAAGGACATCGACGCCGTCGTCGTCGGCAAGGCGCCCGACCTGTTCGAGGGCGTCGTGATGCCGGAGATCTTCCTGGCGGATGCGCTCGGCGCGACCGGCAAGCCGATGCTGCGGGTCCACACGGCCGGCTCGGTCGGCGGGTCCACGGCGATCGTCGCGGCGAACCTGATCCAGTCCGGGGTGCACGACCGGGTCCTCACGCTCGCGTGGGAGAAGCAGTCGGAGTCGAACGCGACGTGGGCGCTGACGGTGAACGGGCCGTTCACCACGTCCCTCGTCGTCGGGGCGGGCGGCTACTTCGCCCCGCACATCCGCGCCTACATGGCGCGGGCCGGCGCACCCGACCACATCGGGACGCTCGTCGCGGTCAAGGACCGGCAGAACGCGCTGAAGAACCCGTACGCGCACCTGAAGATCCCGGGCATCTCCCGCGAGATGGTCGAGTCGACGCCGATGCTGTGGGAGCCGATCCGCTACCTGGAGACGTGCCCGTCGTCGGACGGCGCCTGCGCGATGGTGCTGGCCTCGGAGGACGCGGCGAAGAAGGCCCCGGCCCCGCCCGCGTGGGTGCACGGCACGTCGATGCGGTCGGAGCCGATGTCGTTCGCGGGACGCGATAGCGTCAGCCCGCAGGGCGGCAAGGACGCGGCGGCGGACGTCTACCGGCAGGCCGGCATCACCGACCCGCGCAGCGAGCTCGACTGCGCCGAGGTGTACGTCCCGTTCTCCTGGTACGAGCCGATGTGGCTGGAGAACCTCGGGTTCTGCGGCGACAACGAGGGCTGGAAGCTCACCGAGGCCGGCGCGACGGCGCTGGACGGCGACATCCCGTGGAACGCCTCCGGCGGCGTGCTGTCGTCCAACCCGATCGGCGCGTCCGGGATGATCCGGTTCGCGGAGGCGGCGCTGCAGGTGCGCGGCCAGGCGGGCGACCACCAGGTGGACGGCGCGCGCCGCGCGCTCGGCCACGCCTACGGCGGCGGCGCCCAGTTCTTCGCCATGTGGATAGTCGGCAGCGACAAACCCTGATTCTCTTGACCGAAGGCGCGACTACCCCCTCCGGAGGACATCCGATGGAGTACAACCATGCCGACCTGTTCGAAGGGGTCGCGGACGCGATCGGGGACCGTGTCGCCCTGATCTGCGGCGACCAGCGGCTCACCTACGCCGAACTGGACGAGCAGGCGAACCGCCTCGCGCACCACCTGGCCGGCGCGGGCGTCGGGCCCGGCCAGCATGTCGCCGTCCAGCTCTACAACGGCGTCGAGTACGCGGCGGCGCTGCTCGCCGTGTTGAAGATCCGGGCCGTGCCGATCAACGTCAACTACCGGTACGTGGAGGCCGAGCTCCGCTACGTGTACCGGGACTCCGACAGCGTCGCGCTGCTGTACGACGTCGAGTTCGAGGACCGGGTCGCGGCGACCGTCCCGGAGGTGCCCGCGCTCAGGCACCTCATCGCGGTCGGCGGCAGCCCGTCCATCCCGGGGGCGGTCGCCTACGAGGAGGCGCTGAAGGACGCGGACGCGACCCGGGGCTTCCCGCCGCGCTCCAAGGACGACCTCTACATCATCTACACGGGCGGGACGACCGGGATGCCGAAGGGCGTCATGTGGTCGACCGAGCAGATCCTGCTCGCGTTCTGGAACCCGACGGTGCCGCGTCCGTCCAGGCCCGAGGACATCGTCGAGAACGCCCGCAACGGCGGCCCGCTGATCATGATGCCGGTGGCGCCGCTGATGCACGGCGCCGCGCAGGTGGCCACGTGGATCGCCTGGTTCATCGGCTCGACCCTCGTCTACACCCGCAAGTTCGACGCGGCCGACGTGTGGGCGACGATCGAGCGGGAGAAGGTCAACTCGCTGACGATCACCGGGGACGCGATGGCGATCCCGATGGCGGAGGAGCTGGCGCGCGGCGACTACGACACGTCCTCGCTGCTGGCCTACGTCTCCACGGGCGCGATCTTCACCGGGACCGTCCGGGACCGCATCCAGAAGCTGCTCCCCAACACGATGATCATGGATCGCTTCGGCTCCACCGAGTCGGGCTCGACGGCCGAGGCGGTCGCCGGCTCGACCCCGGAGAAGGGCCTGCGGTTCGCGCCGGACGTGGAGAACGTCACCGTCCTGGACGACGCGCTCCAGCCGGTCAAGCCGGGCTCCGGCGTGATCGGCCAGGTCGCCCGCACCGGCCACATCGCGCAGGGCTACTACAACGACCCGGAGAAGACCGCGAAGACCTTCCCCGTCGTGGACGGGAAGCGGTGGCTGCTCACCGGCGACATCGCCACCGTGGAGGAGGACGGGTCGATCGCCGTCTACGGCCGCGGCTCCCAAGCGATCAACACCGGCGGCGAGAAGGTGTTCCCGGAGGAGGTCGAGGCCGTCCTCAAGGGCCACCCGTCCGTCTACGACGCGGTCGTGACGGGCATTCCGGACGAGCGCTGGGGCAACCGCGTGGCCGCCGTGATCCAGCCGTCGGGAGCCGAGCCGTCGTCGGAGGATCTGGACGCGCACTGCCGCAAGGAACTGTCGGGCTACAAGGTGCCCCGCGTCTACGCCTTCGTCGCCGAGATGAAGCGCTCCCCGGCGGGCAAGGCCGACTACCGCTGGGCGAAGCAGATCGCCGAAGAGGCGCAGTAGACGAGCGCAGTAGACAGGGGCGGCCCCGAACCTTCGTGGGATTCGGGGCCAGGAGCGGACCCCTGTTAGCGGTCCTAACAAAACCCATGATAGGGCCCGTTCTGGACCGTTCCGATCGCCGGGCCGTGTCGGCTGCGCCACACGGCCCTCCCGGCTGGTCCCGGCTCGTCCGCGCCCGATAGAATCTCCCTCACGGAGTCGCTCTTGAAATGAGCATCTCTATGTGAGAGAAAAAGAGGGAGAGGTGGGGTGTGTCGACCCCGGAGCGCGAGCGGATGGCGGGCGAGCTGCAGATGGCGATGCAGCGCAGCACCATGTTCACGGTGCTGCTGCACCATGCCACCGCGAGCAAGGCGGGCATGAACGTCACCGACGCGCAGTGCGTGAACGCCCTGACGCTGGACGGCCCGCAGACGCCGGGGCAGCTCGCGCAGCTCATGGGCATCACGACCGGCGGCGCCGTCACCGCCGTGATCGACCGCCTGGAGCGCGCCGGCTACGTCCGCCGCACCCGCGACCCCGACGACCGCCGCCGCGTGATCGTCGAGCTGGTCGAGGAGAACGTCGCCCAGTTCGGCCGCTACTTCGAGCCGATCGCCCGCGCCTTCGGCGACCACCTGGCCACCTACACCGACGACCAGGTCGCCGTCCTCCTCGACTGGATCCGCCACAACAACGAAGTGATGCCCGCCGTCATAGAGGAGATCCGCAAGCTCCCCTAGGCGCCGGAGCCGGTTACGTCAGGCGGCCTCGGAGGAGGTCCAGGAGGGTTGATTGGACGTCGGCCAGGGGGCGCGCGGGTTGGAGGGCGCGCCAGTCCAGGGCGACGGTCAGGACCATGCCGAAGACGGCGGACGCGGCCGTGTCCGTGTCCAGGTCGGGGCGCAGGTCGCCGGCGGCCACCGCTTCGCGGAGGATCTCGGCGACCACTTCTATGGCGCGTGAGCGGATCAGGCGGGCCGCGTGCTGCCAGTCGCCGCCCGCGCGCCAGGTTTCGGCGATCAGGATCCGGGCGAACGACTCGTGTTCGCCGATGAAGGCGAGTTCGGCGGCGACCACGGCTTCCAGGGCGTCCAGGGGAGCCCTGCCGGACGCCGCGTCCCGCAGGGCGGTGGCCAGCCGGTCTACGCCGTACTCCAGGAGTGCGGAGAAGAGGGCGGCCTTGCTGCCGAAGTTGTAGTAGACGGTGCCCTTGGCCACGCCCGCCCGTTCGGCGATCTGGTCGACGGTGGTCGCGGCGAGACCGCTCTCGGCGATCAGTTCGATCGCGGAGGCGAACAGCTTCTCCCGGGTCGCGCCGCGCGCCACGTTCGCGCCTCCTAGAGCTTCAGGGCCGGGTGCAGCCGCTTCATCGTCCAGACTCGGTTGTGCCGGACGGCGGAGGCGGTGAGGCCGAGGCCGCCGGCGAGGAAGACGATCAGCACCGCACAACCCTGCCACACGGACGTCATGGGCCCGCCGCTGATCAGGTGGCGGACGGCGTCCACCACCCATGGCATCGGCAGGTACGGGCGGATCGCCTGGAAGAACCCGGGGCTCGTCTCGATCGGGTAGGTGCCGGCGGCCGAGGTGAGCTGGAGCATGAGGAGCGCCAGCGCGATGATCCGGCCGATCGGGCCGAAGCGGGCGTTCACCCACTGGATCACCGCCAGGAACGCGGCGGACGCGAGGGCGAGGAACGCGATCAGGGCGGGCCAGTGTTCGGCGCGGAGGCCGAGGGTGAAGTGCAGGACGGCCAGGACGACGCCTGCTTGTGCCACGCCGATCGCCGCGGCGGGCAGCCAGCCGGCGAGGGCCACGCGGCGTCCGGGGGCGGTTCCGGCGAGGGCGCGCGGGTTCAGCGGGCGCAGCAGCATGTAGATGATCATGCCGCCGACCCAGAGGGAGAGCGGGATGAAGAACGGTGCGAAGCCCGTGCCGTAGTTCGGCACCTTGTTGTCCGTCGTGCTGGCGAGGCGCACCGGGTCGCTCATCATGTCGTCGCGGGCGGAGCGCTGGTCGTCGTTGTAGTTCGGGATCTGGGCGACGCCGTCGTCCAGGCCGTTCGCGAGTTGTTCGTTGCCGTTCGAGATCTGCGCCAGGGCCGTTTCCAGCGTCACTGCGCCGGTGGAGAGTCGGCCCAGTCCGTTGCGGAGTTGCCCCGCGCCGCCCGAGAGCGTGCCGAGGCCGTTGGTGAGTTGGGACGATCCAGCGAGTAGTTGCCCGGCGCCGGCGTTGATCCGGTGCGTTCCGGCGTTGAGTCGGTCCACGTTCTGGCGGGCCTTCTCCACCTTGGCGGCCAAGACCGGGGCGTCCTTGGCGATTTCTCGGGCGGTCTGCTCGACCGTGTGGGCGTCGGCCGCGACCTTGCGCAGGTCGCCGTCGTGGTCGCGGACGTATCCGTCCACCTGCTTGGCCACCACGACGACCTGCGTGGCCGCCCGGGCGAGGTCGTTCCGGACGTCCGGGGGTATTTCGGGGTGCGCGGCGAGGTAGGTCTTCAGCTCGGCCTGCGCGTTCTCCGCCCGTTCCACCGCCGCACCGGTCTGTGCGGGCAGACGGTCGGCGCCGTCGGCGAGTGCGTCCGCGCCCTGCGCGACGGCCAAGGCCGCCTGCCGGATCTCGGGTGCGTTCTCCTTGAGGAGCGGAACGAGGGTGTTGCTCGCCCGGTCGACGGTGGTGGTGAGCTGCTGCATGCCGGCGGCGACCTGGCCGGTTCCGGTGCGCAGGTCGTCCAGGCCGGACGTCAGCTTGCCGCTGCCTGAGCGGGCATCGTCGATGCCGCCCTTGAGCTTGCCCGCCCCCGTCTTCGCCTCGCCCGCGCCTTCGGCGAGCTTGCCCGCACCGTTCTGCGCCTGGCCGGAGCCCTCGGCGAGCTTGTCCGCTCCTTGCGCCGCCTTGCCCAGCTCATCGTGCAGCTTGCCGAACGACAGGAAGATCTGGTCGAAGTAGCCGTGCACCGCCTCGCTGCCCGCGGCGGCGCTGATCTCCTTGAACGCGGCCTGGGCGAGCGTCCCGACGACGTAGTTGTTGGCGTCGTTCATCTGGAGCCGCAGTCCGGCAGGTGTGGGCGTCCCGTTTCCGGACGGCGACGCTATGCGCCAACTGAAGTCGGACGGGATCGTCAGCGACATGTAGTACTTCCCAGACCGCACGCCCTTGTCCGCCTCCGCGGCCGAGACGGTCTGCCAGTCGAAGACCTTGCGCTTCTTCAACTCGTCCGCGAGGTCGGCCCCGGCGTGGACGGTCTTGCCGTTCGCCTTCGCGGGCTCGTCCTTGACGACCAGCGCGACCGGAACATGGTGAAGGCGGGCGTAGGGGTCCCAGAAGGACCATAGGTAGAGCCCTGCGTAGAGCAGTGGCAGTAAGACGAGGCCGGCGATCGCGACGCGGGTCAGCCGGTTGCGCTGGAAGCGGCGCAGCTCCAGGCCGCCCGTCGTCAACGCGGGAAGTCTCATCGGGGGGAACTCCTAAAGCGAAAGGGCGTGCGTGGCCACGCCCTCGGCGGGGGCGGCGTCGTGGCAGGCGGCGATCACGGTGACGCCGGTGGCCGCGATGTCGGCGAGGCGCCGCCACAGGGCGCGCTGCCGGTCGGCGGGCAGGCCCTCGTCGACGTCGTCGAGCAGGAGCAGGCCCGGGTCGCCGACGAGTGCCAGGGCGGCGCCGAGCAGTTGGGCCTCGTCCGGCGCGAGTTCCTCGGCGGGCGTCCGGGGATCGACGTCCAGGCCGGCTCGTTCGAGAGCCTCGCGGCGCCGTGCCTCGCGGCCGCGGAACCGTCCGAGGACGCCTTCGTGCAGGGCAAGCGCCTCGGTCACGTGCTCGCGGACGGTCAGCGCCGGGTCCGGCTCCGTCACGCCCGGCACGATGCCGAGCGCCGCGACCCGCTGGAGGGCCCTGAGCCCGGTGAACCCGCCGACCGCGACCGTGCCCTCGGTGGCCTTCATGCGTCCGGCGAGGGTGAGGAGGAGCGCGGTCCGTCCCGTCCCGGCGATGCCGCTGACGGCGACCAGCGCGCCGGCCGGGACGTCGAGGCCGACGTCCCGGAACACCCACCCGCGCGCGCCCCGCACGCCGAGGCCCAGCGCCCGCACGGACGACCCGCGTGCGGGGGAGGAGCCCTCGGCCCCGGGGCGGCCCCCGCCGGCCCCGGAGCCGATCGGGCGGGGTCCGGGAACGGTCGCGGCGGTCCCCCCGGCCGCGGCGGCCGTTCCCGGAGTCTGGTGCTCGGGCGTCATCGCGACCCTCCGGAGAAATTGCACTGACCGGTCAGTACAAATCTAACCCTGCCCAGAACTTCGCAGACCCGCCCAAGCGGTGACATCTGACACGTGACCGCTACGCCGCTGGTCACACAGGGTCAGTGCCGTGATTTGGGTCACAGCGGCCCGATCCGCAGGGCGCCCTATTGGACGCCGAGTCCGATCTGCCAGACTTCGGGTATGACCGACTCGTCCCGCGCGACCCGCCGGCTGGCCGCCCTCATGGCCGGCATGGGCACCCTCCACATGATCGCCCCCAAGCCGTTCGACGCGCTCATCCCCGAGCGGCTCCCCGGCCGCCCGCGGACCTGGACCTACCTCAGCGGCGTCGCCGAACTGGCCTGCGGCGCCGCCATCGCCCACCCGCGCACCCGCAAGGCGGGCGCGCTCGCGACGGCCGGCCTCATGGCCGCGGTGTTCCCCGCCAACATCAAGATGGCCTACGACTGGCGCCACCGCCCGCTGCCGCTGCGCGCCGCCGCCTACGGCCGCCTCCCGTTCCAGGCGCCGCTCATCGGCTGGGCCCTGCACGTCGCCCGGAAGTCCGGCTGATCCGGTACGCGCCATCCCGCGCGGAATGAGATCATGCCTCGGCGGAACGTGACGACGAGGGGCCGGTGAAGCGTGGAACCACTCCGCCCGGAGGATCCCGCCGCGATCGGCGGCTACCCGCTGGTCGCCCGCATCGGCGCGGGCGGGATGGGCCAGGTGTACCTCGGGCTCACCGGGACCGGCCGGCATGTCGCGCTCAAGGTGATCCGCGAGGACTTCGAGGGGCCGCAGGCGCTCGCCCGGTTCCGCCGCGAGGTCGCGACCGTCGAGCGGGTGCGCAGCCGGTTCGCCGCCGCGATGGTCGGCGCCGGGCTGGACGCCCCGCCCTACTGGCTGGCCACCGAGTACGTCCCCGGGCCGACGCTCCGGCAGGCCGTCGCCGAGCGCGGCCCGCTGCCCCCGGACACGTGCGTGCGGCTGCTCGGCGCCCTCGCGCAGGGGCTGCTGGAGATCCACGGCCACGGAATCCAGCACCGCGACCTCAAGCCGGGCAACGTGATCCTGGCGCCGGACGGGCCGCGGCTGATCGACTTCGGCATCGCGCGCGGCGAGGACCAGACGCAGATCACCCAGACCGGCGCCTGGAACGGCACCCCCGGCTACGTCGCGCCCGAGGTCGTCCGGGAGCAGGAGCCGCTGCCCGCGTCGGACGTGTTCTCGCTCGCCGGGACGATCGCCTACGCCGCCACCGGCCGCCCCCCGTTCGGCGGCGGCCGCATCGAGGCGATCATCCACCGCACCCTCAGCGGCGACATCGACCTGGACGGCGCCGGCCCGCGCGTCGCCGACCTCGTCCGGCTCTGCGCCGCCAAGGACCCCGGCGCGCGGGTCACGCTGGAGCGGCTGGTCCCGCTGGCCGCGGACCCGACGCCGCTCGCCGCCGACCCCGCCTACCTGCGGGTCGTGGGTTCGCCGCCCCCGGTGCCGGCCAGCCTCCACGACGCCGCCGCGTCCGGCCTCGTCCCGCCGGAGCGCACGAGGACCGTGCCTGGCGGAGGCGCGCTCGGACGGTCGCGCGCCGCCGTCTTCGCGGCGGCCGCCGGGGTGGTCGTCGTCGTGCTGGCGGGCGCCTTCGGCGCGCGCTCTCTCTTCAACGGCGACGACGACCCGAACGGCTCGGCCGGTTCGCCCAGCGGAAACAACTCCCAAGGCGGTCAGGGCGCGAACGGCGGTCCCACCACGTCCTCCAGCGGCTCACCGGCCGGACGGACGCCCGGTCCCGGCGGCCGTCCCCCCGACGTCATCTTCGTGAAGCAGCCCACCAACGACTTCCAGACGACGCGGTTCTCCCAGGAGAACTTCACCTGCCTGCCGGCCGTCCGTCCCGAGGACGACGCCCTCGCCAACGACCTGCAGAGGAGTGCGCCGCGCCAGCCGGTCACCGGGAAGAGCGTCGAACTCAGCATGCGCTTCAAGTACGCGCAGCCGTCCGGCTACTACGTCGCCGCGCAGATCCGCCCGCCCTCGGAACAACAGGGCAACGGTGTGACCGGCGTGGTTCAGAGCAAGCCGCAGCTCGTCCCGAAGAACAACGAGGACGTGGGCCTCAAGTACCCGGCCGACTTCCAGTGGAAGGGCGCCGGCAACGGCACGTACCCGCTGATGAAGGGAGTCTGGACCGTCGTGTGGATGCATGTGCACCCGAACGGCGACGCCTTCTTCATGGCCTGCGACGGCTTCACCGTCGCCTGATCACGGACGGCGGGTCACCGGACGGCGATGAGGGCGGAGCCGTGGCCGAACAGGCCCTGGTTCACGGCGATGCCGGCCCGCGCGCCGTCGACCTGGCGGCTCTCGGCCTGGCCTCGCAGCTGCCAGGTCAGCTCGCACACCTGCGCGATCGCCTGCGCCGGGATGGCCTCGCCGAAGGACGCGAGCCCGCCGCTCGGGTTGACGGGGATGCGCCCGCCCAGTGCGGTGGCGCCGGACCGGAGCAGTTCCTCGGCGCCGCCCGCCTCGCACAGCCCGATGTCCTCGTACCAGTCCAGCTCCAGGGCCGTGGACAGGTCGTAGACCTCGGCGAGCGACAGGTCCTCCGGGCCGATGCCCGCCTCCTCGTAGGCGGCGTCCGCCAGCGCGGACCGGAACGGGCGCTCCGGCGCCGGGACGGTCATCGCCGAGTCGGTGGCGAAGTCCGGCAGGTCCAGGACGGTCTTCGGGAACGTCGGCGTCACCGTCGACAGCGCCGGGATGCGGACCGGGTCGGCGATCCCGTGCCGCCGCGCGAACTCCATGGACGTCAGGACGAGCGCGGCGCCGCCGTCGCTGGTGGCGCAGATGTCGAGGAGCCGCAGCGGGTCGGCGACCACGGCGGACTCGCGTACGTCCTCGGCGGTCACCTCCTTGCGGTACCGGGCGTTCGGGTTCGCCAGGCCGTGCCGGGCGTTCTTGACCTTCACGGCGGCGAAGTCGTCCAGCGTCGCGCCGTACATCGCCATCCGCCGGCGCGCGTACAGGGCGAAGTAGATGGGGTTGGTGGCGCCCAGGAGGCGGAAGCGCAGCCAGTCGGGGTCGTCCGGACGGTCGCCGCCGACGGGCTTGAAGAAGCCCTTGGGGGCCGCGTCGGCGCCCACGACCAGCGCCACGTCGCACAGCCCCGCGAGGATCTGCGCGCGCGCCGTGTTGATGGCCTGCGCCCCGGACGCGCACGCCGCGTAGGAGCTCGACACCCGCGCACCCGACCAGCCGAGCGCCTGCGCGAACGTCGCGCCGGCGATGAACCCGGGGTAGCCGTTGCGGATGGTGTCCGCGCCCGCGACGTACTGGACGTCCGTCCACGCGAGGCCCGCGTCGGCGAGGGCGGTGCGCGCCGCCGCCAGCCCGTACTCGACGAAGTTGCGCCCCCACTTGCCCCACGGGTGCATCCCCGCACCGAGAACCGCGATATCGCGAGTCATTGGACCGGCCTCCACATCCAGACGGTGTACTCGGCTTCGTCGTCCTCGTAGAGGGTGCCTTCGGTGAGCTCGACCTCCATGCCGACGGCGAGGTCGTCGACGGTGTGGCCTGGGGCGACCTGGCCCAGGACGACCATGCGCTCGGCTTCGAGCTCGACGGCGGCGACGGTGTACGGGACGAACGGGTCGGGGGAGACGTACGGGGGCGGCGGCTTGTAGCGGGCGTCGGCGTACGACCAGATGCGCCCGCGTGCCGACAGCGCGTACGGCTCCAGTTCCGAGCCGTCCTTCGGGCCGGTGCATCCGGGGTTGCGGCAGGCCAGCTCGTTGCGCGGGAAGTACGGCGTTCCGCAGGACGTGCAGCGGGTACCCAGCAGGCGGACGTCGCCGTCCTCGGTGGTGAACCAGCCCTCGATCGCCGGGCGGCGCTCCTTGGTCGTGGTCACGCGGTCCTCCTCGTCTCGTACCGGCGCAGCGTACCAACCAAACGATCGTTAGAAAGAATGCCCCGCCCGGTGAGCGGGACGCTGCGGCCGGTCCCGCGGACCGGGCGGGCCCGACCTAACTGACTCGTCAGTCACTTCGGTACAGTGAACCGAGTCGGATTCTGCTTAGCTGCCCGCAGGGTGCGAATGAGCTGCCCACAGGGTGCGAACAGGTAGGGAGAGCGCGGATGCGGACAGGACTGCAGGGAAGGACCGCCCTGGTCACCGGGGCCTCCCGGGGGATCGGGAAGGCGATCGCGACCGCGTTCGCCGCCGAGGGCGCCAACGTCGTCCTCTCCTCCCGCAAGCAGGAGGCGCTGGACGAGGTCGCCAAGGAGATCAGCGCGGCCCACCCGGGCGCGGGCGTCCTCGCCAAGGCCGCGCACGTGGGCCACGCCGACGAGGCCGCGGCGGCCGTGGACGCGGCCGTCGCCGAGTTCGGCGCCCTCGACATCCTCGTCAACAACGCCGGGACGAACCCCTACTTCGGCCCGATGGCCGACATCGAGCCCGCGGCCGCGGCGAAGACCGTCGAGGTCAACCAGTTCGCGATCGTCCAGTGGACGCAGCTCGCACTCCGGGCCTCGCTCGCCGAGCGGGGCGGCGCGGTCATCAACATCGCCTCCGTCGGCGGCATGATCACCGAGCACGGCATCGGCTACTACAACGCCACCAAGGCCGCGGTGATCCACCTCAGCCGGCAGTTCGCGATGGAGCTGGCGCCCAAGGTCCGGGTCAACTGCATCGCCCCCGGCCTGGTCAAGACGCACCTCGCCCGCGCATTGTGGGAGCCGAACGAAGCGGAGATCAGCAAGCACATGCCGCTCGGCCGGCTCGGCGAACCCGAGGACATCGCGAACGCGGCCGTGTTCCTCGCGGGCGACGCCTCGTCCTGGATGACCGGGCAGACGCTCGTCGTCGACGGCGGCGCCACCATCCGGTCTTCCGTCTCCTAAGGAGAAGCGCATGTCACGCTGGGGACTCACCATTCCGCTGACCGGGCTCCCGCTGTCCGAGCACCGCGAGATCGTGTCCGAGCTGTCCGCGCTCGGCTACACCGACGCGTGGTCCGCCGAGACGAACGGCACCGACGCGTTCACCCCGCTGGCGCTCGCCTCGCAGTGGGACCCCGGGCTCCGCCTCGGCCCGGCGATCGTCCCGGTCTACACGCGCGGGCCCGCGCTGCTCGCGCAGCAGGCCGCGACCCTCGCCGACCTCGCGCCCGGACGGTTCGTGCTCGGCATCGGCACCTCGTCCGACACGATCGTGCAGCGCTGGAACGGCATCCCGTTCGAGGAGCCCTACAAGCGCACCCGCGACACGCTGCGCTTCCTCCGCAAGGCGCTCGCGGGGGAGAAGGTGAAGGAGGAGTACGACACCTTCGCCGTGCAGGGCTTCAAGCTCGACAACGCGCCCGCGGCGCCGCCGCCGGTCGTCCTCGCGGCGCTGCGCCCCGGCATGCTGCGGCTGGCCGCGCGGGAGGCCGACGGCGCGATCACCAACTGGCTGGCGCCGAAGGACGTCCGGACCGTGCGCGGCGAGCTGGGCGACGACCCGGAGCTGATCGCGCGGCTGTTCGTCTGCCCGACCGAGAACGCCGAGGAGGCCCGCGCGATCGGCCGCTGGATGATCGCCGCCTACATGACGGTCCCCGTCTACCGGGCGTTCCACGAGTGGCTCGGACGCGGCGAGGCGCTGCGCCCGATGAACGAGGCGTGGGCGGCCGGCGATCGCAAGAAGGCCCTGGAGGTCATCCCCGACGAGGTCGTCGACGACCTGATCGTGCACGGCTCCCCGGCCGCGTGCCGGGCCCGCGTCCGCGAGTACGTCGGCAGCGGGCTGACCACGCCCGTCCTGGCCGTCGTCCCGGGCGGGGGCCTGTCCCCGGTGGACGCGGTGCGGGCCCTGGCGCCGAGCGCGGACTGAACGCGGACTGAGACCGGCCGATCACGCAAAGATGGTTCCGGCCACGTTTACGGTCAGGGGGATCGGGGAGGGTGCACCAGATCCGATCCGAGAACGAACAGAGACGTGAGGAGCTGATCGTGCTCACGCTGACCAGCGGTGCCGTCCAGGTCATTCGTACCGTGACCGCCAATCCGGAGCTTCCGCCGGAGACCGGCATCCGCATCGAGTCCGGGCTCGACGGCTCGGACGCCCTGCGGCTCTCCGTGGCCCCCGCCCCCGAGGCCGGCGACCAGGTCGTCGAAGAGGAGGGCGCCAAGGTGTACCTGGAGCCCACGGTCGCCGAGCTGCTGGAGGACAAGACCCTCGACGCCCAGGTCGACCCGCAGGGCGACGTGGCCTTCACCATCGCGGAGGGGGCAGAAGGAACCCCTACCTGACGTACGGAGGACGAGACCGGGGCGGCCCAGGCGGGCGGGCCCCGGTCTCGTGCTCGCTCAGCGCATCGCCATCACGACCGCGACCACGGCGAACACGAACGCCGCCGTGGTGAGGATCATGAATGCGGCGACCACCGCGCAGGCCAGGCCGCGCGGCTGGTCGCGCCAGGTTCCGTAGCGATCGCGCACCTGCCGGTCCAGTTCTTCCCGGGACGGCCGTCCCGCGTCCGGGGGGTCGGGCGAGGGCGGGGTCGTCACGACCGCCAGTTTGGCAGATTCCTCACTCCGGAAAGGACGGATGCGGGCCCAGCGCCCAGTACTCGTAGAGGCCGTATCCGGTGCAGGCCGCGGTGGGCTGCGCGCCGCCGAGGTACTCGTAGCGTCCGACCGCGTCGACCATCCCCCACATGAGGGCGGCGTCCTCCGGTTTGCGGGTGTCGTGGGTGACGCCCTCCACCTTGAGGTCGGGCCCCTGGTACATGCCGTGCTTCCAGCCGGGTTCGAGCCCGTACCCGGTGCCGACCATCAGGTGGACGGGCAGGATGGGCGTCCCCCTGACCTCGAACGGTTCCCCGCCGGGCGGCGCGAACCGGATCGTGGCCGTGACCACGTCGCGGGTGCCCTCCGCGTACTCCGGGACGTATTCGGGACGGCCCAAATACTCGGCCTCACGGTCGGGCCATACGCGGGTGGCCTCTTCCAGGACGCGGCGTCCCTTCTCGTCCTCTTGCACGATGCAGAGGATCGAGTGGTCCTCGAACTGCATCGGCGCGTAGAGCCAGTAGAAGGTGCCCGCGTTCTTCACCTGGATGCCGGGCGGCTCCGGCTCACCCACAGGACGGATGCCCCAGGAGCGGTCTCGCGACCCCCACCAGTGGTCGGGGGTGACGTCGATGGTCTCGCCGTCCACGGTGATGGTGCCCGTCCAGCGGCCCGTCTGCGCGAGGCGCCGCGAGTCGAAGACGACGCGTTCCTGCCAGCGGAGGTAGTGCGGGGGCTCCAGCGTGGCGGGGATCGCCCCCTCCCAGGCGAGGTCGAACGAAAGGCCGTGCTCGTTCTCGTCCAGGACGACCCGCAGCCGCTTCAGCCCTTCGACGACCTCCACGCGGAACGGGCCGACCGTGGTGTCCATGCGGTCGTCCCCCAGCTCGCGGGACGCCCGGACGACCTTGTGCACCGGCCCGCGCCGGACGACCGCGAACGCGTCCATCACCCCGAGGTTCGGGTACTGCCCGATCCCGATGATCATCATCAGCTCGTCCGAGCAGGGGTGGACGTTGAAGTAGTACCGGTCGTAGAAGTTGCGGTCGGACGTGGTGACGTGCCGCATCACCTCCGGCGCCTGGTGGATCGGGTAGTCGTCCAGCGGCGAGAGTGTCACCGGTCCCCTTCCAGGATGCGCGCGAGCAGCTGCGTGCAGTTGTTGTCGTACGGAAAGTCGGCGGCCTCGTCGATCCAGCCGAAGTCGATCATCGCCTGCCCGATCCGGGCCATGACCACCGAGAACTTGAAGCCGGACAGGATCTCGTAGTACGCCATGTGGCGCATCGGGCGGCCGAGCAGCTCCTCGTAGCGGGCGACGGTCTCCGCGTGGGGCGGGAAGCCGTCCAGGCGGGCCGATCCGACGCCCTCGGAGTGGTGGCGGTCGAGGAACAGGAACCAGGCGAGGTCCTCCTCGGGCGCGCCGAGGGTGGCGGTCTCCCAGTCCAGGACGGCCGCCGGCACGCCCGACTGGAAGATCACGTTGCCGATGCGGGCGTCGCCCCACAGCGCGACGGGGTCGTCCGGCTCGTCGGGGCGGTTCGCCTTCAGCCACTCCAGGGCCTTCAGCGCCGTCTCCTGCGGGCCCTTGTAGGCCCAGGGCAGATAGTCCTCGTAGTAGTTGAGCCGCTGGTCGAGGCCGGGCGCGCCCCACTTCGGCTGGTCGAGGAAGCCGAGGCCCAGTTCCTGGACGTCCAGCCGGTGCAGGCTCGCGAGGACCTCCAGGGTGGACCACCACATCGCGGCCCGCTCGTCCGGCGCGACCTCGGTGACCCAGCCGCCCGAGTGGTAGGGCGGCATGTCGGTCGGGACGCGGCCGTCGATGCGCCCCATCACGAAGAACGCGGCGCCGAGGACGTCCGGGGACGGCTCGTACCAGCGGATCGGCGGGACGGGGATGGCGGTGCGCTCGTCCAGGACGCGCATCAGCCGGTACTGCTCCTCGAAGCGCGGCTCGGGGAAGATCTGGTAGTTCGCGGGGGCGACCCGGGCGACGAACCGTTCCTTCCGCGGGGTGCCGCCCGCCGTCCATTCGGCGTCGAACATGAGGGTCTCGTTGGAGAATCCGCTGGTCTGCGGGGTCTCCACGAGCGGGATGCGGACGCCGGGCAGATGGCCGTCCAGCCAGCCGGTCAGCGCACGCGTGGTGAGCTCGGGGTCGCGTTGGTCGGGAACGGGCATCGGCCGCCTCCTCGCGAGGATTTCACGCAGATTTCACGCCCGAATTAGAACGTGTTCTATCAACGGCCATGGGGCCGGTCAATGGGCCGGGGCGCCCGGCGTGAAAAAATCGCCGGATGCGCCTCACCAAGCTCGGGCACGCCTGCGTGCAGATCGGCAAGGACGACCGCTCGCTCGTCATCGACCCCGGCTCGTTCAGCGAGGCGTCCGGCGCGCTCGCCACCGCCGACGCCGTCCTGATCACCCACGAGCACTTCGACCACTTCGACGCCGACGCGCTGCGCGCCGCGATGGCCCAGCGCCCCGCCCTGGAGGTGTGGACGTCCCGCGTCGTCGCCGAGAACCTCGCCGACCTCGGCGGACGCGTCCACCAGGTCGGCCACGGCGACGCCGTCACGATCGCCGGCTTCGACGTCCACGTCTACGGCGAGGACCACGAGCTCATGCACCCCGATCTGCCGCCCATCCCGAACACCGGGTTCCTCATCGACGGCGAGGTCTTCCACCCGGGGGACGCGCTGACCGTCCCGTCCGAGCCCGTCCCGACGCTGTGCCTGCCGGGCAACGCGCCCTGGATGCGGGCGATCGACCTGTTCAACTACGCGCGCGAAATCCGTCCCGAACGCGCCTTCGCCATCCACGACGGCCTGCTCAACGACGTCGGCCTCATGGTGATGGAACGCCACCTGGCGAGCGCCGGCGAGGAGCAGGGCAAGGAGTTCCGCCGCTTGGCCCCCGGAACCTCGGTGGATCTGGCCACCAAGTGAAAAAAACCCCCC
>NZ_SMKY01000130.1 GCF_004349235.1 Actinomadura darangshiensis | reverse complement strand
GGCTGGGGCTTGACGGCGCGGTCCGGGTCGGGTTCGAGGTGGCGTTCGATCTGGGCGGAGGTGAGGCCGAGGCCGCCGAGGCGCAGGTCGTCCCAGCCCTGGAGGCGGTGGGAGGCGCGGCTGAAGTAGAGGACGGACAGTTCGATGGGGGTGGGCTGTTCGTGTTCGAGGCCGCGGAGGCCGGCGCCGCCGGTGGAGCCCTGGACGAAGAGGCGGGTGCCGGTGGGCAGGAGTTTGGTGGAGCGGGCGTGGGTGTGGCCGGCGAGGATCAGGGGGCTCACGCCGGAGAAGGCCTCGCCTTCGCTGGGGTCGTGGGTGACGACGACGTCGGGCAGGTTGCCGGAGTTGCGGAGCTTCTCGGCGTAGCGGGTGCCCTCGTCGCGGAGCTGGTCGGCGCCGACGAAGTCGTCGCGGGTGCTCTTGTCGGGGGTGAAGCGGGGGTCGCCGACGCCGTAGATGCGCAGGCCCTTGACGTCGCGGGTGTCGTCGTCGAGGACGATGGCGTTCTTCTCGCGGTCGACGGCCTTCTGGGTCTCCATGGAGTCGTGGTTGCCGCGGATGTAGACGTAGGGGACCTTCAGGCCGGAGATCGAGTTGGCGAACTTGTCCTCGGGTTTGCTGCCGTGGTCCATGAGGTCGCCGCTGTCGATGATCAGGTCGACCTTGAACTGGGTGCTGACGGACTTGATGACGCTCCACGCGGCGGGGTTGAGGTGGATGTCGGAGACGTGCAGGACGCGGATGGTGGACGGGTCGGGCTCGTAGGTGGGGAGGGTCGAGGTGGTGGCGTACAGCTCGGAGATGTTGCCGACGAGGCGGGCGAGCTGGGCGCGGTAGGCGGTGAAGCGTTCGACGATGCTGCGGGCGTCGCCGACGACCTGGGGGGCGTTGGCGAGCAGGCCGGTGTAGCGGGGCTCGGCGATGGACTGCGGGTTGAACGTCGTCCAGGTGACGAGGGTGAGGGCGGCGAGGCCGAGGACGGTCGAGCCCGTGCCGAGGAGGGCGCGCCGCCAGGAGCGGAAGAGGAGGAGGGACGCGGCGAAGCTGGTGGCGAGGGCGATCAGGGCGGCGCGGATGAGGAGTTCGATGAGGCCGTGCCGGATCTGGCCGGCGATCCGGTCGGTGAGGCGGTCGAGTTCGGTGTCGTCGTTGATGAGCTTCTTGGCCTGGTCGGGGCGGAGGTCGGTGAGGCGGGCCTCCAGGGAGACGGGGCCGCCGTGGGTGTCGAGCTGGAGGGAGCCGAGGGGCGGGAGTTTGAGGGTGGTCCCGCCGTGCAGGGACGGCTGGAGGGTGAGTTGGACGTCGGTGGGGCCGACCGGGGTGACGTAGCGTCCGCCGAGGAGGAGGCCGATGTAGCCGGCGGTGAGGCCGATGGCGGCGACGAGGGCGAACCGGGTCCAGCGGCTGGTGAGGACGGGGCGGACGCGGGTATAGCCGGTGCGGACGCGGCGGGCCGCGGGGGCGCAGGCGGTCCGGACGCGCCGCGCCTGGGTACGGAGGGCGGCGAGGGCCTTGGTCGACGCGGCGCGGACCTTGGGCACGTGTCCCCCTTCTGTCGAGCAGAATGAGCCATGTGATCGAGTTGTCGCGAGAGGCGTTCGAGGACCTTGTGGGCGAGGCCCTCGACAGCATCCCGGCCGAGCTGACCGCCCGCATGCGCAATGTCGTCATCGTCGTCGAGGACGATGCGCCCGAGCGCGGACTTCTCGGCCTGTACCAAGGCGTACCCCTCACCGAGCGCGGCGACTGGTACGGGGCCGTCCTGCCCGATCACATTTCGATCTACCGCCGTGAGATTCTCCGGATCTGCGACACCCCTGATGACGTGGTGGAAGAAGTCCGGATAACGGTCGTGCACGAGATCGCGCACCACTTCGGCATCGATGACGAACGGTTGCACGAGCTCGGATATTGATCGGGGAATTGCGCACGGTCGGTCACGCTACTGCCACTCAGCGTGAGTTAATAGGGGGAGGGGCGTCCAGCAGGGGGACGCACTGACCTGGAGCGCGCGTGGCGGGAAGGCAGACCGGCCGGCATCGTCGTCCGCCGGAGGAGCAGGCGACCTACCGCGAGGTGTTCGCGGTCGGGGAGTTCCGTGCCCTCTGGACGGCGCAGGCGCTGTCGTTCGTCGGGGACCAGCTGGCGCAGGTCGCGCTGGCCGTGCTCGTGTACGACCACACGAAGTCGGCGCTGCTGACGGCGCTCGTGTACGCCCTCACCTACATCCCGCCGATCGTGGGCGGGCCGGTGCTGTCCGGGCTGGCCGACCTGTTCCCGCGCAGGACGGTCATGGTCGTCTGCGACGTCGTGCGGGCGGGGCTGGTGGCGCTGATGGCGCTGGTGGCGATGCCGGTGTGGGCGCTGTCGGTCCTGGTGTTCGCGACCGTCCTGCTGGGGACGCCGTTCTCCGCCGCCCGCGCGGCCGTCCTGCCGGACGTCCTGGAAGGCGACCGGTACGTGGCGGGATCGGCGATCGCGAACGTCACGCACCAGGTCACGCAGGTGCTGGGCTTCCTCGTGGGCGGCGCGGTCGTCGCGATCGTCGGGACGTACGAGACCCTCGCCCTGGACGCGCTGACGTTCGGCGCGTCCGCCGTCATCCTGATCGGCGGGCTGCGGAGGCGGCCGGCGCCGCGCAGACGGGAGCGCGAGTCCCTCGGGCTGCTCCAGGGCACGCGGGACGGCGTCCGCCTCGTGTTCGGCGATCCGGTGCTGCGCTCGCTGGTGCTGTTCGCGTGGCTGTGCACCTTCTACGTGATCCCCGAGGGGCTGGCCGTCCCGTACGCGGCGACGTTCGGCGGCGGCGCGGTGACGGCCGGGCTGCTGCTGGCGGCGATGCCGGCGGGGATGGTGGCCGGCTCGCTGCTGTTCAGCCGGTTCGTCCGGCCGGCGAACCGGCTGCACCTCATGGGGTGGATGTCGATGCTCGCGTGCCTGCCGCTGGTCGGCGCGGGCGCCCACCCGCCGCTGGGGTGGGTCGTCGGGCTGTGGGCGCTGTCCGGCGTCGGCGGCGCCTACCAGCTGGCGGCCAACACCGCGTTCGTGGCCGCGGTGCCGGCGTCCGGGCGCGGGCAGGCGTTCGGGCTCGCCCAGTCCGGCATCCTCGCCGGGCAGGGCGTCGGCATCCTCGTCGGCGGCGCCGCGGCGCAGGTCCTTGGGCCGGAGACGGTGGTGGCGCTCGCCGGCGTCCTCGGGCTGTCGGCGGCCGCGATGCTGACGCTCGGCTGGAACCAGGTCCGCGGCGGCGTCATCGCCGGCACGCGGGCGGAACCCGTCGTCGTCGCCACGGGCGGCGACGAGTTCGCGGGCCGCGCGTCCTAGGCGTGGGTGCGGTCCTTGCCGACCGTGTTCTTCGTCTTCCGGACGGCGTCCTGCACGGTCGGCGAGTCGCTCGCCTTCTTGAACAGGTCCTCGGCGACCGACTTCGAGGCGCCCTCCTCGGGGACGAGCAGCCACGCGATCGCGTAGATCCCGATGCCGGCGCCGCCGAAGAGCGTGAAGACGGCCAGGCCGAGCCGGATGACGTTGGGGTCGACGCCGAGGAACCGTCCGGCGCCGGAGCAGACGCCCGCGACCATGCGGCCGTCATGGGTGCGGCGGAGTTGCTTGCTGGTGGTCTTGTCCATGTCCATGCCTCGATCATGCCCAGCGAACGGTCAACCTGACATCCGGATTCGCCCTGATTCGCCCCTGAGTGCACCCCTGACCGGTCGGGGTGCCGTCCCCGACGTACCCTCGTGGGCGGACGGCCCCGAGGGAGGAGACCCGCATGGACGTGCTGCGTGTGGACGACCGGCTCACCGACGAGGAGCGGATGGTCCGCGACACGGTGCGCGCCTTCGTCGCGGAGAAGATCGCGCCGCACCTGGCCGGCTGGTTCGAGGACGGCACGTTCCCCGCCCGTGAACTGGCCCCTGAGCTGGGGAAACTCGGCCTGCTCGGGATGCATTTGCAGGGCTACGGCTGCGCCGGGACGAGCGCCGTCGCCTACGGGGTGGCGTGCCGGGAGCTGGAGGCGGCCGACTCGGGGCTGCGCAGCTTCGTGTCCGTCCAGGGGTCGCTGGCGATGGCGGCGATCCACAAGTACGGGTCGGAGGAGCACAAGAACGAGTGGCTGCCGAGGATGGCCGCCGGCGAGGCGATCGGCTGCTTCGGGCTGACCGAGCCGGACCGCGGCTCCGACCCCGGCGACATGCTGACCCGGGCGGAGCGCGACGGCGGGGGCTGGGTGCTGAACGGCGCCAAGATGTGGATCACCAACGGGTCGATCGCCGACATCGCGGTCGTGTGGGCGCAGACCGGCGACGGGATCCGCGGCTTCCTCGTCCCCAAGGGCACCGACGGCTTCACGGCGAGCGACATCCACCGGAAGCTGTCGCTGCGCGCGTCCGTCACCTCCGAGCTGGTGCTGGACGACGTGCGGGTCCCCGGATCGGCGATGCTCCCGAACGTGAAGGGGCTGAAGGGCCCGCTCGGCTGCCTGTCGGAGGCCCGCTACGGCATCCTGTGGGGGGCGATCGGCGCCGGACGGTCCTGCTACGAGGCGGCCGTCGACTACGCCAAGACCCGTGAGCAGTTCGGCAAGCCCATCGGTTCGTTCCAGCTCACCCAGGAGAAGCTCGCCTGGATGGAGGTCGCCCTAGGCCAGGCCGGTCTCGTCGCCCTGCACGTCGGGCGGCTCAAGGACGAGGGGAACGTCACCCCGCAGCAGGTCTCGTTCGGCAAGCTCGCGAACGTCCGCGCGGCGCTGGACGTCGCCCGGGAGGCCCGCACCGTCCTCGGCGCCAACGGGATCACGCTCGAATACCCGGTGATCAGGCACATGAACAACCTGGAGAGCGTCCTCACCTACGAGGGCACGCAGGAGGTGCACCTGCTCACCCTCGGGAAGGCCGTCACCGGGCTGGACGCGTTCCGTTAAGGGACGCTTGAACCCTCCACGTAGGGTTATTGACTGGACGACCTGCGAACGGGCTGGGCAGACTCGCCCGGATCAAGCGAACTACCAGAGGGAGCGGCATGAGAGTCGGCATCGTCGGGGCCACCGGACAGGTCGGGGCCAAGATGCTCGAAATCCTGGCCGGACGCGGATTCCCGGTCGAGGAGCTGCGGCTGTTCGCCTCGGCGCGCTCGGCGGGCCGCAGGCTCCCGTGGGACGGCACCGAGATCACCGTCGAGGACGCGGCCGCCGCCGACTACTCCGGGCTCGACATCGTGCTGTTCTCCGCGGGCAAGACCACCTCCAAGGCGCTGGCCGAGAAGGTCGCCGCGGCCGGCGCCGTCGTGATCGACAACTCCTCCGGCTGGCGGATGGACCCGGACGTGCCGCTGGTCGTCGCCGAGGTCAACCCGCACGCCGCGCGGCAGCGCCCCAAGGGGATCATCGCGAACCCGAACTGCACCACGATGGCCGCGATGCCGGTGCTGCGCCCGCTGCACGCCGAGGCGGGGCTGACGGCGCTGGTCGTCTCCACCTACCAGGCCGTGTCCGGCAGCGGCCTCGCGGGCGTCGCCGAGCTGCACGACCAGGCGGCCAAGACCGTCCAGACCGCCGACAGGCTGACCCACTCCGGCACGGCCGTGGAGTTCCCCGAGCCGTCGGTGTACGTGCAGCCGATCGCGTTCAACGTGCTGCCGATGGCCGGCTCGATCGTCGACGACGGCCTCGCGGAGACCGACGAGGAGCAGAAGCTCCGCAACGAGAGCCGCAAGATCCTGGAGATCCCGGACCTGAAGGTGTCGGGCACCTGCGTGCGCGTCCCGGTGTTCACCGGCCACTCCTTGCAGGTCAACGCCCGGTTCGAGCGTCCGGTCAGCCCGGAGCGCGCGAGCGAGCTGCTGGCGGGCGCGCCCGGCGTCGTCCTCGCGGACGTCCCGACGCCGCTGCGGGCCGCCGGCCAGGACCCGACCTACGTGGGCCGCATCCGCCGCGACGAGACCGCCGAGAACGGCCTCGCCCTGTTCTGCTCCGGCGACAACCTGCGCAAGGGCGCGGCCCTCAACACCGTCCAGATCGCCGAGCTGGTCGCCGCCGAGTAGCTCAGCTCGCGCGGCGCCCGCGGACCTCCAGGGAGTCAAGGAGGGCGGCGGTGCTCTGGGCGATCTCCGCCACGGCCCGGTCGAACGCCTCCGCGTTGTGGGACGCGGGGGCCCGGAACCCGGAGATCTTCCGGACGTACTGGAGCGCTGCCGCCCGCACGTCCTCGTCGGTCACATCATCGGAAAAGGGCGGACGAAGCGTCTTGATACTGCGGCACATGCCCCCATTCTGCCCCGACCCACCGACAGCCCACCGACAGCCTCAGCCACCCCGCAACCAAGCAACAACCTGGGCCACCGCGATCGCTTCCGAAGGCAGGTTTCGAGCCTGCGAGAAACCTGATCGCGCAGCGAGCCGCTAGGCGAGCCGGAGCGATGCAGCGATCGCACCGCGTTTCTCGACGATGGAGGGCCGCCAGGCCCGAAGGAGGAGAGAAATGCCCAAAAACTAGTGCGCAGCGTCCTGCCAGGTTTGGCCGGTACCCATGGAGATGCTCAATGGGGCGCGGAGGTCGTAGGCGCCGGCCATTTCGGCGCTGACGAGGGTCTTGAGGTCGTCGAGTTCGCCGGGGGCGACCTCGAAGACGAGCTCGTCGTGGACCTGGAGGAGCATGCGGGACGTGAGGCCGGCGGCGCGCAGGGCGCGGTCGACGTTGAGGCCGGCGACCTTGACGATGTCGGCGGCCGAGCCCTGGATGGGGGCGTTGAGGGCCATCCGCTCGGCCATCTCGCGGCGCTGCCGGTTGTCGGAGTTGAGGTCGGGCAGGTAGCGGCGGCGGCCGAGGATCGTCTCGGTGTAGCCGTCCTGGCGGGCCTTGGCGACGATGTCGCGCAGGTAGTCGCGGACGCCGCCGAACTGCTCGAAGTACTCCTCCATGAGGCCGCGGGCCTCGTCCGGGGAGATGCGCAGCTGCTGGGAGAGGCCGTACGCCGACAGGCCGTAGGCGAGGCCGTAGTTCATGGCCTTGATGCGGGCGCGCAGCTCGGAGTCGATCTGCTCGGGCGGCAGCCCGAAGACGCGGGACGCGGTGATGGTGTGGAAGTCGGCGCCGGTGCCGAACGCCTCCAGCAGCGCGTCGTCCTCGGAGAGGTGCGCCATGATGCGCAGCTCGATCTGGGAGTAGTCGGCGGTGAGGAGCGACTCGTAGGGCGCGGCGACGACGAACGCCTCCCGGATCTGCCGGCCCTCGGCCGTGCGGATCGGGATGTTCTGCAGGTTCGGGTCGGTGGAGGACAGGCGCCCGGTGGCGGCGATCATCTGGTTGAACGTGGTGTGGATGCGCCCGGCGTCGTCGGCCATCGGGATGAGGGAGTCGACGATGCTCTTGAGCTTGGCGACCTCCCGCCACCGCAGGATGTGGTCGAGGACGGGGTGCGGGTCCTTCTCCTGGAGGTTCGTCAGGGCCTCGGAGTCGGTGGTGTAGCCGGTCTTGGTGCGCTTGGTCTTCGGCAGGTTCAGCTCGTCGAACAGGACCTGCTGCACCTGCTTGGGCGACCCGAGGTTGAAGTCGTGGCCGACGACCGCGTGGGCCTGCTGCTCCTGCTCCTTGACCTGGCCGCCGAGGGACGCCGACAGCCCGGCGAGGCGGTCGGTGTCGACGGCGATGCCGGCGCGCTCCATGCCGGCCAGGACGCCGACCAGGGGCAGCTCCACCTCGTGCAGCAGGCGCGTGGCGCCGCGCTTGTCGAGGTCCTTGTCGAGGACGTCGGCCAGCTCGGTGACGGCGCGGGCGCGGACCGCGAGGGCCTCGGCGGCCTCCTCCTCGCCGGAGCCGTCGAGGGTCAGCTGCCCCGAGTCCTCGGTCTCGCTGCGCAGCTCGCGGTGCAGGTAGCGCAGGACGAGGTCGGCGAGGTCGAACGTCCGCTGGCCCGGCAGCGCGAGGTAGGCGGCGAGGGCGGTGTCGCTGGTGACGCCCTCCAGCCGCATGCCGCGGGCGGCGAGCGCCAGCATGGGGCCCTTGGCCTCGTGGATCGCCTTGGGGCGGGCCGTGTCGGCGAGGTAGGCGGCGAGGGCGCGCTCGTCGTCCTCGATCAGCTCGGCCGGGTCGAGGTGGACGGCCGGGCCCTTCTTGGACGCCAGCGCCAGCGCCGTGATCTCGCCCGTGCCGCGGCCCCAGGTTCCGGTGACGGCGATGCCGGTCCGGTCGCCGGCGTTGGCGTCCAGCCAGGTGCCGAGGGCGCCCGGCTCCAGCGCGTCGAGATCGACCTCGAAGCCCTCGTCGGCCTCGGGCTCGGCGGCGGAGATCGAGGAGTACAGGCGCTCGCGCAGCACCCGGAACTGCAGCGAGTCGAACAGGGTGTGGATCTCGTCGCGGTCCCACTGGCCCATGGTCAGCTGCGGCGGCGCCAGCTCCAGCCCGACCTCGGTGTCGAGCTTGTTGAGCTGCTGGTTGCGCAGCACGCCGGCGAGGTGCTCGCGCAGGTTGTCGCCGGCCTTGCCCTTGATCTCCTCCACCCGGTCGACGAGGGTGTCGAGGTCGCCGTACTTGACGAGCCACTTCGCGGCGGTCTTCGGGCCGACGCCGGGGACGCCGGGCAGGTTGTCGCTGCTCTCCCCCACCAGCGCCGCCAGCTCGCGGTACCGCTCGGGCGGGACGCCGTACTTGGCCTCGACGGCGGCGGGGTCCATCCGGGACAGCTCGGACACGCCGCGGATCGGGTAGAGGATCGTCACGTCGTCGTTGACGAGCTGGAACGCGTCGCGGTCGCCGGTGACGATCAGCGTCTCCAGCCCCGCACCGGTGGCCTGGACGGACAGTGTGGCGATGATGTCGTCGGCCTCGAACCCGGCGACCGACATGCGCGGGATGCGCAGCGCGTCCAGCACCTCGAAGATCAGGCTGACCTGGCTGCGGAACTCGTCCGGCGTCTTCTGCCGGCCCGCCTTGTACTCGACGTACTGCTCGTGCCGGAACGTCGGCTCGGAGCGGTCGAACGCCACCGCGATGTGGGTGGGCCGCTCGTCGCGCAGGACGTTGATGAGCATCGAGGTGAACCCGTACACGGCGTTGGTCGGCTGCCCGTCGGTGGTGGAGAAGTTCTCGACGGGCAGTGCGAAGAACGCCCGGTAGGCCAGGGAATGCCCGTCGAGCAGGAGAAGCCGGTCGCGCTTGTCAGGGGTCGTTGCCGTAGTCGCCACACGAGGACTCTAGTCTGCGCGTACGACAGTTTTGTGGAGGCGTAAGTGACTGACACCGACGGCGTGAGCCCCGAGGACCTGGGCGCGAAGATCCTCGCGGGGGACGCGCTCGGCGCCGCGGGCGACCTGGCCAAGACCATGGGCGTCGAGTACCTGGAGGCCTCGGCCGAGCGCGTCGTCGGCCGCATGCCGGTCAAGGGCAACACCCAGCCGTACGGGCTGCTGCACGGCGGCGCCTCCTGCGTCCTCGCCGAGTCCCTCGGCTCCGCGGGCTCCGCGCTGCACGCGGGTCCGGGCCGGATCGCCATGGGCATCGAGATCAACGCGACGCACCACCGGTCCGCGACCGAGGGGTACGTCACGGGCGTGGCGACCCGCACGCACGGCGGCCGGACCCTCGCCACCTACGACATCGTCATCACCGACGAGAGGGACCGGCGGGTCTGCACCGCCCGGCTCACCTGCATGCTGCGGGACGCCCCCGCGGGCGATTGACCGAAGCTTGATCCACGCTTTCTTTGCGATGCGGGCCCCGGGGTCTGTAGCGTGGATCGGAACGGCCCGGGATCACCGAGTAGACAACGTACGCGCCCGGGGAAGGTTCGTACGGCCCCAAAGGTGATCCCGGGTCAGCACACGTCCGGGGAGGGCCATGCGCCACCGCGACATTCTCCCGGCCGCCGCCGTCCTCGCCGCGGCCCTCGCGTCGGCCTCCTGCTCCGGATCCGGGCACGCGGACAAGCGGCCCGCCTACAAGATCCCCGCCGAGACCGCCCGCGAAGGCGAGTCCGTCCCCGAGGGCAAGACCGGGCGCAGCGCCGACATGCTGTTCACCGTCATCGGCTTCCGCACCGCGATGACCGACGTCATGGGCACCCACGCCGCCATGGACGCCAAAGGGGCCTTCACCCGCGTCCGGGTGCTCGCCGTCAACACCGGCCGCGACATCCAGGTCTTCGACACCTGGAAGCAGCGCCTCGTCACCACCGACGGCAAGGCCCACTCCCCCGACGTCAACGCCACCATGATCAAACGGCAGCCGGAGCGGCTGTCGGTCGGCTCGTCCATGCGCGTCGAGTTCGACCTCTGGTTCGACGTCCCCCGCGCCGCGAAGGCCAAGGCCGTCCGGCTCTACGGATCGCCGCCGGTCGGCGCGACCACCGACCCAGCACCCGCCGAGATAGCCCTCCCCTGAGGCCCAGGCGGCCCCGAAACGCGTCGCCCGCCCGCCCCGGCGGACCGGGGAAGGGCGGGCGCACACGCCGAACTCAGGACGCTACGAGGACGTCCCCTCCTCCGTGGCGTCCGCCGACCCTTCGGACGGGGCCTCCACGGACTCCTGGGACGTGACGTCCGCGGCGGCGGCCACGTCGTCGCCCAGCTCGCCGCCCAGGTAGGCGGCGCGGACCTGCGGGTCGTCCAGCAGCTCGGCCGCCGGGGCGGCCTTCACCACCCGGCCCGTCTCCAGGACGTACGCGCGATGCGCGATCTGCAGCGCCTGCTGGGCGTTCTGCTCCACCAGCAGCACCGTCGTGCCGCGCCGGTTGATCTCCTCGATGATCGAGAAGATCTGCTGCACCAGCATCGGCGCCAGCCCCATGGACGGCTCGTCCAGCAGCAGCACCTTCGGCGCGGCCATCAGCGCCCGCCCGATCGCGAGCATCTGCTGCTCGCCCCCGGACATCGTGCCGCCCGCCTGCGACTTGCGCTCGGCCAGCCGCGGGAACAGCTCGTAGGCCTCCGCCAGCTCCTTCGCCGCGCTCTCCTTCCGGGCGTAGGCGCCCATCAGGAGGTTCTCCTCCACGGTCATGCCCGGGAAGATCCCGCGCCCCTCCGGCGCCTGCCCGATCCCGGCCGTCACGCGCTTGTGCCCGGCCAGCCGGCTGATGTCGCGCCCGTCGAAGCGGATCGCGCCCGCCGACAGGTTCCGCAGGCCCGAGATCGTCTTCAGCGTGGTCGTCTTCCCGGCGCCGTTCGCGCCGATCAGCGACACGATCTCGCCCTCGTCGACGGACACCGTGATGCCCTTGAGCGCCGCGATCTTTCCGTAGTGGACGTGAATGTCCTCGATCTCAAGAAGCATCGGCCGGAGCCCCCAGATACGCCTCGATCACCCGCGGGTCGTTCTGCACCTCGGCCGGCAGGCCGTCGGCGATCTTCTGCCCGAAGTCCAGCACCGCGACCCGGTCGCTGATCCCCATCACCAGGCTCATGTCGTGCTCGATGAGGAGCACCGTGACCCCGGTGTCGCGGATCCTGCGGATCAGGTCCTGCAGCGCCACCTTCTCCGCCGGATTCATGCCCGCGGCGGGCTCGTCCAGCAGCAGCAGCTTCGGGTCCGTGGCGAGCGCCCGCGCGATCTCCAGGCGCCGCTGGTCGCCGTACGGCAGGTTCTTCGCGGCCTCCTCGGCCCGGTGCGTCACGCCCACCAGGTCCAGCAGCTCGCGGGCCCGCTCCCGGCCCTGGCGCTCCTCGCGGCGGTGCCACGGCAGCCCCAGCGACGCGCCGGCAAGGCCGGTCCGGTGATGGGCGTCCGTGCCCACCAGGACGTTCTCCAAGGCCGTCATGTTGTGGAACAGCCGCACGTTCTGGAACGTCCGGGCGACGCCCAGCTTGGTCACGGCATAGCGCTTCTTGCCGTCGATGCGCTTGCCGTCGAAGACCACCTGGCCCTCGGTGGGCCGGTAGACGCCGGTGGTCACGTTGAACACCGTCGTCTTCCCGGCGCCGTTCGGGCCGATCAGCGCGAAGATCTCGCCCTCGCGGATCGTGATCTCGACCTTGTTGAGCGCCACGACGCCGCCGAACCGCATCACGACGTCGCGCAGCTCCAGCACCGGCCTGCGCTCGTCCGTCCCGCTCACTTGCTCACCTCCGCGGCCTCGGACTGACCCGGTCCGGCGATCTCGGCGCCCATGGTGCCCATGCCGCCGCCGCCCTCCGCCAGCTCGGCCTTGCGCCGCCGCGACGGCCACAGCCCCTCCGGACGGAAGATCATCATCAGCACCAGCGCGCCTCCGAAGATCAGCATGCGGTATTCGTCCAGGAACCGGAACCGCTCGGGCAGCCACGCCACCACGAACGCGCCGAGGATCGCGCCCGGGATGTTCCCCGAGCCGCCCAGCACGACCGCCGCCAGCACCAGCGCCGACACGATGAACTCGAAGTTCGCCGGCAGGATCGACGTCTGCTTCGCGGCGAACACCACGCCGCCGCTGCCGCCGATCGCCGCGCCGATCGCGAACGCCGCCAGCTTGAACTTGAACGTCGGGACGCCCATCAGCTCCGCGGCGTCCTCGTCCTCGCGGATCGACGCCCACGCCCGGCCGACCCGCGACGCGTCCAGCCGCCGGACGAAGATGATCGCGATGATGATGAACACGAGCAGCAGGTAGTAGTACGGCCGCGTGTCCAGCAGCCCGTACTTCAGCGGCTGCACGCCGAGGACCTCGAACTCCGACAGCGTCGGCGGGTGCGGGATCCCCTGCACGCCGCGCGGGCCGTTGACGAACGAGCTGTTGTTCGCCGTCCGCTTGACGATCTCACCGAAGCCCAGCGTCACGATCGCCAGGTAGTCCCCGCGCAGGCGCAGCGTCGGCGCCCCGAGGATCACCCCGGCCAGCGCCGAGAAGAGGATCGCCAGGACCAGCGCCTCCCAGAAGCTCCAGTGGTACCGCACCGCGAAGATCGCGATGGTGTAGCCGCCGACCGCGTAGAACGCGACGTAGCCGAGGTCCAGCAGGCCCGCCATGCCGACCACGACGTTCAGGCCCAGCGCCAGCAGCACGTAGATGGCGATCTGGTCGCTGAGCATCGACGGCCAGCTCGCGCCGCTCGGCGCCATGAAGCTGCCGATCGCCTCACTCGGCAGGAACACCGCGGCCACGATGAGCAGGACGTAGACCGCCCAGCGCTGCCACCCGGGGGCGCCCGCCCACCAGTTCCGCAGCGGGTCGAGGGACAGGCCGAGACCTGCCCGGGCGCCGTTTCCGTTTCCGTTCTTCTTCGTAAGGTTCATGCGCGCGCCTGCTGGAGGGACTCACCGAGGATGCCGGTGGGACGGAACATCAGGACCAGGATCAGCACGGTGAACGCGACCACGTCCCGCCACTGCGAGCCGAACAGGCTCGAACCGTACATCTCCAGCAGCCCGAGCACGAAGCCGCCGGCGAGGGCGCCGCGGATGTTGCCGATCCCGCCGAGGACCGCCGCCGTGAACGCCTTGATGCCGAGCAGGAAGCCCACGAAGTAGTTCGTCTGCTCGAAGCGCAGGAAGTACAGCGCCGCCGCGACGCCCGCCATGACGCCGCCGACCACGAACGTCACCGACACGACCCGGTCGATGTTGACGCCCATCAGGACCGCCGTCTCCGGGTCCTGCGCCGTCGAGCGGATGCCGCGGCCGAGCTTCGTCCGGTTCACGAACTGGTCGAGCGCCACCATCATCAGGACCGCGCCCAGGAAGATGATCAGCTTGTCGTTGCTGATCTGGATCGGCCCGATGTCCACCACGTCGGTCAGCTTCTTGAAGTGCTCGTCGACCGGGAGCTTCCCGCCCTCCTTCGAGGTGCCGAAGACCCGGTGCACGACCACCGTCGCGAACAGCTGCTGGATGAAGATCGACGCCCCGATGGCCGAGATCAGCGCGGCCAGCCTCGACGCCCCTCGTTTTCGCAGCGGTCTGTACGCCACGACCTCCAGGACCATCGCGCTGCCGCCGGCCACCACGCCCGCCACGACGGCGCACAGCGCGACCACCCCGATCAGCGCGACGCCGCCCACGGTGGAGACGCCCAGCGTCCGCACCGTCCACAGGGCCGCGAAGGTGCCCACCATGAAGATGTCGGCGTGCGCGAAGTTGATCAGCCGGAGCACGCCGTAGACCATCGTGTAGCCCAGCGCCAGCAGCGCGTAGATCGCGCCGAGCGCCAGCCCGTCGATGGTCGACGGCCAGAATTGATTGATGAAGTCGTCGAGCACCTTTGGTCGCCTTAGTCAGAGGAAGGAGCGGGAGCGCCGCAGCGCTCCCGCTCCCGCGCCATCAGGGATCTCGGCAGGCGTCGGGGACGCCTACGAGACCTTCGCCTCGTTGCTGTTGCCGAGCAGCGGCAGCTTGTCGCCCTCGACCTCGTAGATGAAGATGTCCTCGGTCGCGAGCTCGCCGTTCTCGGCGAACTTGATCTTCTTGCCGACACCCTGGACGTCGATCGTCTTCAGGTAGGTGTTGATGTCCTCGGGCTCGGTCTTGCCGGCCTTCACGGCCTCGATGAACGCCGTCGCGGCGTCGAAGCCCTCCGTCGAGTAGATCGCGACCTCGGAGCCGAACTTCGCCTTGTAGTCGTCGGAGAACTTCTTGGCCTTCGGGTTCGTCTTGCCCGTCGGGTCGATGAGGCAGCCGCAGCTGAGCAGCGCGCCCTGGGCGTTCTCCTTGCCGGTGCCCTCGATGAGGCCGCTGGCGAGCGAGCCGTCGCCGGACATCATCTTGCCCTTGTAGCCGCCCTCGCGCAGCTGCTTGAACAGCCGGCCCGCGACCGCGTAGTAGCCGCCGAAGTACACCAGGTCCGGCTTGAACTGGTTGATCTTGTTGACGGTCGAGGAGTAGTCGGTCCCCTTGTCGTCGACCGCGTCGCTCTGGGTCTGCGCGCCCTTGGCCTTGACGGCCTTCTCGATGGCGTCCGCGAGGCCCTTGCCGTAGTCCTGGTTGTCCGACACCAGGAAGACCTTCTTCATCCCCGAGTTGGTCGCGAAGGTGCCGACGCCGGCGCTCTGCGCCGCGTCGTCGGCCACCACGCGGTGCCAGTACTTCCAGCCCTTCTCGGCCAGCGTGATGTTGGTCGCGGACGGCGACACGCTCGGGATCTTCGCCTCTTCGAGGATCGGGCCGACGCTCTGCGACTCACCGGAGAACGCCGGGCCGATCAGGCCCGCGATCTTGTCCTGCTTGACCGCGCCCAGCGCCAGCGACGTCGCCTGCTCCGGCTTGCCCTGGCTGTCGTAGGTCTTGAGCTTGATCTTGGTCTTGGGGTTCGTGGCGTTGTACTGCTCGATCGCCAGCTGCGCGCCCTGCTTGGGCGGGATCACCAGGCCCGAGTTCTCGCCGGTCAGGTCACCCATGAACCCGAGCGTGACCTCGTTGCCGCCGCCGGAGCCGCCGTCATCACTGTCACCGCAGGCCACGGCGCCGAGCGCGAGCACCGCGCTCACCGCGACCGCGCCGGTGATCCTCATCATGTTGCGCCGCAAGGTGCCCAACCTTTCCATCCGGATCCGGGAGGGGATCGGGTACGAGTCAAGCCCCGGCGCCGGGGCCTCGGATGGAGGAAACCGGTCACGCGGGGACCAGGTATGTCGTACACCGTCGACCCACCCCAGAACAGGCCCCCCGGATCGAAGGGTTACTCGTTCGTTACGCCCCTGTGCTCATCCGATACCGGCCGTTGCCTGGGACGATTACAGGGAGTAATGATCGTTGGGCAGGCCGGGGTCCGCACTTTGGACCTTGACAACCAGGGAGATGACAGTGCAGAGGGGTCAGCCCGCGGCCGGCTCCCCCCGGCCTCCGCCGGACGCCCCCGCGACGACCGCCTCGGCGACCGCCCGCATCGTGAGCCGCCGGTCCATGGACGTCTTCTGGATCCAGCGGAACGCCTCCGCCTCGGACCACCCGTGGGCCTCCTGCAGCAGCCCCTTGGCGCGGTCGACCACCTTGCGGGTCTCCAGCCGCTCCTGCAGCCCGGCGACCTCGGCCTCCAGCGCCCGCAGCTCGGTGTACCGGCTCACCGCCACCTCGATCGCGGGCGCGAGGTCGGTCTTGGAGAACGGCTTGACGAGGTAGGCCATCGCGCCCGCGTCCGTCGCCCGCTGGACGAGCTCGCGCTGCGAGAACGCGGTGAGGATCACCACCGGGGCGATCCGGTCCGCCGAGATGCGCTCGGCGGCGGAGATCCCGTCCAGCACCGGCATCTTCACGTCCAGGATCACCAGGTCCGGCTTGAGCTCCCCGGCCAGCCGCACGGCGGTCTCCCCGTCACCGGCCTCTCCGACGACCTCGTAGCCGTCCTCCTGAAGCATCTCCTTCAGGTCCAGCCGGATCAGGGCCTCATCTTCCGCGATCACTACTCGCCGAGCGCTCTCCACGCCACGACCCTACCGAAACCCGCTACCCTGGCACTGCGTCGCCCCTCACCCGGGCCCCCTCGGGAGCCCGCCCGGCAGGGCGATCCAGATGCCCGAGTTATTCGGACAAATGCCCCGATAGTCCAATGGCAGAGACAATGTGCTCAAACCACATCCAGTGTGGGTTCGAATCCCACTCGGGGCACTTCTCTTAAAACGCCCGCCAGCAGCGACATGGCGATGCGCGGTCCATGCAGGGCTCTGGTTCTGCCGTAGGTCGGCGGGCGGATTGCGTACGCCTATGCGGCACCGTGGCCGTTCGGGGTGGTTCTCCGGAGCGACGTGCAAATGAGACCGGCTGGTGATCCTCGTGCGGTGCGTGGTTTCTGCGGGTGGTGATAAAAGGCCGGGTACCGCGCGGGGTGCGGTCGCGCGGTACCCGGCCGGGGTGGTGGTCTTCGTCAGTGCTGGACGGCTATGGCCTCGCCGAGGGTGTGGACGCGGAGGGCGTTGGTGGAGCCGGCGGTGCCGGGGGGCGAGCCGGCCACGACGACGATCCTGTCGCCCTTCTGGCAGCGGCCGAGTTCGAGGAGGGACTGCTCGACCTGGCCGAACATGGCGTCGGTGTGGTCGACCTGCGGGACGATGAAGGTCTCCACGCCCCAGACGTGCGCGAGGCGGCCGCGGGTGGCGGGGACCGAGGTGAACGCCAGCAGCGGGATCGGCGAGCGGTAGCGGGAGAGGCGGCGAGCCGTCTCGCCGGACATGGTGAAGGCGGCGAGGGCCTCGGCGCCGACGATGGCGCCGACCTCGGCCGCGGCGCGCGCGATGGCGCCGCCGACCGTCTCCGGCATGCGGTCGAGGGTGTGGGTGGCGTGCAGGGCGGCCTGCTCGGCGGTCTGCACGATGCGGCTCATCGTCAGGACGGACTCGATGGGGTACTGGCCGACGCTGGTCTCGCCGGAGAGCATGACGGCGTCGGCGCCCTCGAAGACGGCGTTGGCGACGTCGGAGGTCTCGGCGCGGGTCGGGCGCGGCGCGGAGATCATTGATTCGAGCATCTGGGTGGCGACGATGACCGGGCGGGCCTTCTCGCGGCAGAGCTCGATGGCGCGCTTCTGGACGATCGGGACCTGTTCGAGGGGGAGCTCCACGCCGAGGTCGCCGCGGGCGACCATGATGCCGTCGAAGGCGGCGACGATCTCGGGGAGGCGCTCGACGGCCTGCGGCTTCTCGATCTTGCCGATGAGGGGGACGCGGACGCCCTCCTCCTCCATGATCTGGTAGCAGATGTCGGCGTCGGCGGGCGTCCGCACGAAGGACAGCGCGACGAGGTCGACGCCGAGGCGCAGCGCCCAGCGGAGGTCGCGCTCGTCCTTGTCGGTGAGGGCGGGGACGCTGACCGGGACGCCGGGGAGGTTGAGGCCCTTGTTGTCGGAGACCATGCCGCCGACGGTGACGACGGTGTGCACGCGGGTGCCCTCGACGGAGGTGACCTTGAGGGCGACGCGGCCGTCGTCGATGAGGACGCTGTCGCCGGCGCTGACGTCGCCGGGCAGGCCCTGGTAGGTGGTGGAGACCTCGCGGCGGGTGCCGGGGACGTCGTCGGTGGTGACGGTGAACTCGTCGCCGAGCGTGAGCCGCACGGGGCCGTCGGGGAAGCGGCCGATGCGGATCTTGGGGCCCTGCAGGTCCGCGAGGATGCCGACGCCGCGTCCGGTGGCGTCGGCGGCGGCCCTGATCCGGTGGTAGACCTCCTCGTGGACGGCATGCTCGCCGTGGCTCATGTTGAGGCGGGCGACGTCGATGCCGGCGTCTACGAGGGCGTTGATCTGCTCGGTGCTGGAGCAGGCGGGGCCGATGGTGCTGACGATCTTCGCTCGACGGGTCACGTGCACAACCGTACTTAGTTACTTGTCGGTACGGATATTCGTGCAGGATATGGTCGCCCGGGGTTCACCCAGTGGTCTAGGTCAGAGGTCTAGACCACACGTGGCCGATCACCGTGCGAACGCCTCGACCGCGGCCTGGCAGAACGCCTTCAGGTCGCCGGGCTTGCGGCTGCTGACCAGGACGTTGGGCCCGCCCTCGCAGATCTTTACCTCCTCGTCCACCCAGGTGGCGCCCGCGTTGCGGAGATCGGTCTGGAGGCTCGGCCACGAGGTGAGGGTGCGGCCACGGACGACGCCGGCCTCGATGAGCGTCCACGGGCCGTGGCAGATGACGGCGACGGGCTTGCCCGCGTCGAAGAACGACTTGGTGAACGCGACCGCGTTGGGGTCGGTGCGCAGGAAGTCGGGGTTGGCGACGCCGCCGGGAAGGAGGAGGCCGTCGAACTCGGTGTGGCCGGAGACGTTGACGGTGGTGTCGATGGGGAACGTGTCGCCCTTGTCCAGGTGATCGAACGCCTGCAGCCGGCCGGACTCGGTGGAGACGAGGCGCGGCCGGCCGCCGGCCTGCTCGACGGCCTTCCACGGCTCGGCGAGCTCGACCTGCTCGGTGCCCTCGGGCGCGCACAGGAAGGCGATGGTCTTGCCGTGAAGATCGTTGTTCGGCATGGTTCCTCCGGTTCCGCCGGTTTCCAGGGGCCCTGCCCGCGGACGCGGGTGGTATGCAGGAGGGGTGAACCCGACCGGCTATCGCGAGTACCGGACGCCGGGGCTGGCGTGCTCGTGGACGTCGGCGCTGCCGCCCGGTGCGGAGCCGTTCGTCCAGCGGGTGGTGCCGGACGGCTGCGTCGACCTGATCTGGTCCGGCGGCCGGATCCTGGTGGCGGGCCCGGACACCGGCCCGCGGCCGTCGCTGCTGCGGCCGGGCGAGGAGTTCGCGGCGGTGCGGTTCGGGCCGGGGGCGGCGCCGCCGGTGCTGGGCGTCCCGGCGGACGCGCTTCGCGACGGGCGGCTGCCGCTGCGGGACCTGTGGGGCGACGACGCCGACCGCCTGGCGGAGGCCGTGGCGGACGCCGGTGACCGGCGGGGGGCGCTGGTCGCGGCGGTCCGGGACCGGATCAGGCCGCCGGACCCCCTGGCCGAGGCGGTGGTGACCGGCCTGGCGCGGGGATCGGTGCGGGATGTCGCGGACGGTCTCGGGCTGGGCGACAGGCAGCTGCGGCGGCGGTCCCTGGCGATGTTCGGGTACGGCCCGAAGACGCTGCAGCGGGTGCTGCGCTTCCAGCGGGCGCTGCGGCTCGCGCGGGCGGGCGAGCCGCTCGCGGATGTGGCGTACGCGACGGGCTACGCCGACCAGGCCCATTTCGCGCACGAGGTGCGCGACCTGGCGGGCGAGCCCGTCCGCAACCTCCTTTGAGTCAGGGCTTGAGCCGTCCGTAGGCACGGAGCGTCCGGAGGTTCTCGACGGTGGCGAAGCCGCGCCATTCGGGGCGGGTGATGGGCGTCCAGCTGGGGAAGGCGACGTCCCAGCCGCCGTCGTCGTGCTGGGCGTCGATGAGGGCGTCGAGGGCGGTCTCCACGGCGTCGTCGTCGAAGAGCCGGCGCCCGTATCCGCCCGGCGCGGGCGCGAAGTCGAGCGTCCCCTGGTGGTCGCTCGACGCGTGCGCCGCGAGGACGTCGCGGACGCGGCCGAACGCGGCCTCCGCGCGGTCCCGGTCGGGGACGTGGTCGAGGAAGGTCAGGATGGCGAGGACGTCGTAGGCGCCGGGTCCGGCGTCCCCGGCCTCCAGGTAGCGCCAGCAGAAGCCGGTGGCGGGCCCCAGCCAGGGATGGTCGGCGCCGGCCCGGTGAAGCATCCCGGCGAGGGTGCCCGTGGGGTTGATGCCGCCGACCGGGTCGTCCGCCGCCTGCCACCAGGGCGCGTGGGGCGTGTCGCGGACGGTCGGCAGGACGAACGGCACTCCCCCGTCGCCGGCGGTGATGGACGACAGGTAGCCGGCGATGCGCGCGACGGCGGGATCGTCGTCGGCGCCCGCCTCGTGCAGGAACTGCAGGGCGTGCTGGGCGGGGACGGGCTGGCTTCCTTCGCCGCGCAGGTCGGGTTCGAGGGCGTGGCCGTATCCGCCGTCGGGGTTCTCGTAGCCCCTGAGCGCGGCGACGAGGGGCGCGGCGGGCCCGCCGCGGAAGTGGAGGGCGAACCGGCGCCGGTCGATCAGGCGGCCGTTCAGGCGCAGGAACTCGGCGGCGCGGGCGAGCCCGGTCTCGTGCAGGACCTTCATGGCTCCGACGCTACGGGGCCCGCGCTCGGCCGTCTTGTCGAAAACGGACGCGGCGGTGGTCTGGTGCGGGTGGGTCCGGCCACCCCAGCGGTGGGTGGCCGGACCCCTGATGTCCCGCGCTGCGGGGTGCGGGAGCGTGCGGTTCACGGCGGGGCCGCGGGCGTGCGGCCGCCACGCGGTGAACCCAGGCCGGACCGTAGCCGACCAGCGCGAAGACCACAAGGGGGCCCGGTTCGCCGGACGTCTGGGCGTTTCCGGCGGTATGCCGTCTGTGGTCTGCTTGCGTCATGAGTGATCCGCTTGACGAACGTGACACGGCCGGTGATCCGCTGGCGCTGGTGGCGCGGGCCGCGCAGCCCTACCTGGACGGCCTGCCGGACCGCCGCGTCCACGACCGGGCGAAGGACGCCCTCCTGGACGAGCTGGACGGCCCGCTCCCCGCAAAGGGGGACGGGGCGGTGGCCGCGGTCGAGCGGCTGCTGCGGATCGGCACGGAGGCGGCCACGCACTCGTCCGGACCGCGGTTCTTCCACTTCGTCGTGGGCGGGTCGACGCCGGCGGCGATGGCGGGCGACTGGGCGACCTCGCTGCTCGACCAGGCGTCGGGCCTGTGGGCGGCGTCGCCGCTGGCGTCGCGGGCGGAGACGGTCGTGCTGCGCTGGCTGAAGGAGCTGTTCGGGCTGCCGGCGTCGTTCGGCGGCGTGCTGACGCCGAGCGCGACGCTCGCGCACGTCACGGGCCTCGCGTGCGCGCGGCACTGGTGGGCCGGCCGGCACGGGGTGGACGTGACGTCGCGCGGCCTGGCGGGGCTGCCGGTGATGCCCGTGTTCAGCAGCGGCCTGGTGCACGTCAGCACGAGGAAGGCGCTGCAGATCCTCGGCTGCGGCCGGGACACCCTCACGACGTTCGCACGCGACGAAGCGGGACGGGTCGACCTCGCCGCCATGGACGAGGCGCTGGCCCGGGTGGAGGGCCGCGCGGTGATCGTCGCGAACCTGGGCGAGGTCACCACCGGGGACTCCGACCCGATCGACGCGCTGGCCGACCTGGCGGAGCGGCACGGCGCCTGGCTGCACGTGGACGGCGCGTTCGGCCTGTTCTCCGCCCTCAGCCCGCGGACGGCGCACCTGGCGCGGGGCGTCGAGCGGGCCGACTCGGTCACGGCGGACGGCCACAAGTGGATGAACGTCCCGTACGAGAGCGGGTTCTCGTTCGTCCGGGACCCGATGTCGCTGAGCCGCGCGTTCGGCACGTGGGGCGCGGCGTACCTCCCGGACGCCGACGACGAGCGGATCAGCTACAACATGCTGGGCCCCGAGTCGTCGCGGCGGGCGCGGGCGCTGCCGATCTGGGCGACGCTGCGCGCGTACGGGCGGGACGGCTACCGGGCGATGGTCGAGCGGCACCTGGACGTCGTGGAGCACCTCGGCGGGCTCGTCGAGGCCGCGCCCGACCTGGAGCTGCTCGCGCCTGTGCAGCTGTGCATCGCGTGCTTCCGGTACCGTCCGGACGGCGTCCCCGAGGAGCACCTCGACGAGCTGAACGCGCGCCTGGGCGAGGCGCTCCTCGCGGACGGCCGCGTCTACGCGGGCACCAGCACCTACCGCGGCATGACGGTGTTCCGCCCGGCCCCGGTGAACTGGCGGACGACCGAAGCCGACGTAGAGCTCCTCGTGACCGTCCTCCGCGAGCTCGGGGCGGCCCTGGCCCCCTGACCTTTCAACTCACGCAGTCGTTCCACGGCGCGCTCTCGTCGAGCCGCTCGAAGGGCTCGGTCAGGCTGTACCAGCAGCCTGAGTCGTCGCGGAACACCGCCTCGATGCCGTAGGGGCGCCGCTCCGGCTTCTGGACGAACTCGACGCCCTGGGCGGACAGCCGCTCGTAGTCGGCCTGGCAGTCGTCGGTGTTGAAGGCGCCGGCGCCGAGGATGCCCTTGGCGATGAGCGCCTTCATCTGGGCGGCGGAACCGGGGTCCATCGTGGGCGGGCCGGGGACCATGAGGGCCAGGCTCAGCTCGGGCTGGTCCTTGGCGCCGACGGTGACCCAGCGCATCCCGCCCTCGCCGAGCGTCATGTCGTCCCGGGCCTCAAGGCCGAGCTTCCCGGTGAAGAACGCCTTGGCCGCGTCCTGGTCGAGGACCCAGACGGTGGCCAGCCCCAGTCTCGTGATCATGCCGTGTCTCCTTTGCGAACAGGGAAGATGCCGTTCACGCTAGGGCGCGGCCGGCCGCCCGGCCTTCTCATTTCTTGCGGAAGCCGCCCGCCCACATCAGCACGAAGCAGCCGGGGATGGCGGGCGCCCCGCCGGTGCGCGCCCACCGCCGGAACTCGGTGGGCGTCATCCCGGTCTCCTGCTTGAAGCGGGTGCAGAACGTCCCGAGGCTGGTGAAGCCGACCAGCATGCAGACCTCGGTGACCGTCAGGTTGGCGTTGCGGAGCAGGTCCTGGGCGCGTTCGATGCGGCGGCGGGCGAGGTAGGCACCGGGCGTCTCGCCGTACACCTCGCCGAACAGCCGGACGAAGTGGTAGCGCGAGTAGCCGGCGCGGGCGGCGACGGCGGCCACGTCGATGGGGTCGGCCCAGTCGCGGTCCATGGCGTCGCGGGCGAGCCGCATCCGGCGCAGCACCTCGGTGTCCGGCCCGGACGGCACGTTTCCCATGCCCCGATGCTGGCACAACGCGCCGGCAAGGCCCTGGAGGCGATCGCCTCCAGGGCCTTGCCGTCGTGCCGGGTCAGGTCATCGGG
>NZ_SMKY01000012.1 GCF_004349235.1 Actinomadura darangshiensis | reverse complement strand
AGCACACACCGCTCGTCCCACATCTGAACCCCACCCCGATAGCGCACAACGCTCGTCACACATCCGCCAGCCTCAGTGGCTGGTCCCACTTCACTTGCGCCACCCCCGCTAGCCCAACCTCAGGCGCAGAGCCTGCGATGTCGTCGGCATGCATGGCTCTGTCCTCGGTGTACTGGGAGGTCCTTTCGATGCGTTCCCGAGCACTGGCAATCACACTGACTCTGGTCACGACCTCGGCGGGGCTTTTCGGGCCCGCGCACGCTGGCGAACAGGCGGTTCGCTTCGGGGATTCGGGTGGCATCCACGTGGTGAAGGTGCGGCGTATCGACGAACGCCAGTACGCGGTCCGCGTCAGCACCGCCGCGCTGGGGCGGGCCGTGGACGTCCGCATTCTGCTGCCGACGGGGTATCAGCGGCAGGCGGCGGCGCGTTATCCCGTGCTCTACCTGTTCCACGGGACGTCCGGACGCGCGTCCGACTGGGTCGAGAAGGGCGACGCCGTCAAGACGACCGCGGGGCGGCCGCTCATCACCGTCATGCCGGACGCGGGGTTCGACGGCAACGGCGGCGGCTGGTTCACGGACTGGTTCGACCCGCACACCGCACTGGGGCCGTCCAAGTGGGAGACGTTCCACGTCGCACAGCTGATCCCCTGGGTCGACCGCAACCTGCGCACGGTCGCGCGCCGGGAGGGCAGGGCCATCGCGGGGCTGTCGCAGTCCGGGTTCGGCGCGATGAGCTACGCGGCCCGGCATCCGGCCATGTTCGTCTCCGCCGCGTCGATGTCCGGCGCGCCGGACATCGCCTACGACCCGGTCGTGTCGGTCGGGGCGACGGGCGTGGTGTCCTTCATCGCGGCCTTCGAGGACGGAGTGAGCCCGGACGCGATCTTCGGGCCCCGGCTCACGAACGAGATCAACTGGCGCGGGCACGACCCGGCGACCCTCGCGTCCAACCTGCGCGGGATGCGGCTGTCGCTCTTCACCGCGACCGGCATCCCCGGGCCGCTCGACCCGCCCGTCCCCGATCCGGCGGCGATCGGCATCGAGGCGCTGACGCACGCGTCGACGGTCAGCTTCCACCGGCGGCTCACCGAGCTGAAGATCCCGAGCCGTTACGACGACTACGTGTTCGGGACGCACATCTGGCCGTACTGGGTCCGTGACCTGCGGCAGTACATGGGCCCGCTGATGCGGGCGTTCGCGGAGCCGCCGCGTCCGCCGGCGAAGATCTCCTACCGGTCGATCGACCGGTCCTGGTCGCAGTGGGGCTGGACGGTGTCGCTCAAGCGCCCCAAGACCCAGCAGTTCGGCGGGCTGTCCAACGCGTCCAGGGCGGGCTTCACGCTGCGCGCCGCCGGAACCGCGACCATCACGACCCCCGCGTCCTACCGTCCAGGCGCACGCATCAATATCCTCGTAACACGAGGAAATTCACACCGGACCATCCGCACGACCGCCGCACCATCCGGACGACTCACGCTCACGCTCCCACCCACGCCCGACGTCGCCACTACGCGCGTACGTATCACCAACTGACCCACGCACCCGACACGCGCGCAACTGACCCCGCATGACCGAGCCCGGTTGGTCAGGTGGCCGGAGGGTGAGGGTTGAGGACGCCTGAGGCGAGCAGGAGGCGTACGTGGTCGATCACCGGTGGGCCGACGGCGCGCAGGGCGTCCATGTCGCCCACCGCCACGGCCGGCGTCACCATCGTGCTCACCGCCGACACCACGATCTGGCACGCGAACCGGGCCGTCTGCCCGGTCACGCCCATGAGGCCCGCAAGGCCCTCCGCGATGACCTGCTGCATCTCCGACCGCCGCCGAATGGCCTCCGGACCGGCGGCGTACACCTCAACGAGGAACAGCCGCGCGTAACCCGGTGCGGACGCCAGCGTCTCCAAGTACGCGGTGAAGGCGCGCTCGAAACGCTCCGCCGGGTCGCCACCGGTGGCGCTCTCCGCGGTGTCCTGCAAGTGGAGGCGGAGGAATTCGCCCGCCTGGTCGAAAGCGGCCATGAAGCAGTCGAGCTTGGACGAGAACAAGCCGTAGAAGCTTTGCCGCGACACCCGGGCCCGTTTCAGGACGTCCTCCACGGACGTCCCGACATAGCCGTTCTCCGCCATGGCGTCCGCCATCGCCCCGCAGAGGCGGTCGCGGTGCACCCGCTCGACCTCCGAGCGGGACAGCGCGTGGCGTCCCCGGGGAAGCCGGCGCGGTGTGGGGCGGGGCCCGGAGGTCTGCATCCGCTCAGGCTAAGGCACGGCGTGTACCCCGCCTGGCGCGTCCGCTAACTGGTGATGAGACCGGTGTGATGGCATTCACCCGATGGTCCGTACACTGGGCGAACGGGACCGGGGCCGCCCCGCGGGACGGAGAAAGGCCGGTCCCCGTTTCGGCGCGCCGTGACCCTGCCTTCACGCACGCGGTGGGACGTACGTCACACTAGGCATGTAGGTGTTCGAGGAGGAGAAGCGTGACCGATCGCGACGTGGACGTTCTGAGCAGAGCCCCGCTCTTCGAGGCCCTCGACGAGCAGGGCGCCAAGGCGCTGCGCGCCAACGTGACCGAGGTGCGGCTCGCCCGCGGCCAGACGCTGTTCAACGAGGGCGAGACCGGAGACCGGCTGTACGTCGTTCTCGAAGGCAAGATCAAGCTGACCCGGACGGCGCCGGACGGCCGGGAGAACCTGCTGAGTGTGCTCGGCCCGTCCGAGATGTTCGGCGAGCTGTCCCTGTTCGACCCGCGTCCCCGCACCGCGAGCGCCATCGCGGTCACCGAGTGCCGCCTGGCCGGGCTCGGTCACGACGACCTGCGGCCCTGGCTCACCGGCCACCCCGAGGTCGCCGTCCAGCTGCTCCGCGCCCTCGCGCAGCGGCTCCGCAAGACCAACGACGTCATGGCCGACCTGGTGTTCACCGACGTGCCCGGCCGTGTCGCCAAGGCGCTCCTCGACCTCGCCGAGCGGTTCGGCCAGCCGTCCGAGGCCGGCCTCCACGTCCACCACGACCTCACCCAGGAGGAACTGGCGCAGCTCGTCGGCGCCTCCCGCGAGACCGTCAACAAGGCCCTCGCCGACTTCGCCCAGCGCAACTGGCTGCGCATAGAGGCCCGCGCCGTCGTCATCCTCGACATCGAACGCCTCCGCAAGCGCTCCAAGTAACCCGCCCCGACACGCTCCACGCAACGACGCGTGGACTCCGCTCACGGTCGACGCATGCAGCGGCGGGCGTCAGCGCTCGTTCAGGTAGTCGAGCTGGGATTGGACGGACCACTGGGCCGCGGGCCAGAGGGACTTGTCGACGTCGGCGTAGACGCGTTCGACGACCTCGCGGGCCGTGCTCGCGCCTGCGGCTACGGCGGCCTCTACCTGGGCCAGGCGTTCGCGACGGTGGTCGATGTAGTAGTCGAGGACGGTGAGCGGGTCGTCCAGCTTGGGGCCGTGCCCAGGGAGGATGGTCGCGGCCTCCACATCGGCGGAGAATCTGCGGAGCCGGTCGAGGGAGCTCAGGTAGTCGCCCAGCTTGCCCTCCAGAACGGTCGTCCCGTACCCGAGGACGGTGTCCCCCGTGAGGACGGCGCCGTCCGCCGGAAGCCAGAACGTGAGCGAGTCGTCGCTGTGGCCCGGCGTCTCCATGATCCGGAGCTCCAGGCCGCCGGTCGTGACGACGTCCCCTTCGGAGAGGCCCTCGTCGCCGAGCCGGTGCCTGGGGTCGAGCGCCCGCACCTTGACGGAGCCGCCGGCGAGCTTCGCGAACTTCCCGGCGCCGGCGGAGTGGTCGGGGTGGCCGTGGGTCAGCAGGACGAGCCCGACCCGGCGCCCCTGGGCCTCGACCGTGTCCAGGACGCGCCGCAGGTGCTTGCCGTCCTTCGGCCCGGGGTCGACGACGACGGCCTGGTCGGATCCGGGCTCGGCGATGATCCAGGTGTTGGTGCCGTCCAGGGTCATGGCGGACGGGTTCGCCGCGAGCACGCAGGTCGCCCGTTCGGTACCCATCCCGTCGATCTCCGTCATGTCCCCCATCCTCCCCGACGCCCGATCCGGGTGCCGGACCGGGTTCCAGCCGAGGCGCTCCATGTGCCGCAGCGCTGACGTGCCCGCCAGCCGCCACATGACGGCCTGCGCGAACGGCGTCCGGCGGCTCACCGGTCAGCCCTGCGGGTAGTGCTGCGCGACGTTCTCGGGCAGGACGAGGTAGGCGTCGCCGTCGATGATCTCCGCGACCGGCTCCTGGACGACGACCTCGCGCGGCGCGGCCAGCACGTCCGCCACCGTGTCGTACTCGGCCAGCTCGGCGAGCGTCGCGATGGTCGGCGGCAGCATCATCCACTCGCCGTTCGCGGCGCGCTCGGCCGCCTCCGCCGGACGCACCCACGCGACCTGGTCAGCCTCGGTGCTGACGTCCCGCGCCCGCTGCCCGCGCGGCATCGCGGCGACGAAGAAGCGGGTGTCGTAGCGCTTCGGCTCGATCTTCGGGGTGATCCAGTGCGCCCACGGCCGCAGCAGGTCGGCGCGCAGGACGAGCCCGCGCCGGTCGAGGAAGCCGCCGAACGACTGGGAACGGTCCAGGAGCGCCTGCCGGTCGGCCTCCCAGTCGTCGCCCCGCGTGTCGTCCACGACCGTCCCGCCCGTCGGGCCGGCGAGCAGGACGAGCGTCTCCTCGAACGTCTCCCTGACCGCCGCGCAGACCAGCTCGCGGGCCAGCGTCTCGTCCGCCTTGAACGCGGCGCCCCACTCGGCGGGGGACGGGCCGGACCACGCCAGCGCCGCCTCCCCGTCGCGCGGGTCGACCGAGCCGCCCGGGAACACGTAGGCGCCGGGCGCGAACGCCATCGACCGCACGCGGCGCAGCATGAACGCCTGCAGCCCGTGCTCGTCGTGGTCGCGCAGCACGACGACCGTCGCCGCGTGCTTCGCGGGAACGGGCTCGGCGCGGCCGTCCCGGATGGCCTCGACCTGCTCCAGGAACGACGCCGGCAGCTTGAGCCCGTTGGTGATCCTCATGGCGGCCCATTCGGACATACCGAATGGCGTTCCGTCAAGCCCGGAGTCTCACCCCACCTCGGCGATCAACTCCACCTCGACCGGCACGTCGAGCGGCAGCACGGCGACGCCCACGGCGCTGCGCGCGTGCCTGCCCGCGTCGCCGAACACCTCGGCCAGCAGGTCGCTCGCCCCGTTGATCACCTGCGGCTGGCCGTGGAAGTCCGGCGCACTGGCGACGAACCCGACGACCTTCACGATCCGGACGACCCGCGACAGCTCGCCGACCTCCGCCTTCAGCGCCGCCACGCAGTTCAGCGCGCAGATCCGGGCCTGCTTCGCGGCCTCCTCGGCGCTGATCTCGGCACCGACCTTCCCGGTGGCGCCCAGCTCGCCCTTGACCAGCGGAACCTGCCCGGAGGTGTAGACGAGCGACCCAGTCCGGGCCGTGGGGACGTACGACGCGACCGGCGGGACGACCTCCGGCAACTCGATGCCCAGCTCCCGGATCCGCTCTTCGGGCGTGCTCATGGCTCCTCCTCGTTGAGGCTCTGCTCGGTTACGACTGGACTTCGCGCTTGAAGTAAGCCACGAGGTTCTCCGGGTTCGGCCCCGGCAGGACGGTGACGAGCTCCCACCCGTCCTGGCCCCAGTTATCGAGGATCTGCTTGGTCGCGTGCACCAGCAGCGGAACGGTCGCGTACTCCCACTTCTTCATGGCCCTCACCCTAGCGACGGGGTGACCCGGCCACGCAGCGACCGGTCACCCTGAGGCAAGGTGGCGACCGTCGTCGTAGTTCTTACGCGCTGCATCGATCTCGTCCATGTGGCGATCCGCCCACTCCTGCATGGACGTGATGAGCGGCACGATCCGTTCGCCCAGCAGCGTCAGCGTGTACTCGACCTGGACCGGCACGGCCGGAGTCACCGTCCGCGTCACGAAACCATCCCGCTCCAGGGAACGCAGCGTCTGCGTAAGCATTTTCGCGCTCACCCCAGGGAGGGCGTTGCTGACCTCTGCGTATCGGCGTGCCCCGTGGGCCAGGTCCATGAGAACCATCGTGCTCCACTTGTTGCCGATGATGCCCATGAGCTGATGTGTCGGACACGCGTCCATGTAGGCGTCGAACGCCGCCTTCTCCCGCTCACGACGCTGCGCCGCCGTCATCGTGACCATGCTGCGGGCTCACCTCCGGGTTGGGAACGCACTCCCGAGTAACCTCTTCCGGCCCTCCGCTGTTCCGACCACTGTGGATCCTCCCAGCCCCGCTTTGATCAGGAGCTTCGGAATGCACGCGATCATCGTGAAGGAACCCGGCGGACCTGACGTCCTGGAGTCCGCGGACGTCCCCTCGCCCGTCCCAGGCCCCGGGCAAGTGCGGATCCGGGTGGCGGCCGCGGCGGTCAACCCGGTCGATGCCGCGACCCGCTCGGGCGCGCTGGCCGACGCGGGCCTCATGCCGCCGTTCGGCTCCCGCCCGGCGGTCGGCATCGGCTGGGACGTCGCCGGCACCGTGGACGAGGTCGGGCCGGGCGTGACCCGGGTCGCGGCCGGCGACGAGGTCATCGGCTTGAAGGACCGGCTCGACGTCCCTCTCGGCGCCTACGCGGAGGTCATCGTCCTGGACGCGGACGCCGTCGCCCCCGCGCCGCGCTCGGTCTCGGCGATCGAGGCGGCAACGCTTCCGCTGAACGGCTTGACCGCCCTCCAGGCCCTTGACCTTCTCGGCCTTCCGTCTGGGGCCACGCTCCTGGTCACGGGCGCCGCGGGCGCGGTCGGCGGCTACGCGGTCGAACTCGCCGCACACCGCGGGCTCCGGGTCGTCGCCACGGCTTCCGCGTCGGACGAGTCCCTGGTGCGGGACTTGGGCGCGGAGATGTTCGTCCCGCGCGGGGTGCACCTGGGGGACGCCGTCCGCGCCCTTGTACCAGGTGGCGTGGAAGGCGCCCTGGATGCGGCGTTGCTCTCTGTGGCGGCGCTGGACGCCGTCCGGAACACCGGAACGTTCGTGGCGGTCAGCGGCGGCCCGTCCACCCCGGTCCCGCTGCGCGGCATCACCGTCCACAACGTGTGGATACGCGCCGACGCCACGCAACTCGCCCAACTGACCGCCCTCGTGGACGAAAACCACCTCACACCCCGCGTAGCCGACACTCTCCCTCTGCACGAGGCCCCAAAGGCCCACGCCCGCCTAGAGGGAGAGGCACTACGAGGCCGCCTCGTCCTAATCCCGTAGGCCGGACGTTACCGGGCCCCTATTCGGCACGGAGCATGACGCGTTTCAGGAGATCCGTCCGCCACCTGACCATGCCCAAGCCCGAACCAGCGGCGCTCAACCGCGAGGACCCTGCACACCAGTACTGACCGTCCCGTTCGCCGCATCCCGTCCTCGCCGAACTGATGGCGACGCGGCGCGGGCCGTCCCCCTGGGTCAGGGGACGGCCCGTGCCGGAGGTGGTGCTTTCAGCGGGGTGGCCGGTTCTACTGCGGCCGGCCGTCGCCTGCCCCGGGAGTTTCGCTGCTCGTGATGCCGCGCTGCTCTTCGTCCTGCGGCGCGGACACCTGCTTTCCCCCCTGCGGCTTGGGCTCGTCCAGTCCGATGACCGGCGGGACCTCCTCGGCCGGCCCGAGCGTCGACGTCTGCTCGGCCGCCTTGGCCAGCTCCTGCTCGGCCTTGGCGAGACGCTCGGCGAGACCGGGCTTGCCGTCACCGCCGTCGCCGCCGTCCTGGCCGGAGCCGCCCGCGACCTTGTCGAAGAAGCGCAGGATCTCGACCGGCAGCGGCATGACCAGCGTGCTGTTCTTCTCGGCGGACACCTCGACGACCGTTTGCAGCAGGCGCAACTGCAGGGCCGCCGGGTCCTGCGACATGATCTCCGCGGCCGCGGCGAGCCGCTTGGACGCCTGGAACTCGCCGTCCGCGGTGATGATGCGGGCGCGGCGCTCCCGCTCCGCCTCGGCCTGCCGGGCCATCGACCGCTTCATGCCCTCGGGCAGCGACACGTCCTTGATCTCGACCCGCTCGATCAGGATGCCCCACGGCCCCTCGGTGATCTCATCGATGATCGCCCGCAGCCGCACGTTGATCTTCTCGCGCTCGCTGAGCAGCTCCTGCATGTCGGCCTGCCCGATGACCGACCGCAGGGACGTCTGCGCCACCTGGGAGATCGCGTTTCCGTAGTTGTACACGTTGACGATCGCCTTCACCGGATCGACCACCCGGAAGTAGACGACGGCGTCGACGCGGACGCTCACGTTGTCCTGGGTGATGCCGTCCTGCGCGGGCACCCCCATGGTGATCGTCTGCTGGCTGACCTTCTGCATGCGCTCGATGATCGGCATGATCACCGTCAGGCCCGGCTGGCGGACGGCGCTGGGACGGAGCTGCCCGCCCCGCTGCACCTGGCCGAACCGGAACACGATCCCGTGCTCGAACTGCTGCACGATGCGGATCGACGACGACAGTACGATCAGTCCGCCGACGACGATGATGAGCAAGATGACAAGGGCCACCGCTTCCATCACGGCCACCTCTCTCGCGTGGACGGCCGGACCCTGGGAGCCTGCCCCCGGAGCCCCGGCGGGCTTCTGAACCCGTACGATTCAGACGGAACCGCTCACGGAACGGTTCACGTTTCCCAGCTAACCGCGCGGGCACGCCCGATGACAACGTCCGGGCGGCGGAACCGTGTCAGGGATCACTTGCATGACGGCGGCCGCCCTCTCAAGTGTTTGCCGAGTGAACGATATGGTCGATCGGGTGAGCGCGAGAGACACCGACTGGGACGGCGTACGCCTCCATGTGGTCACCGGGAAGGGCGGCACGGGCAAGACGACCGTCGCGGCCGCCCTCGCCCTTGCCCTGGCCGCAGGGGGCCGCAAGGTCCTGCTCGTCGAGGTCGAGGGGCGCCAGGGCATCGCCCAGCTCTTCGACTGCCCGCCCCTCCCGTACGAGGAGCGCCGCGTCGCCGTCGCCCCGGACGGCGGGGACGTCTACGCGCTCGCCATCGACACCGAAGAGGCGCTCATCGAGTACCTCGAGATGTTCTACAGCCTCAAGCGCGCCGGGAAGGCGATGACCAAGCTCGGCATCGTCGACTTCGTCACCACCATCGCCCCCGGCCTGCGCGACGTCATCCTCACCGGCAAGACGTCCGAGTCGGTGCGCCGCCGCAAGAAGAACGGCTCGTTCATCTACGACGCCGTCGTGATGGACGCCCCGCCCACCGGCCGCATCACGAAGTTCCTGAACGTCAACGACGAGGTGTCCGGCCTCGCCAAGGTGGGGCCCGTCCGCAACCATGCCGACACCGTGATGAAGGTCGTGCGCAGCCCCGAGACCGCGGTGCACTTCGTCACGCTTCTTGAGGAGATGCCCGTCCAGGAGACGATGGACGGCATCCGCGACCTCACCGAGGTCGGGCTCCCCATCGGCGGCGTCATCGTCAACATGGAGCACCAGCCCGTCCTCACCGAGGACGACCTGGCCGCGGCCGGCGCCGGCACCCTGGACACCGACGAGATCGTCCGCGGCGTGAAGGCCGCCGGCCTGGAGCACGACGCCGAGTCGATCGCCGCCGTCCTCGCCGCCGCCCTCCGCGCCCAGGGCGCCGCATGACCGCCCGCACTCGTCCCGGACGGCGCGGTGTGTCCTGGATCGCCCTGACCGGCCCGCACGCACGTCGACCCGTGGAGCGCACCCGCGAGGGCGGGGAGCGAATGGCAGAGGTGAGCCGATGAGCCCGAGCACCAAGAACCCGCCGAACCTGGACGTCGACGGGCTGCTCGACGACCCGCGCACGAAGATCATCGTTTGCTGCGGGTCGGGCGGCGTCGGCAAGACGACCACGGCCGCGGCGCTCGGTGTCCGCGCCGCCGAGCGGGGCCGGGACGTCGTCGTCCTCACCGTCGACCCGGCGCGCCGGCTCGCCCAGTCGATGGGCCTGTCCGAGCTGGACAACAGCCCCCGCAAGATCGAGGTCGACGGCGACGGCGAGCTGCACGCCATGATGCTCGACATGAAGCGGACCTTCGACGAGATCGTCGAGGCGCACGCCGACCCGGACCGGGCGAAGCAGATCCTCGCCAACCCCTTCTACCAGTCGCTCTCCTCGTCGCTGTCCGGCACGCAGGAGTACATGGCCATGGAGAAGCTCGGGCAGCTGCACCGCTCCGGCGCCTGGGACCTGATCATCGTCGACACCCCGCCGTCCCGGAACGCGCTGGACTTCCTGGACGCGCCCGAGCGGATGGGCCGCTTCCTCGACGGCCGCTTCATGAAGATCCTCGCGGCCCCGGCCAAGACCGGCGGCCGCCTCGGCGTCAAGGTGATCAGCGCGGGGTTCGGCATGTTCACCGGCGTCATCAACAAGGTCCTCGGCGTCCAGCTGCTGCGGGACGTGCAGACGTTCGTCGCCGCGTTCGACACGATGTTCGGCGGGTTCCGCGAGCGCGCCGAGAAGACGTTCAGGCTCCTCCAGACGCCGGGCACCGCGTTCCTCGTCGTCGCCGCCCCCGAGCCTGACGCGCTCCGCGAGGCGTCCTACTTCGTCGAGCGCCTCGCCGAGGAGCGCATGCCGCTCGCCGGCCTCGTCGTCAACCGCGTCCACGAGTCCGCCGCCGACACGCTGTCGGCCGCCCGCAGCCAGGCCGCCGCCGAGACGCTGGAGGAACGCGGCGAGCACACGCTGACCGCCGCCCTGCTCCGCATGCACACCGACCGCATGCAACTGGCCGCCCGCGAGGAACGCCTCCGCGACCACTTCGCGTCCACGCACCCGACCGTCCCGGCGACGGCGGTCCCCGCCCAGGCCGAGGACGTCCACGACCTGGACGGCCTACGCCAGGTGGGCCAAGACCTGGCCGCCCCCACCGCCGCCTGACGCCACTCGGCGTCCCGGTTACGGCGTTGCAGGCCGGACGCCGACGAGCTTGGCAAGGAAGCGTTCGACCTGCTCCTCAAGCGGCGGCCACGGGAGACCGGGCTGGTTGACGCGCATTGACACGGCCCCATGGACGGCTGCTCGCAGGTCCAGGGAGACCGTCGCGGCGTCGTCGGCAGGAGCGAGGCCGGCGTCCATGCAGCGCTGGACCGCGGCGGTGGTCCCCCTACCGAGTTCCTGCTTGAACGACATGGCCATCCGCTGGTTGAGGGTGCTCTCATGGAGCACCTTGTAGAGCCCCGGGCGCTGTCGAACCCATGCCGCGAGCGTCAGGACGCGGGCGCGCAATCGCGCCACCGGGTCGTCGAAACCCGCCTCCGCCTGGTCGACGGCACCCACCATGTCACCGTGAAAACGCTCCAGGGCCGCGAGCACCAAGGCGTCCCGGTCTGCGAAGTGGATGTAGACGGAGGTCGCGGCGATGCCGACCTCTCGTGCCACCGCGCGCAGGGACAGCGCCTGGTCGTCGGCGAGCTCGTCGAGCATCCGCAGAGCGGCGGAGAGGACGTCCTCGCGCAGCCGTTCGCCCTGGCCTCGCGGGTTGCGGCCCCGAGCACCGCCCCGGGACGAGGAGGTCACGCCCATGGCCCGTCATTGTAGTCGGATTCCCGTTAGGCTACAGTCGTAGCCCTACAGCTGTTCACTCACGGAGGGCATCATGGACGTTCCATCCGAGACCCAGATGACGGCGCTGGACCCGGTCTTCGCGGAGATGGCCGCGGCCACCGACGGCGAGCTCTGGGAGGGGACACCGGAGCTGACGACGCGGGAGAAGGCCCTGCTGTGCGTCGTCGCCGACGTCTGCCAGCAGACCCTCGGACTGCCGTTCGAACGCCATGCGGCGATGGCGCTGGAGAACGGCGTGACGGGCGATGACCTGCGGGAGCTGCTCCGCTTCATCTCCTACGACAGCGGCTACCCGGCCGCACTGGAGGCACTGGTCCGCCTCATCGCGCTGGAGCGGGAACGGGGCGCGGCCGGACCCGTGGGAGAGGGCCATCAGGTGAACGCCGACGGCTCGGGCAGCCCGATCCCCGCGCCCACCCGCGACGCCGTGCGCGACCTCGACGCCCCCTTCGCCGACTACATGGACCTGCAGTCGCGCATGCGCGCCGGAATGCAGCGGCTGAGCGTCCGCGAGCGCGCGTTCGCCACGATGACGGTCGACGTGCTCTACCAGACGCTGGACGAGAGCTTCCGCATCCACGTGACGCGCGCCCTCAGCGCCGGCGCGACACTGGACGATGTGCGCGCCGTCGTCCGCTTCTCCGCCCGGTTCGGCATGACCAAGGCGTGGCGCGGCCTCAGCGTCCTCAACCTGCTCCTCGCCGAGACCGGACCCGCCTCCGCCTGACCTCACCTTGGAACATGGTCTTGAGCTGCGGAAATACGGTCACCGGAACCTGATCGCGGAGAAGCCGCACCCACGGTTCCGACATTCCCCCGCAGACCGTTCGACCTGCGAATGTGCGATCGGCCGAGACGAATCGAGGCAGCGCCGGACGAGTTCCCTGCGGTACGCCCCTGGTTGATCAGCCGCGCTCCGGCCGACGCACCGGCCGGCGATCAACCGGCGCGTGGAAGGCGGTGGTCCGGGTCGGGCAACCGCGCCGCGCGGGGCGAGCAGCCGGGGGCGGGCGTGACGTGACCGCAGGCCCGTACCAGAAAGTCGGTACGGGCCTGCGGGCACGCTCTTATTGGACTATGCCGTCTTCGGACCTTTGCCGGACGGGCCGCGCGGGCCCGGCGACGTCAGCTGGCGACGAGCTCTTCCTCGTCGACCTCGTCGACCTCGACCGACCGCTCGTACTCTTCCTTCGCGGTCTCCAGCAGATCGCGCCACGATTGCACGTCCGGTCGCCGCCGCAGTAGTGCGCGGCGCTCACGCTCGGTCATACCGCCCCAGACACCGAACTCGATCCGGTTGTCGAGGGCATCGGCGAGACACTCCGTGCGCACCGGGCAACCGCGGCAGATCATCTTGGCTCGGTTCTGCGCCGCACCCTGCACGAACAAGGCGTCCGGATCCGCGTTACGGCAGGCGGCGCGGGCGGTCCAATCCGTGATCCACATCTTGGCCCCACTCCCCTAGGGTCTGTGTCGATTTGCGCTCCTTGGCCGGACGGGCGCGGACGTCAGGCCGCCAAACGAAAGCCGTGGGGAAGAACTTACGGAAGCGAGGGACGTTTCAACAGCCCCCGTTGGGCCCATTCTCGATATAGCCCACCGGGGCCATACCGCCGGAACGGACTAGTTACCTGTAGTTGACGCGCCAGACACGGCGCAGGTTGCCATCATGAGGGCATAACGGACGAACGTCCCGATCAACGGGGCCCGGAAAGCCGGGGGACCGGGGGACCGGGGGACCTGTCCCGAATGCACTGCTCGTCCCGCGTACCCTATACCTCGTGCGCGTTGCGAAAACGGATCGAGTCAAGGCCGCATCCACCCTGTTCAAGCTGCTGGGAGCCGGGGTGGTGGCGGGCCTCATCGTCGCCCTCATCGCGCTGCCCGGGGTAGGCAGCGCCGGCATGACCGCTCGCGACGCCGCGAACAACTTCGACGACATGGACAGCCAGCTCAAGACGACACCGCCGTCCGAGAAGACGGTGATGTACGACGGGAGCGGCAAGCAGGTCGCCACGTTCTTCGACAAGTACCGCGAGTCCGTCCGGCTGGACCAGGTCGCCCCCATCATGCGGACGGCGATGGTCGACATCGAGGACTCGCGCTTCTACGAGCACGGCGCGCTCGACCTCAAGGGGACCATCCGCGCACTGGCGTCCAACGTCGAGTCCGAGCAGACGCAGGGCGGCTCCACGCTCACCCAGCAGTACGTCAAGAACCTCCTGGTCGACAGCGCCAAGACGGACGCGGAATACCGCGAGGCCACCGCGCCCACCGTCGGACGCAAGCTCCGCGAGCTCCGCTACGCGCTCGACATCGAGCAGCGCCTGTCCAAGGACCAGATCCTTGAGGGCTACATGAACGTCGCCTACTTCAGTGCCGGCGCGTACGGCGTCCAGGCAGCGTCCAAGCGGTACTTCAGCGTTCCGGCGTCCAAACTGAACCTCGGCCAGGCCGCGCTACTGGCGGGCATCACGCAGAACCCCACCGCCTACGACCCCATCCGCAACCCCAAGGACGCGCGTAAGCGGCGCGACGTCGTCCTCTACCGGATGGCGCAGCTGGGCCACATCAGCAAGGCCAAGGCGGACGAAGAGGCGGCCAAGCCGATCCAGCTGAACCGCACCGATCCGGTGGGCGGCTGCGAGTCCAGCAAGGCGCCGTACTTCTGCGAGTACGTGAAGTACGACATGCTCAACATCCTGTCGGACGGCAAGTACTGGCAGCTCAAGCCGAAGCAGCAGCAGGACGTCGTCAACAAGCTGAACCGGGGCGGCTACACCATCCGCACCACGCTCGACATGGCCGACCAGAACGCCGTCGACAAGGCCCTGCGCGGGACCGTCGCCCCCGGCGGCAACCGCGTCGGCGCGGAGGCGATGGTCGAGCCCGGCACCGGCAAGGTCCGGGCCATCGGGCTGAGCAAGCGGTTCGGCCCCGGGAAGGGCCGGACGACGATCAACCTGCCCGCCGACTCCCACCACGGCGGCGGCAACGGCGTCTCGGCCGGCTCGACGTTCAAGGTCTTCACCCTCGCCGCCGCCCTCAACCAGGGCATCCCGGTCAGCACGACCATCAACTCGCCGCAGACGACCACGGTCGGCGGGTTCCAGCCGTGCCGCTACACCGGGATGTACCAGGGCAAGAAGGTCGAGGGCTCGATGCTCGGCGGCGGCTCCTGGACGCTGTCGAACGCGGGCGACAGCGAAGCGGGCAACTTCGACCTGAAGACCGGCACCTGGCACTCGGTCAACACGTTCTACGCCCACCTGGAGAAGCGCGTCGGCGTCTGCAACGCCGTCAAGATGGCCGAGAAGTTCGGGATGACGCAGGGCAACGGCAACCCGCTGCTGCCGATCCCGTCCCAGGTCCTCGGCGTCAACGACATCGACATGGTGCACCTCGCCGCCGCCTACGCCGGCTTCGCCGCCCGCGGCAAGTACTGCGCCCCCATCTCGGTGACCGAGGTCGTCGACCCCGAGGGCAAGAAGCTCGACCTGCCCAAGCAGGACTGCCACCAGGCCGTCGACCAGGACGTCGCCGACAAGGTGAACTCGATCCTGCAGGGCGTCCTGACCAAGGGCACGGCCGCCGGACGCGGCCTCGGGCGTCCCGCCGCCGGCAAGACCGGAACCTGTGAAGAGTTCACCTGCGCCGTGTTCGCCGGGTTCACCCCGAACCTCGCCGCCGCCACCTCCTACTGGGACTTCCGCGGCCCCTGGCAGTACAAGGTGTACGGCGTCTACGGCGCGGGCATCCCCGGCGGCATGTGGCAGCAGTCCATGCGGAACGCGCTGTCCGGCAAGCCCGCGCCCGGCTTCCAGACCCCGACCCGCGACTTCGGCGACACCACCCGCGTCCCGCAGGTGAAGGGCGAGAAGTTCGCCGCCGCCAAGGCCAAGCTCGAAGGCGCCGACCTGAAGGTGCAGGTCGCGTCCGGGAGCGTGGAATCCGACCAGCCGAAGGGGACGGTGGTGTCCAGCTCCCCGGACGCGGGCACCGAGGTCCCACCCGGCAGCACGGTGATCGTCTACGTCAGCGCGGGCAAGAAGCGCGGCCACGGCCGGGGACACTGAGGCCGCGCCCCACCCTCACTCCGCGAGCCGGCGCTACTCCGCGAGCTGGCGCTTCACCTCGGCCGCAACGCGTCCGCCCTCGGCGCGCCCGGCGACCTTGGGATTCACCGACTTCATGACCTGCCCCATCGCGCGCGGCCCCGCCGCACCCGTCTCGGCGATCGCGTCCGCGACCAGCGCGGTCAGCTCCTCGTCGGCCAGCTGCGCGGGCAGGTAGTCCTCCAGGACCTCGCCCTCGTCCCGCTCCGCCTGCGCCTGCGCCTCCCGCCCCGCGTCACCGAACGCCGTCGCCGCCTCCCGGCGCTTCTTCGCCTCCCGCGCGAGCACCTTGACGATGTCGTCGTCGGACAGCTCACGCGACCGCTTGCCGGCGACCTCCTCGTTCTTCACCGCCGTCAGCGCCATGCGCAGCGTGCGCGTGCGCAGCTCGTCCCGCGCCTTCATCGCGGTCGAAAGGTCGGTCTCCAGCTTCTCCTTCAGGGTCATGAACAACATCATGCCCGTCCGCGACCATCTGCCTCATCAGGATTACCGCGGGGTGCCCATGTCTGAAAGCATGTACCCCTGAGAAGGGAGAGCCGTGCGAAAGATCTACGCCGTGCCCCTGGGGCTCCTGGGCGCGGGCGCCGCGACCTTCGGGTACGCCTCGGTCATCGAGCGGAACTGGTTCCGGCTCCGCCGCTTCGACGTGCCCGTCCTCGCGCCCGGCCGTCCCCCCGTGAAGATCTTGCACCTCTCCGACGCGCACCTGACGCCCGGCCGTTCGCGCCTGATCCACTGGGTCCGCGCCCTGGACGCCCTGGAGCCCGACCTGGTCGTCAACACCGGCGACACCCTCTCGCACCGCGACGCGATCGGCCCCTTCCTGGACGCCCTCGGCCCCCTCCTCGACCGTCCCGGCGTCTTCGTCTACGGGTCCAACGACCTGTACGCGCCCGTCTTCAAGAACCCCCTCCGCTACATCTGGCGGACGAGCAAGTCCGACTACGATCGGCGCCGCCGCGAGCCCGACCTCCCGTACCGCGAGCTCGGCTCGTCCCTCCAGGCCGCCGGCTGGCTCGACCTCAACAACCGCATCGGACGCCTCAAGGTGGGCGAACTCGACGTCGAGTTCGGCGGCATCGACGACTCCCACATCAACCGCGACCGCTACGACAAGATCGCCGGCCCGGTCGACCCGCAGGCCGACGTCCACCTCGGCGTCATGCACTCCCCGGAACCGCGCAACCTCGACCGCTTCACCGCCGACGGCTACGACCTCCTCCTCGCCGGCCACACCCACGGCGGCCAGGTCTGCGTCCCCTTCTACGGCGCCCTCGCCACCAACTGCGGCATCGACCGCCCCCGTGTGAAGGGCCTCCACAAGCACCGCGGCTCGTTTTTGCACGTCTCCGCCGGCCTGGGCACGTCCCCGAAGGCCCCCATACGCTTCTGCTGCCCACCCGAGGCATCGCTGCTGACCCTCGTCCCCCGCCGGTGAACTGGAAGACCGCCCCCTTCACCGCCGCGCTCTACGACTACGCAGTCCAGAACCGCATCCTCTCCCGCGTGGGAGCCCGCGTCCTCTGGGGTTACGACATAGACCACCTCCGGGACGCCATAGCCGCCCAAGACACCTCGGCCCTGACCCTCGACATCCCCTGCGGCGGCGGCATAGCGGTAGACGACAACCCCCGCCACATAGCCGCCGACATCTCCCCAACCATGCTCAAACGAGCCCGCCGCAGAACGAAATCCCTCCTACAAACAGACATCTACGCCCTCCCCTTCGGCGACGCCACCTTCGACGCCTGCCTCACGTACAACGGCCTCCACTGCCTGGACGACCCAGCCACCGCGATCCGCGAACTGACCCGAGTCCTACGCCCAGGCGGCACCCTCACCGGCACAACAATCACCCGAGGCTCCGGCCGCGACCCCCTGATAACCCTCCTCCAACACCAAGGCAGCTTCGGCACCCCAGGCACGGTGACCGACCTCCACACCTGGCTGGAGACGGCCGACCTAACAGACATAACCCTCACGCCCTCCGGCGCCGTGACCGCCTTCACAGCCCGTAAATAGGGACGCAGCACCCCTTGGCATCCGCTAAGGTGGACAAGGCGCCGGGAGAACGTACGACTCCCGGGCAGCCACCACCGGGGTGTAGCGCAGCTTGGCAGCGCGCTTCGTTCGGGACGAAGAGGTCGTGGGTTCAAATCCCGCCACCCCGACACATAACGCCAGGTCAGAGGCCGGTTCTCCACACAGGAGACCGGCCTCAAGATCTTTTGTCCGCGATTCGTCCGCGAACGTTTCCTCCACCCACGGACACGGTCCGTCCCTCGCCAGCACCGAGCGGACTTGCTCCTCCGCCCACATGTTCAGATCCACGGCCCCGTCCGCCCGCGTCCAAGCGCCTCAAACGGACATAGCTCCGCGCCATCCGACGGTCCCCCAGAGACCCAACGTGGCCGCCACGCACACCAGTGCCCAGCGACCTGCTTGGGCATAACTCCCACGGGGTCGTTCCTCGGACCACGGGGTCGCCATGAGCAAGAACCTCGGCACGCTCGTTCGATCTGCCCGCGTAGCCCACGGCTGGACGCAGCGCGACCTCGCCGACCACCTCCACTGCTCCCGCTCCACCGTCTCTCGCCTGGAGACCGGCGCACAACCCTTGGGCGACATCGCCACCCTCCGCCGCCTCGCCAAAGTCCTACAGATCTCCCCGACGGCGCTGGGGATCACCGCTACGGTGACGGTTCAGCCACTCGCGGAGGACGATGTGCGGCGCCGTCAACTCTTGACCAACCTCGCCGTAACCGCTGCCGCCGCCAGTCCTCCAGCCCGCGCCATCGCTTCTGCAGCCGCGGACGCGCAAGGAAGGCCGAAGGACCTCCTCGTTACCCGAGTCCGCAGCGCCATGCTGACTACCGGCTCCGCAACGGCGCCAATCCCGCCCACCCCGCTCCGTGCCACGCTCGCATCCGCAATCCGTGCCTACGACAACTGCGAGTACACCAAACTCGCCACCGCCCTCCCGCAGTTGATCACCAATGCTCACGCCACATGCAGCACCACTGACACCGTCCTGGCCGAGACCTACACATTGGTCACACGCCTCATGATCAAGCTGGACGACCAACTCGGATGGGTCGCAGCAGATCGAGCCCGCTCCCTAGCTACAGCGTGCGGCGATCCCCTCGTAGCCGGCGAAGCGGCCCGCAACCTGGCTGTCTTGGCGCGCCGCGCCGGCTGGCACTCCGAGGCCGAGCAGATCGCGATAGGCATGGCCGAGGACGACATGCTCCAAGGCCGCGACTCCGCTCGCACGGCCGAGCGCGGCCTTCTCGTCATGTCGGCCGCCTACACAGCAGCGCATGCCGCCGACCACTCCGGCATGCGGCAGCTAACCGAGCAAGCCGCAGCGCTCGCCGCCCACCTCGGCGGTAAGGTCCTCCTCCGCGACCACGGCAGCGGCTTCAGCCCAACAGCGGTTCAACTCCACCGGATCTCGGCCGAGTATGCCGCCGGAGACCCCGCCGCAGCCATTGCAGCAGCCCGCAAGATCCCTCCACGCGCTCTCCCTACGGTGGAGCGCCGAGCTCGCTACTTCACAGACGTAGCCCGTGCATACGGGATGTGGGGCCGTCGCGATCAATGCCTGCAAGCGCTCCTGCACGCCGAACGCGCCGCGCCGCAAGAGACGCACTCCCGTCCCGCCGTCCGCGGCCTGGTCACCGGACTCTTAACCTCAGGCCAGACGTCCCCAGACTTACGCGGGCTAGCTGCCCGCTGCGGAATCCGCTAACACCCAACCACCCAACGTAAGCCCCACAGCCAGCGCAAAGTAGAGCACGTGCAAGAGACGCACACCCTGTCCGCCGCCTGTACACAAGCCTCCTCAAACCGCACCGTTCAGCCGACCTGGAGCTAAGGCCGCACGAGACGGCCAAGGTCAACCGGCTGAAGGAGGCCAGCATGACCAGCACCACCGTCCAGGAAGTCCATCCGACGACAGCACGACCAGAGACCCCAGATCCTTCGTCGACCCGCAGGTATGGGAACGGCAGATCGCCCTCCTCGTCCGCGACCACCCCTTCGACACCGTGATGGCTGGACGCCTCTTCGGCCAGGCCGTGGCCTACCTCATCACCGCCATGGAGAAGTGGGGCGAGAAGCTCGAGATCGGCTGCGGTCCGCTGGTCGACATCGCCGTCCACGGCTTCATCCTCGACACCCGCAACTACCGCGAGTTCTGCGACCGGCACTTCGGCCGCTTCCTGAAGCACATACCCGCCATCGACTTCAGGCACGACGGCCCCGTCGAGCGGACGGCCCACAGCATCGAAGCCACCGGGTCGCGATCGACTGGCCGCTCTGGGAGACCGTCTTCGCCAAGTTCGCACCTTGCTCCCCCGGTGGCAACAGCCACGGACCCGTACCATCGAGGGGTCGGCGCCAGCCCCTCTCCCACTCCTGATGACGTGAACCACACGACTCCGCCACGCTCGACATGCTCCCGCAACTTACTCAACGTCACAGATCTGACGACACGAGACACGCCGTAAGCCCCCTCGGCAGATCGTTAAATCTATGCCACAAGAGCGACACAGGAACACGACCAACACTGGACATGCGCACATGTCAAGACCATGGCATAGTAGGTTACTCGACCGAGCCTCAATGAGGGCAGACGCAACCTCTCAACAAATTGCTAATTCTAGGTATCAAAAATAACATCAGGGCCGAGAAGACAGAAAGTGGATTCATGTGAGCGCACCACTAAATGCTTCTGCTACGACCGTAGGATCACTTCTTTCCAGCTACACTTTTACTATTCCGGAATATCAACGGGAATATGCATGGCAATCGACCGAGGTTGCTGAATTTTGGAACGACCTGTCTCAAGCCCGTGGCAAAGGTCCATACTTTCTTGGATTGATAGTCCTTACAGGCGAGGGTAAACCAAAACAGGTCGTTGACGGTCAGCAGCGACTACTCACCATCACGCTACTCGCAGCAGCTTTGCGAAGCGCTGCTATTACGGTGGGCCGCAAGGCGCTTGCAGAGCAGCTCCATTCAACCATGCTTCGATCCATGGATTACACCACCGATAAAATACTCCCCCGTGTCACGCTCACGGATCCTAGAGCCGACCAGACTCTGCAGTCGATTATTGACCACGGCGATATCGACGCGCGAACGCTGGCAACTAAGGGATCCTCCTCTGAACGCTTGTGGGAGGCGTACCAATACATTAGAAAGTCATTGCCAAGTGGCAACGGAAAAGAAGCGTTTCGGGACTTGGGCACCTGGGCGGAGTTCATTAATGACGAGCTTTACGTAGCAGTTTTCGAGCATCCGGATGAGGCCGCAGCATATAGCGTATTCGAAGTAGTTAACACCCGAGGGCGGCAGCTAACTACTGCGGACCTACTAAAGAACTACGTCCTACGCAAGACGCCCACAGAGGCTCGAGAGTCGCGGTACGACCAGTGGTATCGCATGGCTGAACAGTTCGAAGTGTCGGGCAGCCAAAACTTTGTCGGGTTCATCCGACACGTGGTCAATCTTACAGCAGGCTACATCTTGCCAAAAGACCTATACAACTACATATCAAGAAGGGGAGGATTTGAGGATGTAGCTCCAATTTCGGTCGACGAGCTCATGAAACAACTCCAAATCCAAATTCCCCTCTATTTGCAGCTTATAGACCCAACCCTGGATGGGCCGGCGGATCAGGATGCATTGGGCGCATTCGCAGCACTGAACGAGCTGGGCGTCACCGCAGTCAGGCCCTTGCTTCTCGCCATGAGCTCAACCGATGATGCAACGTCGGGAATGCTCGAAGTGCTCAAACTCATAGTGAAGAGGGTGGTCGTTGGAAACCTCGGTGCAGGCAGCGTGGAGCGAAAGTTCGCAGATGCAGCCCGTATAGTACATGAGACTGGGTCTTGCCAGCAGGGACTTATCGCACTGCAAGATATGAATCATTCCCGTGAAGACTTCGTCGAACAGCTTAGTCATCGCAGCTACAACAAAGGTGTCCTCACCTTTATTCGGCGCTCCATAGTCTGCAGCACTATGACACCCGTCCCAGCGGGAACCCTGCAGCACCTGCGGCCGCGTCAAGCTGCTAGTCAGGACTGGCCCGGCTTCGGCGACGACGATGTGGCCTATTGGGGTTCGACACTTGGTAATACCATCCTAGTCGACCTCGACAGGCGTCCTCGCGGAGCGAGCACATGGACCGGAGTTCAACAACATCTCATCCCGCGGGCAATAGGTGGCGAAATAGACGAGAAGCTAAGCAATCTTAAAGTGTGGACTCCGGAGGCAGTAGAAATTGTAGGAAACGAACTCGCAATGGAGGCCGCGAATGTCTGGTATTGATACCCCGCATGCAGCTTCCCTTGATCGCCTCGAAGCTGTGCTAAATCGGCAATCTCCAGTGGATGCCATCGCCGCGCTCACACAAGCAGTCCAGAAGGCTCCAAAGCCATCTGTATCTCTAAACGAAGTCGCCCTTGGGTTTGACGCTAGCGTATTTCTACGACTAGCGACCGAGAAGCGCAGTGTCGAAATATTGGACTATCTAATACAACACGCCGCGCCACTCGTTATACCTGGCCAGGCGATCCAGGAGTTCTGGAACAACCAACTGAACGTCGTAGACACTGTAGGTACCACCTTAAGGAAACGCTTCGACTCCCTTGCAGTAGAAGCGAAGAAGATAGACTCGCGATTTGGCGACTTCGAAGATGAAGTACTAAAAATGCTGGAACGATTTCAACGGCAATTTGGGTATATCTACGACGAAAATGTCGGGGATAGCGTCACCAGGATGCTTGAAATCCTTCAAAGCAAATCATGTTGCAGTTTTGTGCCACGAGATCGTTTTATCTGCGCAGCACAGATCAGAAATAGCACCAGGACGCCGCCGGGATTTAAGGATGCTGGTGACGGTGACTTTTATGTGTGGGCCGATTTTCTCTTTGGCTTGCTAGTACATGAATCCGAGCCAGGTGGCCAAAACTTTAAACAGGTGGTTCTACTGACCAATGACCGCAAGGCCGATTGGAGTACTCACGGCATGCCGCATCCAATCCTTACTGCGGAGGTTCGCACTCTTTTTGATGTTCCCTTTGATGTTTGGGATCTGGAGAAGTTCGGTTCTGAAGTGCGAAAATCCCTATGATTCCTACAGAAATGAAGCCGACGAAACTCTTGAGCCTCAGGCTGCTGTGATTAGAAGACCGTCTCATGACGTCGGGCTAAAATATCAAGTCGCGGCAAGCGAGATCAGGTCACTGATGGACTTGAGGCCCTGGCGGCCTGCTAGGTGGCCGATGCCCCGGTGGATGTGGATCGTGAGGGTGTGGAAGAGGTTCTCCTCTGTCGGCTCCTGGCCATCGGCCAGGCAACGTTGTTTGAGGAGTACCAGGTAAATGTCGCTGTACTTGCCGGCGAACGTTTTCCAGGACATCTCGACGTTGGAGTCCGTGTTGATGTCGCGGACCAGGGGCGGGCTCGGGTCGTGAAGGGAAAGTGTGAGGGCCCAACGGCACAGGGTGTTCCAGTTCTTGATGCCCGTGATGCGCTTGAGCTTGATCAGCTGGTCTTTGGCCGGCTGAGAGAGCCGAACGTTGTCAAGCGACATGTGCCGTGCCTCCGGTCCACCAGTAGCCGGGCTCGATCGAGGTAGTAAACGTCTTGTCGTCATGGACCAGCGTGTAAGTGTGTGCGATCGAGGGCTTCAGCTTGCTGAGGAGATACTCGTCTATCTCTTCGTCTGTGGACAGCAGGAGCACCTGGTGACTGGCATGCGGGAAGTAGCGGTCCACCAAGTGTTCCCGGTGTCGGCTGTCGAGGCGGCCGAGAGGAGTGTCGATAACGCTGGGAAGGCGGTTGCCGGCCACCTTCGCCAGTCCCCAGAGGAGTGAAACCGCGAGGAGCTGTCGCTCACCTGCGCTAAGTCGAGACGGGTCCAGTTCCTGATCGTCTGGGCCGATCATAGTGAGTGTGAACTTCTCTGTATCGATACGTAGGTCGCTCACCAGCGCAGTCTTGCGCATCAGGTGCTGGAAGCTCTGCAAAACCGCGACTTCGAGCTTATTGATGTGCCTTTGCAGAAGTACAGCACCGAACTTATCCATGGTCGCTCGCACTTTATTAGCATAAGCGACGACGCGTTCCGCGTCCTCTACCTGGGCCAGGTTCGCTGCGCGTCCCTTGTAGGCACGCTCACGCTCGAGCATAAGTTGCTCACGGCGTCGCCGTGTAACGTCCAGCTCTTCCTTAAGCTTGCCGAGCTCCGTTTTGACGCGGGTCACCTCATCTCGCTGAGCATCCCGTGCCTCGAGGAGCGCGGCGATCGCATCCCGGTCGGGCACGCCGGCAAGCTGACGTTCAAGAACATTTAGCCGCTCTTGGTGGAGTTGCGCTTGTTCGATGAGCTCATGTGCTCGTGCCGATTCCTGCTGCAGGGTTTCGTCTATGGACAGGAGCTGGGACAGGGATTCGTCGGGAAAGTTGAGCACCCGGCGTGTCTCCGTGACGATCGATGCGCGTTGGTCCCGGTCGACGCCGAGGTGCTTCTCAGCGGCTGTAAGACTCTGCGCGGACACAAGATCCTTCAGCAGCGCCAGTAGTTTGGCGTCGCGCTCGGTCAGCACGTCAATGACTTGTGCTGTCTCTGCTGCCTGCCGCTCCTTTTCCACCATGTCACGAATGGTCGAGAGCTGCGGAGTTAGCAGCGCGAGCGGGAGGGGACCAGCGGCGAGGGCGTTCGTCAGCACCTCATTGATGCTCTTGAGTTGCGAAACTATCTGAGATCGCTCGGCTTCAAGTGCCGCCCGTCTGGAGTAGAGGTCGCCGCCCTCCTTGGCGAAGGTATCGTCGATTGTAGCGAACTGGCGCTCAGCTGCTGTCAGCGCAGCTGTCTTCGACGCGACGCGCTGATTGATATCTTCAGCGAATTGGTCGACCTGCCTGAGTTGACCCTCGATCTTTTGGATCTTATCCAGCGCTTCCTGGTCTTCCTTTGAGATCTTTTGCCGCCGCTGGACAGCGAGCAGGTCATTACGCAGTCGTTCGACCGAGTTCAGGCCAAGCAGCGATTGCACGGCGGACGCGATCGCTGATGCCGCTCGGTCGGGGTTCGCGAGCGACTCGATCTTCTCTCCGTCGAAGAAGAAGAGTGACGACGCCTCAAGAGGGAGGAGGTCCTCGACATAATCGGCCCACTGCTCGCTGACCACAAGGTCGAGCTCACCATCAATGAGCACATTGAGGAATTCGCGTACGGACTTGCCTTTGACCTCCCAAGACCGTACCACCTTGTAGCGACGCTCACGCCCTTCAACCGTTGAAGAGAACTCAACGACCACCTTGGCGTGCTTAGGGCTGGCCTGCCGATTGACGCTGTCACGGAGATAATCGTCGTAGGGGCGGTTGCCGCGGCCACTGGTGCGTGCACGGGCCCCGTACAACGCCAGTTGGATCGCGTCCAGCAGGGTGGTTTTGCCGCAGCCGTTGAGGCCACCGATCAGGACGATCGGCCTGCCAGGGCGGGTAGCCAGCTCGAGAGACTGCTTGCCCTGATAGGCACCGAAGTTCTCGAGGGTGACATTAAGCAGAAGCATTGGTGCTTTCTTCGTCGAAGAGTGGGAGGTCGGGTAGGGTCTTATCCCTCTGCCGCTGCAGCGCGTTCTGTTCGGCGTCTTCCTTGTTCTCGTAGTAGCCGCGGCGGATCGTCTTCTCTAGCTCCTCGAACAGCCCTGAACGACGAGTCATCGTACGGAACTTACGCTCCACCGCCAGCAGCTCGCGAGCAGTAGTGAAGTGCAGGTCATCTTCGCCACAAACCTCGCGGAGCAGCTCCATCTCGTCTCCGGCCAGGGTGAGCTGTTCGTCAAGGGGACCGCCCGGGAACGTTTCCCCAGTCTCCTTCTCGTAGATCGTGGGGAGGAGATCCTCCACTTCGTGCTTCTCGAAAACCCAAATACGGCGGATCTCGTGAAGCTCATCCATGGTGATGAGCTCGATGTCTTGCACGCTGTCTGGGCCGTTCTGACGGACCCAGGTCTGGGCGTTGAGTAGGTCCCGCAGCCAGTTCCCGCGTGATTCCTGGGTATACGGACCGTGGACGACTTTGTCGTTGAACAGCTGGATGGAGCCGTTCATTTTCCGCCAGTCCCGTAGGTGCTTGTCGTCGCGGCGTCCTTCATCGTTGCGAACGTCAAGTTTGTTGCGCAACTCGAGGAGCGGCTGCATCCACTCCTTCTCTTCATCATTCTGGATCATCGCCGACATCGACTTGTCCTTGTCGACGAGGGTGCAAGTCCAGCAACCGAATCGACTGTCACCGCACGATGGGGTGGTGTTGTCCACAACCAGCGGGCATTCGCCGTCACTCGACGCGCCCTGATACATACTCAGCAGATCCTTGTTGTTGTGTCCCCAGGCATTGGGACGTTGCATGAGGAACGTCCAGACCTCATCGTTGGTCCACTCCTCGATCGGGCTGTAGACTAGCGAGTTGGGGAGGTTGCCATTGGGAGAGAGCCGGTCACGGACACGGTGCTTCTCGTGCCGGTTCATGGCTCGTGCGCGAGCCTGGCTCTCGGCCTTACGAATGCCGAGGACGAGGATGGTCTCGCCGTGCTCGCGCACCACGTCGCGAATGAACTTGTTGGATGGCCGGATCTTCAACCGCTCAGTACACCAACGGAACTTGGGGCGCGGCGCCGGGTACCCCTTACCAATCAAGCCCACCCAAAAAGTGTCCTTCACCTCTGGGGTGAGGCGGTGGGGCTTGATCGGTAGATGTTGCTCCTCGGCTGCCTTCTCCATGGTGAGGAGGGACTGTGTGACCCAGCTTGCGACGATCGGATTCTCGACGAGCGTGTCGGTGGAGATGACGTGGACCGGCTTGGTTCGTTCGTCCTCTGGCAGCCCCTGCAGTGAGAGCCAAACCAGCTGAAGGACAGCCGTGGAGTCCTTACCCCCGCTGTATCCGATCACCCAAGGGACCTCGTCGGCCAGGTAGAGCTCCTGGATCTCTTCGATCAGGCCTTTGACGACAACGGCAAGCCCTCCACGCTCCTTGAACGGGATGGCCCGGCGGTCCGGCATGCCCAGAGGGACGGTCATCGTTCTCCTCGCACGTGTGTAGCTTCAACGTTGGCTTCTTCAGGACCGAGTTCCATGCCGAGCTTCTGGCGCATGTAGTTGACCGTCAGCACGACATTGGAGTGGTTCTTCGACACACGACCGCCCACGATGGCTCGCCCCTCCCAGTCGTGGTTGGACCGGGACCAATCAATCTTGGCCAGCGGCCCCAGCCGGGGTTTCCACGAATCCGGTTCTGTGGATATCTGCAACAGCGTGTTGCCGAGACGGCCAAGGGCGTGCAGCGCGATCCCGTGACTGTGCAGGTACGTGCGCCGAACTTCGGCGGCGGCCATCCTGCGTGCCCGGACGAGCTCCCACTCTGGGATCAGTGCATCGACGGCTGTCCAGTACTGGTCCGCGAGCTTGGCTGCCTCGTCGGCATCGTCCAGTTCAATGCCTTGCAGGAGCGAACTGGTTGCGTAGTAGAGAGCACTAAGCGTGAAAAGCTTGCGCGACCGTGCGGACAGTGTGCTGCTCTCCATCTCCACGCAGTTGCGGAATACGGGCGATTTCAGTGCCAGCAGTCTCGCGATCTTCGCGCGTTCGTCGCGATGGTCGTACAGGACACCGATGGATCGAGCCGGCCGAACCGCGTGTCGGTTCAGGTCAGCGAACATCTGCTGGCTACGGGACAGACCTGCGTCCTGGAAGAAGACGACTGCGATGGTCTCATCACCCAGTTCGGGGTTCTCAGTGAGCGCTGTCTCGATCGCAGCGCGCCGATGCTGGCCATCGTTGATGAGGAAGCGGGCGGCCATCGGGATGAGGAGCTGGCCGATCCGCATGCCAGGGCCCTCTTCGGAGATCCCGACGAAACGCATGGCCCCGTCGACCGAGGCGGTCAGTGCTGAGAAGACGTAGTCGGTGGGGTTGTCGATGATGTATGACGCGAGGGCTGGAACACGTGCCTTGTTGAGCACCCGCTGTGCTCGCACCTCAGGCGCCAGCTCGTCCTCGTTGAACAAGAAGATCTTGGGGATGAGCCGCAACGGACACATCGAGACGTAGAACTCTCGCCGGGCCTGTATGCCCCGGATCGCCGGGAAGATGTACTCGAACCCTGCTGTTGTTCCACTGGCCGACGGCGAAGACAAGAGTGACCCCACGAGCTTGACGCTACCGCATGTACGTTTAGTTTTTCACGTGCTTACGTGAGAGTCGAGTAACCAGAGGGGTGCAGCGAGCATGACCGCGTACTTGGACTCAGCAGCGACCACCCGAGTCGACCCTCGTGTCGCCGAGGTGGTTCTGCACTGGATGACCACTGAGTTCGGCAACGCGGGGAGTCGCACCCATGACTGGGGGACCCGGGCCAAGCGGGCGGTCCAGCAGGCTCGGGAGCAGCTCGCCGGACAGCTCAACGCCGGTCCCCCTGAGCTGGTCTTCACGTCGGGGGCGACGGAGAGCAACAACATCGCGCTGCTTGGTCTGGCGCCATACGGTGAGGACCAGGGGCGCCGGCACATCATCAGCTCCACCATCGAGCACAAGGCCGTCCTGGAACCGTTGGAGCACCTTGCCTCCCGCGGGTTCGAGATAGATCTGATCTCGCCGGGGCCCTCTGGACGGGTCAGCGCCGAAGCCGTGCGCGACCGGTTGCGGGAGGACACGTTGCTCGTCTCCCTCATGCACGTCAACAACGAGACAGGAGTGATCCAGCCTGTCGCCGAGCTGGCAGAGCATCTACGCGATACGCCCACCTACTTGCACGTGGACGCAGCCCAGGGGTTCGGCAAGCTCACCCAGGACCTCACAGCACCGATCGACCTGATCAGCGTCAGCGGGCACAAGGTCGGAGCGCCCAAGGGGGTTGGGACGCTCCTCATCCGGCGACGTGGTCGAGACACTCTTCCGCTGACACCTCTGATGTACGGCGGCGGCCAGGAGCGCAAGCTTCGCCCCGGGACGCTGCCAGTGCCGCTCATCGCTGGGCTCGCTAAGGCGGCTGAGATCTTCGAGAACGAACACCAGCAGTGGTGGGAGCGAGCGGCGGCGTTCCGTGCTCGTCTGGTGGAGGGCCTCGGCAAGACACAGGTCCAGTTCAACGGCGACCAGGAGCACGTGGTGCCACACATCCTCAACCTCTCCTTTGAGGGAGTGGATGCCGAGGCCTTGATCGTCCGTCTCAAGGAGCTTGTAGGGATCGCCACCGGCTCGGCTTGCACGAGCGCGTCCTACACTCCAAGCCATGTCCTGCGCAGTATGGGGCTGCCAGACGATATCGCCAGCAACGGACTGCGACTGTCCTGGTTCCCCGACCAGGTGGAGGGCCTGGACGTCAACGAGCTGGTAAGCGAAATCTCGGATTTCCAGAGGGAAGCATCCTACTTCGCCTGATCAAGGTCCTTGCGGTGGACCAGGCGGTGCCCGCGTAGTTCCCTCCCGCAGCGGAGGAGTTCAGCCTCCCATCCATCCTCTGTGCCGATGAGGTTCGGGTTCCGATAAAGGCCGGTGCGCACCTCAGACTGTGTCAGCCGACGGAACTTGGGAGCGTCCGGGTCGTCGAGCGCGAGGAACTCATGCTTGCGGTGGAGCAGTGGCCGATTCGCAGCCTCCGCGTACGACTTGAACGAGGTCTTCAGGGTGGTGAGATCCACCATGTAAGACGAGTGCAGCTTTGGATGCGGGTCGGCATCGAATTCCGGATAGTCCTGCCAGCTGACCGCGCGCCCCTGATGGCGTAGCTTGGCGACCGTCCAAGACGGCGGCCGCCCTGCCGCAATCGATGCACAGTGTTCGTAGAGGCGCAGCACTGTCGGCATCTGCTCCACCGCCCTCCGATGTACGTAGAGCGCCGTGGGTGTGAGCTTCCCGACCTTCGATGTCTGCATCGCACCCCTGACGTAAGAGTCGTCGCGAAGTTTCAGTAGCAGGCGGTCCGCCCGCCTGCAGGCTTCCTTGTAGGACGAGAAAAAGGCCTTGACGTCCAGTTGCAGGGATGTTGGTAGGCTGCCGTAAGGGCCACGTCCGTTGAACACCTCGACTGCGAGGAACAGCAGCGTGGACAGGGTCGATGCTCTGCCGCCGGCCTCAACCTTCTCTGGGTCGGCCGACTTCTTCACGATGCGTCGCAGATCGTTCGGCTGGAGATGGGCCAGGAGCTTGGCCATCTCTGTTGGCGTCTCTTCCAGCACCGGCATACGTCCACGTCGCTCGGTGTAGTCCACAACTGCGGCAATGGCCGACCCGGTGTCGTCTGAGGCCAACCAGTCGGCGTCCGGAACGATCTTTCGGGCTAGGTAGCGAAGCCGGGCGTCATCGTTCTTGAACGCGTAAACGATGCCAGGCGCAGCGGAGACACAGCGGACCCCAGTCGCGTGCTCGACATAGGAACGAAGCTCTGCCGGGCTGAACAGATGTTGGAAGGTCCGCCTGCTCGTCAGCACACCGTCCTCGTACTGCTGCCCGCGGACCTTCGAGCGGTCCCAGGTGAGTCTGGTCGTAACCACAAGCAGGTGCTCAGCAAGCTCCCAGGCGCGTTGTAGCGTCTGATGTCGCTCATCGGAATCCTCGATGACGTTAAGGACGTAGGTCAACAGCACGACGTCCGCTGGTCGAGGTCTCTCGTTCGGAGCGTAGAAGGGGTCCCATCCCTGAGCTTGGAACCGCATCTCCCTCAGACCACGGACGTCATGGCCACGTCCGCTTCCGTAGTCGAGGACGCCTGCGGACTCGTTCACTTCACCGTCGACGACGGCTTGGCGGGCTGCCACCGACAGCGTGGTACGGCCGATCGCAGTTAGGCGTCGATCACTCTCCCAATGCAACCCGGACATGGAAGCTCCCGTTGGTTCATCGACGACGCCCCACTCATACCCTGCCTCGCAGGGCCTGCTCTGCGTTTTGCCAAGCAAGCCCTGCGAAGCAGGGCGTCAGGGCTCGAAGTCCGGGTCCTTGAAGCTGGCAGGCTCCGCAGGGGGGCGGAGACCAAGGTCCTGCATCATGCTTTCGGCGTGCGCCGTTCCCCGTTGGCAGAGATTCAGGATGACGTCCATCGGACGGACATGTGCGCCGCTGTTGAGCTCACCCCGGATGATGGAGAGTCCGCCGTTGGCGTACTCCTCAAAGACCTTGATCCGCTCGGGGAGACGGTCATCAGCCATGATGCCTGCGTCGTTCGGGTGGGCCAGGACCCCCATCGAGTCAATTACGGCCGAGACAGTCGCGGAAGCACCGAACAATCCATAGCGGATCGCCTCCCCCGTCTTCTCAAACGGATCGTGCCGGCCTCTCGACCAGCCGAGTGCCGCCGCGAAGACGAGAACCTGCCAGTAGCCAGGAAACGGTCCGCCTTCCTTGGTGGTCAACCGGCTGATGAGGTCGTCGTGTTCATCGGGCCGCCGGACGCGGATATCTGCGTTGTGAGCCATCAGTTCCGGACCTCCGTGAGCTCCGCGCCGGTACGGTCCGAACCGATGACTTGGTAACGGTATGCGTCGCCGTTCAGCGTCAACATCTCGGTCGCACTACTCACATCGGTCTTGGTGGTGTGCGTAGTGATCACGTACTGCTTACCGAGTCGGGGACGCAGTTCCTGCTCGACGATCTCGCCGGCCTGGGCCTTACTGGTAAGGATTACTACCTGGGAGGCAAGTCTGGGCAGAAAGTCAGAGACGGCCTGACGGTAGTCATCGTCCAGATTGCCGAAGACCGCATCCATCACCACCGGGAAGTCACCTCCGATCCCCTGGACGAAGGCGCGATCGGGGCTCTGTGCCTCGCGTGCCTCACCGATGAGCGAACCGACGAAGGCAAGCGATAGCAGCATGTTCTCGCCGGTGGACTTGGGTGCCAGGGATCGTTCGCTGCCGCTCGGATCCCACAGCTTCAATTCGAAGTCCGGGGTGAGTTCCGGCTCGTAGTTCTTGAGCGACACCAGGCGATAGAGCTCCTTGATGCGGGCGTCAAGTCGCCGCCGAACCCCCTGAGAAAGGACCTCAAGGATCGAAGCGAGCGCGATGCCTGCGTCTTCGACGGCCACGACCCGGTTCTTAAGCCGACGGCTGCGGGCATCTCTGACCTCGAGCTTACCAATTTGATTCTTCAGATTCTCCTTGATGCCTTCCAGCCGCTGGATCTCGGCGTTGGCAGCACCGATGGCCGCTACCTTCTCGTCCCGAGCAAGCTTGGCTGCTTCCAAGTTCTCCTCGGTCTCGACGACTTCCTCGGAAGGCAAACTTTTGAGCTTGCTCCCAATATCGTCGATACCGTGCTCGATGTGGCGCTCCTCTTCCTGCGCCTCGGCAATCCGTTCACCGAAACCCCGCAGCGTGTCGTACATCTGCAATCGTTGCTCGTCGATGCTCCCGACGATTCCCCCGAGCTGGTTCCAGGCTGCCTCGACCTCGGCCAGGCCAGCCCTGGCTCGCCAGTGTTCCAAAGCTGCACGGTGTGAACTCCCCTCGTCCAGAGGCGTCCCGCAGATGCATTCGTTGCGCTCAATTAGGTCGTCGATAAAAGCCCGCTTGAGCGGTGCCGGGAGCTCACCGCGCTCACGCAGCTCCTCGCAAGCAGCCAAGATACTGCCCGGCAACGCGGGAAGGAAGGCAAGGAAGCCGCTAATTCCCACCAGCCTGGCGCGTTCTTCCTCCTGCCCCCGGCGCGCTGCTTGTACGCGCTTCAGCTGGTCTTCCAACCGGTATCGGTTCTGGTGAAGCTCCCTCGCCTCGGCGAGCTGTGTCATCTTAAGGTTGAGCAACTCGATCTCGGAATCGAAGTGCTTCTTCTCCTTCTTGGCGGCGTTGCGGCGCCGCTGCTGCTCTTGAATCATGCGCTCGGCATCCTCCATCTCCCCGAGAAGGTGGTCCAATTTCTGCTGGGCTACACCTTCAGCCTTCAACCCTCGAAGCAGCTTCTGCGTGACCTTGGGCAGATGCATAACGGCACGTTCCATGGCCTCCAGTCCGAGAAGCGTCTTGACCGCCTCACGGACGTCGTCGCCGCCCTCGTGTTTCACCAATCCTTCGATGCGCTCACCATTCACGAAGAAAAAACTGCTCAGGCGCTTGGGCAGCATCTGATCGAGGCGCCCATTCGGGTTAAGAATTGTTTCGAGGTTGCCGCTACTCTCGCGTCTCCACAACTGCAACTCGGACTTCGGCCGAGGCTGGACTCCACCACGTTTTGAAGCATAGACGGAGCGCTTCACGATGTAGAAGTGACCGCCGTGCTCGAATTCGATTGTCACCGACGCGGTCAGGGGCGTACCCTCAGACGCACTGTTCCAGATCGTAATATTGATGAGCTGGTTCTGATTCTCGACGTCGTTGCTGAGTACGCCGTAGAGAGCCCACGTGAAGGCATTTAGAAGCGTCGTCTTACCTCCGCCATTGGTGCCCCACAAGACGGTCACGTTACCCTCTGGGTCCCGAGCAAAATTGGCCTTCTGAGTCCCCTGATAGGGACGGAAGTTCTCCAGTTCGATCGAAATTAGCTTCATTAAACGATCCCCTCGGCTTTCTTCACCATTTCCTCCCGAACCGTATTGCGAGCCAATGCCTCGGATTTGTGGAGATTCTCCCGTTCCAAAGCAATGACCATCTTGATGACGTCGTAAGCTTCAGGGGAGACACCCTTGAGAATCTGCTGGATCCGGTCGATCTCCTGCTGGTCTTCCTTGTCGGTCACTGACGTTTCTCCTATACGTCCATCAGCTCGTAGTACTCACGCAGGTCACGCAACTCGCTTAGGGCCTCCCCATAGTTTTCGGAATACTTAGCGAACTCGACGAAGCGCTGCATCTCCCGCCGGAACAGGTTTCTCTCCGTCTCGTACAGTTCTTGGTCCTGTGGCGGCACCGCGATGAAGTCGATCACTTCGGCTTCAGTCTTTCCCCGGGCTCTGCGCAGGATTCTCCCGCGGCGCTGGATGAACTGCCGGGGGTTGCTGCTACTGGCCAGCATGTAGGCGGTCCTGGCATCCGGGAGGTCGACCCCTTCATCCAGGCAACGCATCGAGACCAGTGCATCCAAGTCACCGACTCCGAATGCTTCGAGGAGTTCGCGCCGCTCCTGTTTGGACTCCCGGGAGGTGTAGGAATGCACTCGCATGCCAAGAAGGTTGCCGAGGAGGTCGAGCGCCTGATCCACTTGGCGCTCGCCTCCTACCGGATCGTCCTCTTGCGGGCGGCCGCCCTCGGCGCAGTAGATCAACTGAAACGGCTGCTCACGGCGCTTGCCGATCTCTTTCCGCAGCGCGGCGATCTTTCCTTCAGCATGCCCCAGCACATTGGCTCGTTTGTTGAGCAGTTGACCGAGCTGCGCATCGGCCTCAATTCGGGCCTTTCCTTTGGCCCCCTTGACCTGGCCGAAGAGAGCGCCAATCTTGCTGGTGAGGACGGTGTAGTAAGCCGTCTCTTCGTCCGTGAGGGGAACCAGCACTGGTCGGTATCGGTACCGGGTGAGTGCCCCCAGCTCGATCGCATCCTTAAGTCCGAGACTGATCAGAATCTTCCCAAAGTAATTGCGGAGCGCCTCCGTGCCCTCGTCGTCGAACCAGCGCTCCGGCGTAGCCGAGAGAGCCAGCCGCCACGAAGCAAAGGCCGGCAGTCCGGTACGGTTGTGCTCAGATCCGAGGTGGTGCACCTCGTCCGCAATGATCAGCAACTCGTTCTCGACGAATGACAGTACGTCCTGAAACGCATCCGAACCGAAGGTCTTGTTCGTGACGACCAAGGTCACCGATCGTCCCGACCGCGGATCCGCGATCGCGTTCCTCGCCTGAGTCCACCATGTCGCTACCGAGTCGCGGCACTTGACCGGAACGATCCCGAATCGATTAAGTTCCTGCGACCACTGCTCAACGAGGTCGAGCAGAGGAACAACGATCACAGTGACGAGGGAGCTGCCACGCGTCCGCAACTGGCGGCCAATCTGGTCGAGCGCCGCCAGTGCAGTGATGGTCTTGCCCGTACCGGTCGCCATCTGGAAGATCCCGCGCGCCCCCGCCTGGAGCCACTTCGTGATGGCCTCCTTCTGGTAGTCGCGCAGCTCGATCTCCTTGGGAGTGGTGGCCCAGCCGTGCTTGTTGGCCTCTTCGCAAGCGAGCTGACGAGCGCCCCTCCTGGTCGGGTCCGAACTAGTCACCTGAGCGGCCAGTTCAAGCAGGTGTTCCTCAGCCTCCCTCGGGAATTCCAAAACCTCTAGGCGCTCGGTCTTGCCCTCCCATAGAGCGTCGAAATTCTCCTGGATCCGGCACGTCCGGCGCGCATCGCCTTGCGTCCATGAGGTAAACACCTCAATGGATTCGAAGTTGTCCTCCATCGCGGCACGCGTCTCGTTCAGAGAACCGGTGAAGGCAACGGTGTTTCCCAGAGCGTCAGCGATAGCGCCAATCTTCTCGTGGTAAATGCCAAGCCCGCTGGTTCCCGCAACCACCGCAATCTTAATCTCGAGGACCTGCTCAGCGATCAGCATGCCGAGCATTCCAAGGCTCTCAATCGCTCGTGCACCGAGCGGCTCGACAGCAACCTCACGGGTAATGGCTCTTGCAACAATCTCGCGATATTCGTAGCCTCGGCGGATGTCCTCGACATCATCGATTGAGAGCCGCGGACCAGCAACCAGACGAATCTTGCCCCCATTCGCTCGCAGTCCGTCGATTCCACGTGCCACCAGCCTCAGCGAGGTGCTGGTGAAGTAGCCGACAGCTCGGTCATACCGCACCGCCTCGGCGAGCACGGGGATGTAGAAGTCGCGGGCGACGTCGCTGGTGTCGCTTCTATAGAAGTCCGTGATTGAGACGTTAGGCAGGCTCATACTCAACTCCCGTTGATCAGCTGAAGGAAGTCGCTGACGTCCGGCGCGGGCGTCGTCTTCCTGGACGCGTCCACGGCTGGCTCGAGGTTGACGATGAGGCCGGCATTGTACGCGCTATCGATGTACCTCCGCACCAGGAGCGCAAGTTGAGCATCGCCACGTTGGTTCAGCCGCCAAACCACGTCTTCCCAGGTGCTGGACTGAGGAAGAGTCAGGATGCCAGCGAGCACTCCGCAGAATTGGTCGGTGGTGGAAGACCGCAGGAAGTAGGCACCGCTTTGGCGGGCAATCTCTTCGGCCACACCGAGCTCAGGACGCCGCCGAACACGTCGCACCCGCAGGACTGGAGGCTCGTCGTCATCCCATCGCTTGTTCAACCAGATATAGTCTCCCTCGCGTATCTCGCGCTGGTGGATCTGGAGGATGTCGACAAGTCCGCTGATGTACGGGCGTGGTGCACCTACCAAAGAAACCGTCTGGCTATCTCCGCCCGCTTCAGTTACGGCCTGCGTCGTCCTCCAGGGCGCTCCACCCAGGATGGCGAGCCCACGAGGGGGTAGGGCGATTTTGTCGTCCTGAGAGATGGCCGAGTACTGAGCACAAATCCACCAGGCTCCCTCGAAGCGGAAGCATCCTGGGATGTCGCTCGGGTCGGCATCATTACTGTTCTCTGCAGTGCGTGTGTCAAACATGGCGTCGCTCCATCGTGACGGCGGTCTCGGGTTCGAGCAGGATCCTCCAAGTGAGGCGGAGAGCCGGCGTGCCTCCTACTCTCCGCGCCGGCTCTAGTCGCTGCGAGACTCACCACGCAGTATCTGGATAAATTCCTGCGTCTTGGAGTCGACGGTATTGGGATCAGACGGGCCCTTGTCTACGATGACCGCGAGTCTGTCCATGTCCTGGGGATCTCCCAAACTGCATTGCCTACGGACGGTTGCTCCCGCTGATACAGCAATATCATTGGAGTTTTTCTCGGCCCACCGAAAGATCATTGGTGGACGACCGCCGCGGCTTCGGCCCTTGAGGACTTCAACGTTCGGAAGGGTCTCAATCGCTTGCTCGATTTTCCACGAGGGATGGTTTCGTCCGATGACGTCCCAAAGTTCCGACTTGGTCAGCTCACCGTGCCGCTCCAACGCAGCACGAATCTTGTCAGCCAAACTATCGGACTCGGCAGCGTGCTCAAGGTGATAGCGCTTGGTGACCCACATGGGAATCCGGCCGCGAGCATTGACAGAGATGCCCCGTTGTTGTGCCCAAGCGCGGATCACGGACGGCGACACGTCATCCGTGCGCTGATCAGAGTGCAAGACATCGCTCGCCGGGTCCACAAAGCTGTTCGTTTGGACACCGCGCCTGCCGCGGTAACCGTCGTCGGACATCGAGGTTTGCTCATCCACTAGGAAGAGAAGGGCTGCCGCGATTGTCTCCCGATGAGCGGCCTGCATATAGCGGGGCATATTCCCAGCTCCGTGCTTTCTTACGAGTTCGTTAGCCCATTGTTTGGCGTAGACGGGTCGTTCGAGCTCAGACATCTCGTAGAGTCGCTGAAGCCGCTCCCACGGCATGATCTTGGTTTGTTTGACCATGATCGCCCCCTCCTGCTTCACGTGTGAAATAGGGCTCCGACGGTACTGAATTTCTCCGTCTGAGCTCGGACTTGTTTACGAGGAACCCCGTCTCCCTGCAGGTGCGGAGATCCCCTCTCAGGGTCATACGGATAAACCGAACTCCCTAGGCTACTTCGACACCAGCAATCGGGCAGACATGACGGCGTTCCTTCGTCCCCCATGCCGCGAAGTCTTCGATGCCAAGGGACCTCCTGTACGCCAGTAGTGCCTGGGGGCACGACACCAAGGGCGCCACCAGAGTCGAGCCTCTTCGTGTAACCGCGCGAGCAGCTGGAACGAACAGCCCACCCCCCGCCCCGTCGGAAGCAACATGTCGACAGACCCTGGTGGTCGACGACATAAGCACCGAGGTGGTGCGTATCCAATCAAAGTCGCCCACGCCAACGCAACACATCGGCTCCGTTCAGCACGAACGTGTTCTGCCGGAGCACTGATCACCAGAACCCGACTGCAATGCTCGTCCTTGCGTCTGCCCAGTTCACACCGAACGACTTTTTTGGATTCAGAGAGTAATGGGGATCTTTATTAGATTACTGACAGTGATCAGAACTGTGAATCGTGAGCACTGACACTCAACTTCACTCCTGACACTCACGCTTTCCGGGTGTGGGGATTCATGCACTCGGCGTCCGCAACCTGGCGCCGCGTTACCACGGATTGGTGTCTCCGTCAACGGGAATGGCGGCACAGGCGGCGCTGACCAAATGTGGCCAATGAGTGATCGGGGGACGAAAATGATTACTATTCTTGATGACGAACTTTCGCAGGCATCGCCAGAACTCCTTGCCCTCAACCGGTCGTGCGAGGGCCAGCCAGGACAGTCGAAAAGGATCTTGGTCGACAGACCAAGATCCAAAAGAGGCTAGCTTCGACACGACCAGCGGAGTGGCTGTGTTCATCCGGAGGTGACCGGCATAGTGGGAAGACTTCTTGATTCTTACGGAATCCGAGGTAGATTACGGAGCCCTCTGCCCACACCCAGAGGTGGAGGACAACCTCGAGGTGTGGGGCTCTTCCGCTCATGGGCGATTCGGTTGCCTCAGTTGCCGACGCCGGCGGGCGGTGCGTTGCTCCTTATGATGGCCGCTCTGGCGGCAGAGGTGCCATTGCCGGAGTACCTTCAGAAACTGAGAACCTATATGCAGGTCTTGCTGTCCGTGGCCAACGTGCGTTGCAGGTCAGCCGTGATGACGCGGTAGGTGGTGCCTATGCGGATGACCTTGCAGGGGAAGCGGTTCTCGCGGGCGAGTTGGTAGGCGCGGGTTCGGCCGAGGCCGAGGGCACGGGCGGCGGTCTCGATGGTCGTTGTGGTGGGGAGGGCGGCGAGTTCCTCGCGGCTCATCGGCTCCATTCTTAGGCCTCCGGGATGTTCGGGCGGCGGGTACGGATCAGGGCGTGCCGTTCGCTGGTGGGAGGCGGTTCGAGGAGCATTTGATCGCTGATCGGTCGCGGGAAGTCGTCGGCCGCCGCTGCTACGCCGGCGTCTTGCTCGCCTGTCTTGCCCGGGGTTGTGAGGTCCGCTTTGCGTCCGGGGGCGGGACGGGAGTGGACGGCGTTGATGGCGGATTGGGCGTCGTTGAGCGCCGTGCAGAGAGCTTGGGTGTGACATCTCGCTTCGGCCAGTGCCTGGCCGTGACGGCTCAGGACGTCCGGGAGGTCCTCGCCGTGGTCGTGGCCGAGGCGGTCGGCTTGGAGTTCTCGTAGGAAGAAGCGATTGATCTGGTTGAGGGATTGATCGAGACCGTAGGTGGCTGCACTGAGGTTGCCGAGGATGGCGTACGCGGTGGAGGGCTGCGTGAGGCTCGGCGGGCCAGCAGTGGCGTAATTGAGCTGGCGGACGTGTTCGTACAGGTTGCCTGCTAGTTGGATGGTCTCGTCGTCGCTACGAGCGGCGGCGGGAACCGGGCTGTAGTCCGTCATGTGGTTGTGTCCTTTGGGATGTGCGTTTCGGATGGGAGCTGTGGTTGGTCATGGCGTCGCCCTTCTTGTGTGGTGGGAATGAGGTAGCGCAGGTCCGCGGTCTCGGCTGCCGCGCTTACGCACTACTTACGCATCGTTAACATTCTTTGCGCTCCGTTAGTATTTGGCAGCGTTGATCATTGCGCTACTACTGCGCCCGGCGTGGCGTCTGCGTCTTACGGTTGGGTTACCGCGATGGGCCGCGGCGGCGATGCGAGCCGGGTTGCGGGAGCGCGGGTCTAGCGGATTGGTACTGGTTGTCGCTCATGTGGTGGCTAAGGGGTATCGGGAAGCTGGTGGCGGCGAGTCGGGCGGCGTTCTGCTCGGCCGTGAGGTTCGGCTGCATCCTCGGCAACGTCGGGGTCGGTAGCCGTTGAGTTGGCCGGCTGATGCTGGTGAGCTGAGCGGCGGCCCTGCGGGCGGCAGTTGCCTGGGCGGCACGTTGCTGTAGCTGCCGGAACTCTGCGATCGCCTCGATCAGGGCTGCCAGTTGCACGATGAGATGGAACAGGACGCCGGCGAGGCTCGGGCGGTGACCGCGTCGTCCTTGGATTTCGGAGAGGGCCAGTGCTCGGGCAACCGTGCGGAGGTTCGCTCCGTAGGGAGTGTGCGGTGGCTGGTATCCGTACGGTTCGCGAGTTGCGCGGTCGTAGAAGTCGGCGGCGTCCACGAGTTCTCGGTTGCCGGTGATGCCTGCGGTCACGTGAAGGACGTCGGCGGCTGCTGCGGCCAGGTCGGCGCGGACGGCCGGGTCCTGGATGTGGTGCATCTGCCAGGTGGCCGTGGCGGCGGCTCGGGCGGCCTGCTGGTAGGCCGCAGATCGTTCCCGGTGAGTCAGCTCGACTCTGCTGAAAGTGCGTCGGCCGAAGGGGCTACCTCCCTGTGGAGCCGACCAGCGGTGACGAAGTTTGGGGAGGGTGAGGTTGGCGGCGAGTCTTCCTCCGGAGAACCAGACAGGTTGGCCTTCTTGGTTGGTGTGGTCCGGGAGCGCAACTGCGTAACCGGTGATCTCTCCAGGACTACGGACGCTCTCGCGGATCTTGACCAGCACCCCAGCATCTTCGAGGTCGGCGAAGAAGTCGTCTTCGGTCTCAGCTCCGGCGGCTGCGGTAGCTACGTGCCGGCGGAGGGTGGTGCGAGGCGGCTCCGGCCAGTTCTTGCGATGGGCGAGTTCTGTCTCGGCTCGGGTCGGCCGGGGTGCCGCTGTGCGGTCGGCAGGGGCTGTTCGGGTGAGGCCGTAGCGCTCCTCGGCGATGTGGCAGGCGTCGGCGACCTTGTAGTAGTCGCGGTGGACGTTGGGGTTGCGTCCGTCCTCGCGGGCCAGGACGGCAACGAGGTGGATGTGGTCGTCAGCGTGCCGTACTGCGATCCAACGGCATGCCTGATCGTCGCCTCGTGGGGCGAATCCGGTCTGGTGCATTGTCTCCTCGGCGATGTCGGCCCATTCGTCGTCCGACAGGGTTCGGTCCGTGGGGGCCGCTCGGATCGAGCACTGCCAGATTGGCAGCGCCAGGGACGTGTGCCTGAGGGTGTCGAGCGGGGACGTCAGGACGCCGACCAGGTGGCGGAAGTCCCGATCGCCTCTGGCGTCGAGGCCGGGTTCCAGGGTCATGGGGAGTCGGAAACCGGCGACGATGTGGGGATCAACGTGCTCGTTGCGGCGGCCAGGGCCGTAGAGGTAGGACAGCAGCCTTGCGACGCCCTGGCCGCGGGTCACTTTGCCGATCAACGTAGGAACCGGCCGATCTCAACGGACGAGGCGTCCACTCTTCGGAGGACGTTCTCCAAATACGACAATGCGGCGGAAAGTTCACAAGACACCTGTCCTGTCGCGTTCGCGATGCGCGCCAACTGATTGAGGTTTACGCCGATTCGATTCAACTGTCGCGCGATGCCGCGCAGTTCTTCGCAGAGTTCTGCGGTCGACTGCTGTCCTAGTCTGTGCTGACGAGTGGCGGCCTGGACGGTGTGGACGATGAATGTTCCGTAGGCGGCTCCTGCTCGTTGGGCTGCTGCGCGGATTTCCGCGTACTCCTGGTCGCTGACTCGGAATCTCATCTCCCGGTCCCGCCGGCGTCCTCCGCTGAGCTGGGAACGTCGTTGCAGCTTGCGTGGCTGGCTGGGCTGTTCGTCGTTCGTCGCTCTGCCTCCGATCGACTCGTCCAGGACCGCGCCCGGTCCCGCACCACAGGAGTGTGTGCGGTGGATTTCCATGAATCCACGACGTGTCGCGACACGGTCCTACCTTGCAGCCTCTAAGCAGTGCGGCAGCCAAATGGTTCCAGCACGTGACTCTAAATCCCTTATGCCGTTGCGGCGGGTTGGGGCGTGCCGCAGAATGATGGAGAATTCGGCACCCCGTGAGGCCGTTAACAGGCTAGCTCTTCTCGAATGCAAACCCCGTTCAACTCGCCGACGCTCGTTCCCTGGCAAAAGCCCGCAGGCATTGCGTCCCCAGGCTCAGGATGCGGTAGACCTCATCGTCAGGACGGTCGCGGAGACGCCGAGTGGTGCTGGTCTGGTACCCGATGTCCGCCAGCAGAGTTGGAGGACGCCACCTGCGATCCCCCCACCTCAAACCCGGGTGATCGAGTCACGCGGAGCTTCGAGGCATCCAGGGGTCCGGTTGGCCGTCATGCCCGTTCCTCATGATCGGGGCCCTCTACCTCGCCGCAACGGATCTGGCCGTACGTCCGGTTACGGCTACGTGGGCAAGAAGCCGCCGTCGCCTGGCGGCGCTTCAACGCGCGTGAGATGCCAGTCTCGGTTGTCCCGTCAGGATGCGACGACAACTGACCAGGACGCGGCGGAGGAGGTTGCTACGCCGACGGCGTGTTGCCAAGTCAGTGGGTCGGGATTGACTTGCTGCGGAAGGCGCCTTCCTTTCCGGTATGGCCCAGGTCCCGTCCGCTGCCCGAGAAGCCGGTACCTTGCGCTGGTCATAGCGGTCTCTGGCGCTCCGGATATTGGAGCGCTCAAGGATTGCGTCGATGCGTCGAGCGAGGTCAAAGGCGTTCTTCGCCTCGACGAGCTGATCGGGCAGCAATGCCCAGAGGGAGCCGGTGTACTCGCCCCAATAGATGCACAGGTCGGGGTAGCGCCGCCGCAGGACTTCCACGGCCTGGTCGAGATCGAGTTTCTCCTGCCAAGCCGGAGTCCCATGCAGTGGCAGCCGCCTCAAGGGAGCCGCTGGGACGGACGGCGTACTCACGGAAGGTCACAACGTCACATCCAGAGCGAACGCGGCAAGCGCGCTCGTCAGGTGATGGATGGCTCATGGGGTGCCGTGCGGCCGGTGAATTCCGGGGGGAATCAGCCACCGACCGCACGACAGGCCAGCCGGGGGACGGCCGGCCAAGGACGTACACCAAGGGGGTTCGGCGCACGTCCCGGTCTCAGCGGTTGATCAAGGCCCAGGCGGCGTGGCCGTCGGCGCAGTCGTACTGCCCGGTCTCGTCGGCGTACGCGTCCGCCAGGATCAGCCCGCGTCCGTGCTCTGAGGGGTCCGCATTCTCATCGGAGCGGGCGGGGATGGGGCCGTCGTCCAAGACCGTGAGGTGCGTCTGCTGATCGCTGATGCGGAGTTCGACCCCGATCCGACCACCAGGCACTCCGCTGGCCGAGTGCCACAGCGCGTTGGTGCCGTACTCGCTGACGATCAGTTCGAATGCTTCGGCCAGTTCCGCGTCGTCGGCCAGGAGCAGGCGGACCCAGCGGCGCAGCAAGGACACCGCGTCGGCTATGCCGGGGACGTCAACGTGCCAGACGTCCCCGTTCCCATCGGCTTCGGTTTTCGCTCCGTCGGCGGTGGCCTGCCGCGGGGTTGGTGTCCTTGAGGCGGCCAAGCCGCCGTCCATGTCCGGCACGACGGACAGGGTGTCGTCACCCGCAGGCCCGAGGGTCAGTGAAGGGCCCTCGGCGCTCTGGAGATAGGGCACTGCCAGCACCCTCGGAGCTATCCTCATCCGTACCTCCCTATGGGGGTGAGGCCGCGCGGCCGGGCAAGGGGCTCCAATCCGTAGCCCGGCCGCGCGGCGGTCTATGTTCTGAGCAGCGACAACGTTCCTGTGTCGTCGACCGAGATCAACGCCCGCGGAAGCATCTCCCGCCACAAGCTGTGACTCGCCGCACACAGTCAGTGTGCTGGGTGGCATACTCGTGTGCAACTGCTCTCGTGAAATTTCTCTGGAGATAGAACAGGTGGCGCGATGACCTCTCCGACGGTCCGACGCCGGCAACTCGGCACGGAACTCCGTCAGTTGCGCGAATCGGCAGGGCTCACCGGTGACCAGGTCACCGAGCGCTTGGGCTGGTACGGCGCGAAGGTCTCCCGGATCGAGAAGGGCCGGATCTCCGTCCCCTGGTCGGACGTCATGGATCTCCTTGACCTCTACGAGGTGGATGATCCCGCCACCCGTGAGGCGCTCGTCCAGTTGGCCAAGGCGGCACGGCAGAAGGAGTGGTGGCAGCCCTACAGCGACATGCTGAGCAAGAACGCCCGAACCTACATCGGCCTAGAGTCAGCGGCCGAGTCGCTTGGGACCTATCAGCCATCCTCAGTCCCCGGTCTCCTGCAGACCGCCGACTACGCACGGGCGATCATCACCCGTGCCGGCCCGCTGACGCTGGGAGAGGACGAGATCGGACGCCGTCTCAGCCTCCGGATGAAGCGGCAAGCCGTCATCACCGAGGCGGGCAGTCTTCGGCTCTGGGCAGTGCTGGACGAGGCCATGCTCTACCGCGAGATCGGAGGACACGACGTTATGCACGAGCAGTTCATGCACTTGGTGGAGATGGCACACCACCCGCAGGTCGACATCCAGGTCATGCCGTTCAGCGCGGGTCCACACGCCTCGCTGAGCGGCATGATCGGGGTCTTCAGCTTCCCCGGCTCGGACCCGGACGTCGCCTACGTCGACAGCGTCTCGGGCACCCTCTTCTTGGAACGCGCGGCCGACGTCCAGGCCACGACCACCGCATTCCAGCACCTCAGCGCGACCGCACTCAGCCCTGCGACATCTGTCGACCTGATCAAAGCCATCGCCCGACGCCACCAGACCGGGTAGACAAGTAAGCATGATTCCGGATTTCAGCCAAGCCTCTTGGATCAAGAGCACACGCAGTCAGCAGACGACGGATCAGTGCGTCGAGCTAGCGGGTGTCAGCGGCTACGCCGCCGTACGCGACTCCAAAGATCCGGAAGGCCCCAGACTCGTCCTCGCAGGACAGGCGTGGCGGAGGTTCAGGCATCAGATCGAGGCGGGCGCTTTCGATCGGGGATGAGTTGGTGCGGGAGGCTGTTCCACTGCACCGCAAGAACGTAGCCCCCGCTGGAGGTGCGAAGGGCCCGTATGTAGACGTTCACTCGTCCAGGGAGAGAAGTGCGGTGATGGTCTTCTTGCAGATGCCGCGCTGTGTGGGCGCTGCTTCGGAGACGAGGTCCCAGCCGACCGTTGTGACGCGGTCGATGATGCCGGTGGCCGCTTCAGCGGTCCAGGCGTAGACCCAGCCGGGAGTGTCGGCGGCGAGGTCATCCCCGTAGTGCATGTCCATCTCATGGAAGGCGCGAGGGCCACGCTTCCATGTAGCGTTCCATCGACCGGGATCTGATCTTGATGGCAGGAGTCCATGTCCGGGAGGCCACATCTGTCTCCGCTACCTACGGCGCGATGGTGTCGGTGTATGCCGCGTCGACTTCGGCGGTGAATGTGTCCTCGGCGTCATCGCCGTCGGTGATGGTGACGCGGTCCGGGCGGCTTCGGGACCAGAACGCGCGCATGTCCGGGCTCGTCATGAGGAACCGCAGGGCGCTGCGAAGTTCGGGTAGCTCGATCGTGCGAGTCTCGTAGGAAACCTTCTGAAGGTTGAGGATCAGGTTGCAGTAATGGTCCTTGCGGGTCGTTTCCGCCCCAGGGGAAGGTGCGGGCCAGACCGAGCGAAGCTCGCTGTCCTCGATGGCCATTTTGATGAGGTCGGTGTGCAGCTCGCGCATCGCGAGTTCGCTGCTACGAGCCTGCTCTTCCTGGGCGATCGTCAGTTCTTCACGTTTGGAATCTGCCAGGTTCATGCAGCGGTCCAGTCCCGGATTACTTGAGCGGTCTCGTCAGTGACGTCGGAGTCGGTCAGGTCGGCGGGGTGGAGCCATCGGTGTGCTGTGTGTTCGGTGCTCAGGACGATGGGCCGACCGTGGTGGGCGAGGCCGAAGGTGTATTGGCGGGCTTTGCGGCCGGAGCCGGAGATGTAGTCGAAGTGGGTGACAAAGCCGGGGTCGAGGGTGAGTGGTCCGGTCCAGCCGATTTCTTCGGCGAGTTCACGTTCCAGTGCGGTGAGCAGGTTCTCACCTGGCTCGACGCCGCCTGAGGGGAGTTCTTCGATGCCGGCCATGAAGGTGTCCTCGGCGGAGCGGCGCAGGATGAGCACTTGGCCATCGGTGTGGACGATGGCGCCGACCACGAGTTTGGTGATGCCGTCGCGGTCGGCGTCGGCGTGCAATTGGTGGATGTCGAGGCCCGATGCGGTGGTCACGCTGGCAGGGTAGTCCCGCCGGGCGGCGAGGCGAGGGTGTTGAGGGCCCGGTCGAGCATGTTGATCGCGGTGTCGATGTAGGCGCATCCGTCCGGCCCGTCGTCGGCGGGAACGTTGATCCGTAGCGAGGTGGCGGCCAAGTGTTCGGCGACGTGCAGTTCGCAGCGGATACAGGATGTCTTGTAGATGGTGACCGGTGACCTGGGCGCGGCGAAGACGGGGTAAGTGTGCAGTGGCCGCATCGAGTCGCAGGTGGTGATCTCGCCGTATCCGCACTGCTGGATGGTGTGGAGAAGATCGTCACGGGTGAACCCGGCGGCGTGCGGGTCGATGGTGAACACGAAGGCGTAGAAGGTGGCGGTCCGGTCGGAGCCGGTCGGGGTGAGCACGCCGATGCCGGCTCGTCCGGCCAGCAGGTGTTCCAGTCGGGCGGCGTGGCGCTGGCGTGCGAGCAGCCAGTCGTCCAGGCGTCGCAGGTACACCTCGGCCATCGCCAGCCCGAGCGGGTGTGCCCGGTATTTGAGGCCGAGGCCGGTATCGGCGAACCGGTAGAGCGGTGATTCGGTCCTCACCTCGGCCAGGGCTCGCTTGTTGAAGTGCCCGAGAAGAGTCGCCTTCTCGTAGACCCCGCGGTGCGGGGTGGTCAGGATGCCGCCCTCGCCAGCGGTAATGGTCTTGTGGCCCTGCAGGCTCCAGCAGGCGGCGTCGGCGAGTTCGCCCACGCTGACGCCGTCGCGGGTGGCGCCGTGGGCGTGGGAGCAGTCCTCCACCAGCGCCAAGCCGCGGGCATCGCACCAGGCTCGCAGTCGCCGGGTGTTTTGCGGGGCGCCCCACATGTGCGTGATGGCCACGGCTTTGGTGCGGTCAGTGAGTAGCTCGTCGGCGCGTTCGAGGTCGAGTTCGCCGTGGATGTCGATGTCGGCCAGGACCGGAACGGTACCCAGTTGGAGCAGCGGGGTGGCGGTGGCGAAGAAGGTGTAGTCCTGCACGATCACCTCGTCGCCAGGGCCGAGGCCGAGCGCGTAGTAGGCCGAGTGCAGCGCCGCGGTGCCCGATGAGGTCAGCAGCGCGTACGAGGCGTTGTGGCGGGCGGCGAAGGCGTCTTCGAACCGGGCAATGATCCCCGACCGGTCGTAGAGAGAGATGGCGGTGTGCAGTTGCCGGGTGACCGCAGCGGAGACCTCGGCGTCGATGGGCGGCCACTGGAAAGTCATGACGCACGTCCTTCCTGGACGGGGACGGGGACGGTCATCGGTCCGAAGTCAGCGCAGGAGGCCACTGGGGCGGAACGGCCGAGCCGCACCGAGGTGTAGGCCGCCTCCATCAGCGCAGTCGCGGTGATCCCGGTGCGAGCCTCGGCGGCGGTGACCGCAGTGTCGCCGAGGGTCTGGGCGTGGTAGCGCAGCATCGCCGCCCACGGGTCGTCGTCAGCGGCGGTCACCTCGGCGCGGTGGGTTCGTCCGGCTGGGGTGGTGACCTGCAGCACGGATCGGTCGCCGGAGATCGTGATGCGGCCGTGCTCGGCGACCATGTCGATCTCGTCGGCACGCTCCTCGCAGCGGGACAGGTGCACGGTGCCCGCGCATCCGCCGACATGGGTGATCGTCAGGTGGGCGCTCTCCTCGACCTCGACGGCAGGGCGATGCGCCGGTGAGCTGGTGGTGACCGCGTACACCGTGGCGGGCCTTGCGGACGGCCGTCCGGTGAGGCGGCTGATCAGGTCGAAGGCGTGGTAGCCCAGGTCGCAGATGGCTCCGCCGCCCGCGCGTTCAGCCGAAGCGCGCCAGGTGCCGGTGTAGTCGCCGGTAGGGCGGGTGATTCGGATTCGGTACGACAGCAGCCGTCCCCACGCCGCCATCCGGTCGGTCGCGATCTGCAGCAGCTGCCCGTGCGGACGATGCGCCAGCACCCGCACGTCGCGGGTTGCCAAATGGACGGCCTGCTGGAGAGTGAGGGCGTAGGGCTTCTCCTTCCACACCGCGATGTGCGCGTCGGTCAGCCGCAGCGTCGCCTCCTGGTGCTGGTCGTGCGGGCAGGCCAGGATCGCGACCTGGTACGGGCCTGCGGCCAGTGCTCGGTCCAGCTCGGCGAACACCGGGATGTCATCAGGCTGCCTGCCAGCTTCTGTCAGCCCGGCGATCCGGGCTGCGACGGTGGGATCGGGGTCGCAAATCGCCGCGACCTGCGCGGTCGGCATGGCCCGGCGCAGCGCCGGCAGCAGAACATCGACGGTGCGCTGCCCGGCGCCGACGACCAGGAGCCGCAGATCCCGGTCGGCGACCGGCGAATCGGGGGAGGCCAAGCGAGTCATCGAGAATCTCCTCGTGGTTGTCGTCACAGGCGAGGAAACTCTCGATACAGCCGGTGAGGCCACGCTGACGGGACCTCATTCACGGTTCATTCATTCCCTCAGCCCGGATTGAAGAGATGATTGGGCCATGGGCGTCCAGCAACCCGCCGATGATCCAGCGACCGCCTCCGCAGAGGGAACGCCCTCGTTCGGCGCGGCCCTGACCCGGTGGCGCGAACACCGTGCGATGTCGAAGAAGAAGCTGGCGGCAGCGATGGGTTTCGACCCGTCCTACGTCAGCCATGTGGAGGCCGGACGCCATCCGGCCAGTGAGGACTTCGCCCGCAAGGCCGACGGTGTGCTCAGTGCGGATGGCTCGTTGTGGCAGGCGTGGCGAGCCGACGGACCGCCCCGAGCCCTCAGCGCCGGTGCGAGCGACGTCGAGGGCCTGGTGGTGGAGGAGGACCATGCCCGGCTGGAGTACGACGGGACGGTGTACCGGCCGATGCAGCGACGCCGCCTGTTCAACGGCGGCGCCGAACCGGTCACCCGCTACCTGATCCGCATCAGCGTCGACCGCTACCCCGGCCGACCCGACCGCTCCAACGCCCTGTACCGGGCCCGGCCGCTCACCTGGGACGAACTCGCGCTGACCGCGGCCTGCGACGGCGAACCCATGAGCTGGCGACCAAAGCAAGATCGCGACTCGTTCAAAGAGGCATGGCTGTGCCTGGACAACGACCGCGGGCGCTTCCCCCTCTACCCCGGTCAGCACTCGACCATCGAGTACGGCTACCAGGTCGACGACGGGCGGTGGGGCCCATGGTTCCAGCGCGCAGTCCGCTTGCCGACCCGGCGACTGTCGGTCGAGCTGGTGTTCCCTGCCGGGCTGGATCCGGTGGTGTGGGGCACCGAAACCTCCACCACCGCCGAGGCTGTCCCACTCCGCACCCCCATCACCCGTACCGAGAACGGGGATCGGCTGGTGTTCTCCTGGGCTACCCAGGACCCGCCGATGGGCGCGCGCTACCGGCTGGAATGGCGGTTCCGCGCCCGCGACGACGATGCCGATCAGCCCCGTCCCAAACTACGCACCGCCAGCGATCGGATGAAGGCCGCCGGCATCGTCCAGCGCGGCGAACCGATCCTGGCGACCACCGCGCGCCCGTTCGATCTGCCCACCGAAGCCGCTGAGGCCGGCGATGTCATCGACCGGTTGTTCGCCGCGATGCAGCGAGTCCGAGAACATCACGTGTTCGGCAAGGGCATGGGCCTTGCTGCTCCGCAGATCGGCATCGACCGCGCCGCCGCCGTCATCACCCCACCCGACCCGGACGCGGAGCCGCTCGTGCTGCTCAACCCCCGCGTGATCAACGCATCGTCCGAGACCGACGAGCAGTACGAGGGCTGCCTGAGCTTCTTCGACGTGCGCGGCCTGGTGCCCCGACCGCTCCGGCTGGAAGTCGCCCATACCCACCTGGATGGGAAGTCGGTGATCGTGGTCCTGGACGCCGCGCTCGCCCGCCTGGCTGGGCACGAGATCGACCACCTGTACGGGCGTCTCTATACCGACCGGATGCGCGAGGGCGTCCGCCCGATCCCTGTAGAGGACTACCGAGGAACCGGCCACGCCTGGTCCTACCGCTGAAGTCCCATGACCGATGACCCGTCAGCGACCTTGCCCGCGCTCGCGCGGCGGCAGCATCCGCCATTTAGTTAGCAGGTCGGGGCCCATCATGTTTGTCGATGTGCTCGCCGGACGTCGGCGCCAGATGGAAAGTTGCTCCTGAAATATGACCAGCTTGGATGATGGAGCCAAAATGCGTGTCTCCGCTGTTGAAGTTCGAGATGGTCTCCACGGGAGACGGCGTGAACGCAGAGAGGAGACGTCGTAGCGCATCTGCGGCCGTTTCGTCTGAGCGTAGGAGGAGTTCCAGGCGGGAGCGCCAATGACTCTCGATGGCTGCCACTTTCGTGTCGTCATGCTCGAGGTGGGCGGTCACAAGTTCCATCCGTGATGTCTCCAGTCCCTCCAGCGGCGCTTCGGCGGGATCGGATTGAGCAAGAATTCGTGCGAATCCGCCCTTCACCCGTGCCCAGGAATCGGAGACCATCAATCCGACTAGTGCGGTTGCTCCGCTGCTTGCCAGTGCGGCCAGTTCAGCTTCCATCGGCTGCCTCTCCTGCGGGCTCGGTGTCGGCCAGCGTGTCGTATCGGTGTATCAGTTCTTCGGCCAGTTCCTGCCATCCGTGCGCGGTGGCCTAGTCGGCCACCTGCCGGGCGAACAGGCGGCGCTGGGGATCATGCTCGTCCAGCCGGATCGCCTGGAGGAGAGCGTCGAAGAGATCGCCAGCGGACTCCTTGTGCTCTCGCGACCAAGCCGCACCTGATCCGTTGGGGGCGGCTTGACCGTTCGACGCGGCGAAGCCTGAGAGGAACGAGTGGAACGTCTCTGGCACATCGCTGTTATTGGCGGCGGACGAGAGTTGCGCGAGAAGACCGATGTCGTTGACCGTCTTCTCCACCTGATCGTCGTTCCTGGCGAGCCACCAGACCACGGCGCTGCCGGGGTTCTTCAAAACGTCTCCGCCGAGGTAGTCGCGTTTGCTCAGCTCATATTTGCGCTCGTGCTCCCAGACGACTTCTTCCTTGCGGACCGTGGCGAGTTTGTCCAGCCGTTCGTGATCGTGGTCGGGAAGGACGAGTTGGACCGACTCGGCCATCGTCCGGAGCAGTCCTGTGCCATCTGTCCGCATCTCTCCGAGCGCGCCGGCCAGTTCGTGCCGGACGAGTGAGGCGTGACTCGGATCTCGTAACTCGGTGATCTTTCGGGCGCGCTTCACCACGGCGTCTACCGCAAGGGCGGCGGGATTGATCGCGGACTCGTCCGTCACGGCCGGAGTCGGTGACCAGATCACCGTAGCCGAGAACAGGAAGTGGTAATCGGGTAGTTCGGTCGGCAAGGGGATATCGGTGACGCGCGACCTCCTGACGTCCGCCGCCGGGCCGGCTGCGTTTCCGAACATGGGCTCGGAGCGCGAGGTTCTGGAGGCTCGTTGCCCGGTTGGCCGTGTCAGGAACAGCAGGCCGGCGCCGAGCACGCCCGCCGTTCCGAGCGAGATCAATAGCGGCCAGGGGGCGAAGAGGATCAGGCCGATGAGGATCGCTCCGCCGGTGACCGCCAAATACGGTGTCGCAGTGTTCCGGCCGGTGTTCATGGGGCTCTCCGTTCGTCCGCGTGAGTCATGCTGTCCGGGCTCCCCAGACGGCGTTGATGTCCTGGATGACCAAGTCACCGAGCGGTGCCCACGCTTTCCGCTCGCACGTGATCGCGTAGAGCCGAGCAAGGACGCTGGCCTCCGCCTCGCCTCCGCCTACGAGGACGTCGAGGAGCGCGTGCCGATGCCGTTCGTCTTCGGCGGCGACATGCAGCCACCGCCGGATGGTCGAGGTCCACACATCGTGCGGCCGTCGCGCGAAGACCAGCGACCAGCCGGTGGCCAACTGTTGGCGCACTGTGCTTTCGGTTATGGGAGCGTGATCGCGCCGTCCGGGGTCGGTAAGCGCTTCGGGGTCGGCAAGTTGCAGGAACAACTCAATGTCGCGGGGCCATCTACCTGGCACGAACTTCGGATCCGTGAGACGGGTCAGCATCTGCCGACGAAGCCGAGGCGCGCGGCTGACCAATTCGATCAAGGTCTCGCGGGCCCGAGTTCCGCGCTCTCGCCTTGCAACGTGGTGCAACCGGACCAGAGCTTCGTCGGGATGCCTCGCCATCATCTCGTCACGGCACGCCACGATGATCACTTCGGCGAGTCGTTGAGAGAGGCTGTCCGTACGCGCCCAGTTGTATATCTGCCGGCGGAAGGACCGGGCCTGCTGCTCGTCCCGAAGGCCGTGCCGCACCACCACAGCGGCCGCTTCCATCTTGCGAGTCGTCGTGGGGTCTGCAGTCCACTGTTCAACCAGAGATACCAGCGTCGGCCGGTAGCGCTCGCTCAAGCACTGCTCGGTGAACCGCTCGACCAGATTCCTTCGTTCTCCAGCGGAGAGGTCGGGTGAGTCAGCGGTCTGTTTCACCCAGTCCTGTAGCGCGTCGCGGAGCTCCGGCATATGAGCCCAAAAATATGAACGGAGCGCCGCATCATAATCGAGCTCCTCGAATTGGACGCTGCCGGAAGGATCGACCTCTGCGCCGATCTCCTTGAGTCGTTGGTCGAGGGGGACACGCTCCAGGAGCGGGCTGTTCTCACACGGATGTGCGACAGCGGTGAGAAGACTGGCGTCTGCCCGGTAAATCACGTCGGCATGTGCTCCGTGCAGCATGGCGACAGCGAGCAGCAGCGCGCGCTGCGGGCCCGCAGTGAGTTCGGCTACCTGCTTTGCCACGTCTCGCGCCTGGCGGGACAGTGCCCGAAAGGCCTCCTCGCACCAGGCCATGAAGCTGCCCTCGCGGCGCTCGTCGCGAGCCCTGCGGATCAGCCTGACATACTTGTCGACCTCTTCCATGCGGCGGTCCGCGTCCAGGAAACGTAGCGGAGGAAGCGGAACCGGTCGAGGAATGTCCTCCGCCAGCAGGTAGCGGGCCAGCACCTCCTCAACGGCCGGGCGCTGTATTTCGATGCGGTATCGGTCCAGAGCTGAACCGAGATGACCGGTCTTGGCCGGCAGGACGACAACGAGATGCGCGTCGTGGTCATGCACCGTCGCGCGTAGCGGGGACAGTTCGTCCTGTACCTCATCCCACTGTCTTTCTGCGACCCGGGACAGATCCAGCCACACCAGGTCGCCGTCGCCGATATGACTGCGATCGATGCGCGGTGCATTCTCATTCTCCTGTAGCACCAGTTCGTGGATCTGCCTCCGATCGTCCCCGAGCTCCCACAGGAGCATCTTGGCCCCGGCGATCCTGCCACTGCCCGGGAGCCCGTCAAGGAACACGGTGCGGAAGGTCTCCAGGACGTCTCGTGCCTTGCCCAGTCCCGCTGGCTCAACGAAGCGCCGTCTCAACCACCGCAACTCGTCCGTGGGCTGCCTGCGGGGAGAGGCTCCGAAGGACTCGGTCCGCAGCAGGTAGTAGATGTTGTTGATGTCTCCCGCTCCCGCGTGCATGCCTCCATGAACTCCGAAGGCGTGTGCCTCGAAAGAGTCGCTCAACGCTCCTCCTCGTCTCCGCGTGCCTGGCCGAAGCGGTGACCGACGCCGCCGTGGTTATCACCGTGGATGTACGTCGCTCCGTCACCGGAGAAATGCTGAGTGTTCTGGTTGATATCGCCTTTCCCGGCGTGGACGGGACCCTGATTGCCCTTGATGACGGTGCCGACGTCGCCCTGGACGTGGCGGCTCTGGATCACCGTCCCGCGGGTGTCGCGAGCCGTGTTGTACACGGGGCCGGTGTCAGTGGATGGGGCGGCCTGCCGGTCCGACTTCCTGAGCACGGGAACGAGTTCGGCAAGGAGGTCGCCGATACGTCTGATGTCCGTCTCGTTGTCGCGCGGGTCCAGCCTGAGGGATTGGACATCGGCCAGGCGTTCCAGTTCGGCCGGTAGCTCGGCGGCTTTCAGACGTTCGGTTCCGCGGCCCTTGAGGACCGGGATGACGGTAATCTTCGAGGTGAAGGCCTCCAGGATCTCCCGGCGCACCCAATCGCTCTCGTCGCGCAGCCGGGGGTCGCGAGCCCAGTCGGGACCAATGATGGCGAGGAGGATCACGCTGCTGCATACGGCGTTGAGGAGTCTCTCCGGATACGCCTGGCCGGGCTGGATGGACGTGGTGGCGCGGAAGATCCGCTCCTTGCCGAACCGGTGGGACAGTCCCTGCTCCAGTATTGCGGCCGCCTCGTCGCCGTCGCCGGTGCGGTAGTTGATGAACACTCCTTGCATCGTGGTCTCCTCATCTGCGGGTGGTGGTTCCTAAGGCGGTACCGAGTTCGGGTGCCAGCGCGCGCACCGATCGGTTCTTGGGGTGGCGAGACAGCGTGCGCGCGAGAGCGCGCAGATCGGTGGCGACGGTCGCCGAGCCGATCGTGGTGACCTTTGGCAGCAGATCCTGGGTGAGCCGGCAGGCATGGTCGATCTCGCCGTCCGCTGCGTGGGCGAGCGCCCGCCGTAGGCCGAAGCGGACTTGCGTACGCACGGCCTGTTCAGGCACCTCTGCCAGTTGTGTTTCGATGATCTGCGCGGCGGTCCGTGGCCGCCCCAGGTCGTACAGGCACCAGCCCCTGACCATCTCAGCGGGATCGGTCAGGTTCGTGGTGCCGATGACCGGGGCGCCCGAGCCCTCCGCTGGGCGAGCAAGCAGGGCGCGGGCCTGCTCCAGGCTCCGCATGCAAGCGTGGTAATCGCCGGCGAGAGCGTGTCCTTGGGCTTCCCGCTGTGCGGCCAGGCCACGGACCCGCGGCGACACATCGCTGCTCTGCGCCTGCCGGGCCAGCCCGATCGTTCGCTCGGGGTCGCCGCGGTAGAGCGTGACGAGCGCGCGCCGGACCAGCGAGTAGGCGGCGAGATGGTGATCACCGCCGGCGTCGGCGAGGTCGACGGCGCGCTGGGTCCACCACAACGCGCCATTCTCGTCGCCGGTCTCCTGCACCAGCCAGCCGATGTACTCGGCGTAACGGGACCCGAGCCGTAACAACGCCTGGCGCGTACGTACACTGCCGGTCTTGGACAGTTCTTGGAGGACGTGGGTCTGTGCGATAAGAACGGGTAGCAGCAGCCCGGGGCTGGTGGTCTGGCCGAGCTGCCGATATTGATCGAACAAAGATCGGAATGTCCCGACAAGCGTCGCGTCCTCGACGTTGGTGGAGATGGCAGGAAGGCCGATGCTCACACCTGCGATAGACGCGGCACCGGCCGCGACCGCCTGGCGTCGGCTCATGGGCTGGAACCGGCTTTGGCCTTGTGAGGACAACTGCATCAACCACACCTCATCATTCACATTTGCATCTACGGTGACTCCAATCCCGGAAGGGTTTTCGGGGACCAGGGCGGCGAGCGCTCCCTCGGCAGCGAGCGCGGCATCGCAGAGGCGGGCCAGCTCACGGCTGGGCTTCTTGATGCCTCGTTCGACCTTGCTCAGTTGAGCCTTGCTGTAATGGACTCGCTGGGCCAGGCCCGTCAGCGTCATGTCGGCTTCCAGGCGCCGTCGTCGAAGTTCTGCTCCGAAGTCAGTGGGCTGCTGGACCACATCAACCTCCGTCACTGTCTGTCCGAACAGCCGGGAGTCACCGTCAGTAATACTGCGGGCCCCAGGCCGGGAGGACAAGGCGATACGGGCGTTTCCCGTTTCCTCTTCGAAGGCAATAGGAAGTAGCCGCCTTTGTCGATAAGCGGGGACCTGATCCGTGCTGCATCTGTGGATCGGAAGCCGACCGTGGGCCGGGATGTGCCGATCCGGGAGCTGCTGGGCGATGAGGTGCTGAAAGTGCTGCTGGAGCGGTCGACCGACGAGGCGAGGCAGTTGCGGTTGACCCGTGAGGTCTCATGCTCGGGGCGCTGGTCAAGGCGGTGCTGGAGCGGGCGCAGGAGGCCGAGCTGACCGCGCACCTGGGCTCTGCCAAGCACGATGCGGCCGGGAACAACTCGGGCAACCTCCGCAACGGGCGGGGCAAGAGCAAGACGGTGGAGACCGGCGTTGGTCCCGTCCGCCTGTCGGTGCTGCGCGATCGGGCCGGGGCGGCCATCAGGCTGCGCGAGGGGCATCTCTCTTGGACCGAGAGATGCCCCCATGGCTCTGGAACGCGCGAGTTTCGCTGGCGTGCACCTCTCAGGGCTATCGAGTGCCTGACCTGCTCCGAGTTTTGGCTAGGGCTTCGAGGGCGGTTTCGTCGGCGTCGGGGAGGGTGTGTAGGTAGCGCTCGGTTGTTGCGATGGAGGCGTGGCCTAGGCGTTCTTTGACTACTGGAGGTCGGCGCCGCCGTTGAGGAGCCAGGAGGCGTGGGCGTGGCGTAGGTCGCGCATGGTGGGTTTGAAGTTGAGGCCGGCGGCGGACAGGGCCGGGTGCCAGATCCTGCGGCGGAACCAGTCGTTGGGGATGTGGCCGTCGGTCTCGCGAACGCGGCGAGGACGAGGGTTGTCCTTGCCATTGGAGCGGCGCTTGGCTCGGTAGAGGGTGAAGGCGCCTCGGCAGTAGTCGCAGCGGCAGCGTCCGGCGGTGTAGGCGCTGAGGGTGCCGTGGTTGTAGGTGCGGCCCTTCTCGTTAGGTTCCGTGCGGCCGAGTGTCTCCGGGTCTGGGATTTCGGTGATGCGGGCTCGGGGCTTGTCCTGGGGTGGCATCTGGAAGAGGAGGTCGTCCTGGGTCAGCTTGGCGGTTCGGATGTGGTCTTCGAGCTTCTCGATGATCTGGGTGCTGAGCTTGAAGCGGCGGAACTCCTTGTCCTTCGGGTAGTCCTTGACCAGGAAGTGGCGGCCTTCCGGGTGGAACTTCGGGTTCAGCTCGACGACCGTGCGGCTGACCGTGAGGATGCGGGTTCTGAGGTTGACGTCCTTCACGCGCAGCTCGCTGAGTTCGCCCCAGCGGAGGCCGCTCTCGATCTCGGTCTCGGCGAGGAGCCGGAAGGTTCCCTCGGGGAGTGCGTGGTAGACGTCGTCGAACTGCTCGGGGGTGATGATTTCGAGGGGCTTGCGGACGACTGGGGGCGTCCGTACTCCGCGGCAGGGGTGGATGAAGGTGACCTGGTCGTCCATCGCCGTGGTGAAGACGGCACTGAGGATGATCTTTTGGTAGCGGATGGTCACCGGCTTCATGCCCTGGTTCTTGAGGGTCGTGATCCACTCGCGGACGTGCTCGGGGAGGATGTCGATCATCCGCATCGAGCCGAACGTCGGCATGATGTTCTTGTAGAGCGCGTACGTGTAGCCCTCACGGGTGGTGGCCTCGACCTGGTGGTTCGGGAGCCAGGTCTCCTCCACGTAGTCCTTGAACCGTTGTCTTCCGCGTCCGGGGTCTCCCGTGCGGCCCCTGGAGACCTCGACCTCTGCTCGTTGCCAGGCCTTGTCGGCCTCCCTTTTGTTGGAGTATGTCCCGGCTGACCGCACGCGGCCCTTGATGTCGACGTAGCAGGCTGTGTAGCGGTACTTTCCGTTGTTGCCTTTGCGCTTCTTCGCGTATCCCACGGTGCGATCTCCCCATGATCATCCGTCCGTGATTTGTCCGTGGACGGTGGCGAACCGGCCATCCTTGTCCGTGAGCAACCGACACCGGAACCGGCCGTCCACCTGAGATTTTAACGCGAATCGTCTATACCTGCACGACCCCAGAATGGCCAAGAATTGGGGTTCGGGACGAAGAAGTCGTGGGTTCAAATTTCGCCATCCCGACACCGTCAGCAGATCAGGGGCCGGAACTCACAGGAGACCGGCCTTTAGATTCTTGTGGCGGACGTTCGGATCGTCATTTCTGATCGCCGACGGGCAGTTCGGCCTGCCGTACTGCGCTGGATGCCAGGGCGATGGCCGCGCCAAAACTGGCGAATGCACCGCAGCCGACGAACGCTGGAGCGGTGCCCCAGGCTCGACGATGGGAGTACCGGTGACGCCGAAACCGGAGACGGCTCCGGCGACGGCGAGGGGACTGATGAGGCGATGGCGGCGGTTGTAGCGACGTCCGTCGAGTAGGTCGTTGTGCGCGGTGCCGCGGATCGACTGCTCCTCGAGGACCGCATCTGCGTCGTCAGCAGGAGCAGCAGGAAACGCGAAGAGCAGACCTGAGATAGTCAACGTGGCCGCCGCGGCTGTGAAGCCCATGGCCGGTCCGCCGCGCGGCGGACCCGCGATCTGGCTGAGGCGCATCGATAGAGTGCATGCTGGTGGCCGTGCCAACTGGTCGGAGCTGGTGATCCACGACGGGAGCGCCGCGACCGCGGGTACGGACAGTGCGTCCACCGCACCGAGGGTGAGCGCCACCGCGATCAGAATCCACAGGGGTCGGCGCCGTCAGCGCGATACCAGCGGCCACCTCGAGGATCAGGACGCAACGCACCCGTCGCTGTCGAGCACCACCAGGCGCGCGGTTCTTCGTGGACCCATCGTGCCCACCGGGAGCGGGTGCTTCGGCACGCAGGCTTGCCGACGGCGACAGGTCGCGCCGTCGGCCTCAGGCGTCAGCGGTGTCTCCGGGGTGAGCGGCCGCCTGGCCGAGGCGATGCTACTGCGAAGGCGGCGGATCCCTGTCAGGGCGTTCAGCGTTGAGCGCGACGGATCGACGGCGGCAGGGTGGGCTGGCAGGCAGAGCCCCTGGTCCGGAGGTGATGGTTGTGGTGATCAACGCGTCCACCAAGGGCTTTATTGCATCACCGGCTAAATGCTCGCATCGCGGTCATGCCGCAATCAGCGCCCGTCCAGACGGATGAGGAAGGGAGCTGGATGCAGGTCAGTGTCTTTGTGTTGGTGCACCTGAGGGTGTGCGTATTGGTGAGGAGTGAAACCTATTTTCTTGTGAAGAGGCTGGTCGTGCGCTCGGGGCCGAGAAAGATTGGGATTGCGCCAACTTTTCTGAGGCGTCGTACATCCTGACGCCCGCGCTGGTCCGCTAGTTCGGGAACTAGTGGGTCGGATTGATCACGTCATGGCATGCCAACTCCGGTGGGCTGCGTCCGCATCTCACTTTGCACAGCGCGACCACGGAGGCCGCGCACCGAGAACGGGAGCGGGAACCATGCGGAAGATCGTGGTCGGTGGGATGGTTGCGGCGCTGGCACTCGGGCTGACGGCCTGCGGCGGCATCGGCGATGGCAAGACCGCGGGGGTGGCGCCCTCATCGCCCGTCGGCTCCACGCCTACGAGCTCCGCGCCTACGAGCTCCGCGCCCACCAGCTCGTCGCCCACCCACTCTGCGCCCGCGCAGGGCAAACCGTCCACGCCGGGTGGTGGCACCTCCAACTCCGGGGGCTCGGGCGCGCCGGCCGGTCTGCGCACCCCGCTCTCGCGTGCGGGCAACCAGGTGATCAAGTCGAAGTGGGGGCGGCTGCGTTACCTGGCACCGGGCAAGTTCGCCGTCGGCAATGTCGTCTTCTTCATCGCCAACGCCACCACCCTTTACGTCGCCGGAGGCCCTTGCCCGGACGGGAGCACCCCGCCCGGCGTCAGCAAGTGCAACATGGACGGGTTCGAGGGATGGGTGCAGGCCGCCCCGCACAACGCCAACGTCCGCTTCGCCGGCCAAGGCGCCACCGTTATCACCGAGACCCAGTAGCGGCCGGCATCTGCGCGACACATGGCACGTCGACCACTGATTGCTAACCCAGAGGAGCCTTGGGAGGGAGGGCCGGAGTAGCCGGCCCTCCCTCCCAAGGCTTCCCTTCTTTCGCGTTGCTGAGCGGTTGCGGGTTTGGCCAGGGATTTCGTGACTTTCTCATCGCCATCGGGTGGAGCGGACGGGCGCGGTGTGGAGTTTCGAGTCGTGCCAGTGGGCCAGGTCGGTCCGGGGCACACGTATGGCAGCCTCGCTCAGTCGATATCGCCATCGGCGGCCGGATGGCAAGGCGTTCTGCGGCGCCTACCGCGACGCACCCCAAGGTGGCACGGTTACCTTTACCGACGCGCACTGTTGCCAGTGGTCAGGGGAGGGTTACGGCTATCAGGGCGATGGTGGAGCCGGCGAAGACGATGGTGTTGCGGACGTAGGTCTGGGCTTGGACCCAGGTCGGGAAGGCCTTCTCGGCCGCCTTGAGGAACGGGGCGACTTCGACGCGGGCCAGTTCTGGGTCGCCCTTGCGGCGGAAGGCGGCCTCTACCGACTTGACCGCGGTGAGGTTGCTGTAGACGATCCCCGCGTTCATCAAGAGGACCGCGGAAGAGAAGATCCAGGTCAGCAGCTGGGCCAGGTCTACGCCGGCGATGTTCAGGGCGGCGGTCACGATCATGATCGCCGCGACGGTCGCGGGGGCGGCGGTCTCGTGGCCGCCGGCGTCGAAGCGAAGCTTGTTCTCTTCCAGTACCTGCGGGCGGACGTTCTGGCGGCGCAGCTCGGCCTCCGCGGCGGCCTTGGCGGCGGGGCCGTAGCGGTGGCGGACCACCGGGATGCTGACGAAGGCCACGGCGACCAGCAGCTGCATGACGGCGGCGAGGGTGTTCACGGGGGCTTCCCTTCGATGACTTGCACTTAGTTCAAGTGCTGATAGGGACGACCGTAACCGGAGCTTGCACTAAGTGCAAGCTGATTCTTGAACTTTGTGCAAGTGGGTGCGTAGGGTGAGGGCATGCCTCGCGACACCCTCAGCCGGGATCAGATCGTCCGCGCCGCCATCACGCTCCTGGACGAGGAGGGTCTTGAAGGGCTGAACATGCGCGCCCTGGGGAAGCGGCTCGATTCGGCGGCGACGGCCATGTACTGGCACGTGAAGAACAAGGACAACCTCGTCCTGCTCGCTGCCGACCAGATGTGGAGCGAACTCACGCTGCCCGACCTGGATCAGGTGAGCTGGCGTGCCGCGGCCACGACCATGGCCGCCGACCTGCACCAGATGTTCATCCGGCACCCCTGGTTGGTGCAGGCTTTTGCCGCATACGTCCTGTACGGCGAGGGCAAGGCGCGGCACGACGACCACGGCCTTGCCGTCTACGAGGCGGCTGGTTTCAAGGGTGACCAGGCCGATCAGGCTGCCGGCGCGGTCTTCACCTATGTCCTCGGGAACGCGGCCGGGGCCGCGGCGACCGCCTCGCTCATGCGTCGGCTCGACAAGGACGACGCGGCCGAGAAGCGGTTCCAGGACGCCATGGCCGGTGCCAAGGAGATCGCCATGCGCTACCCGCGCCTGCGCGCCCGCCTTGAGACCACGGCGGCGACCGACTATGCCGCCGCCCCAGATAGGACGTTCGAGTCCGGTCTTCAAGCCCTCCTTGATGGGTTGGAACGGCGATTGAACGAGTGGTCGTGAACGGGGCGCGGGCGATCCGCGAGCTTGCGCCGCTGAGGGTCATGGGCCTGCTTCGGGTGATCGATTGCGCGGACGGAAGGCAGGCGGTGGCGAGTGTGAGGGCGTTGGCGCGGGTGGTCGAGGCGAGGCGGAGCAGCAGTGGCTCGGTGAGTTGGGCGCCGTGGATCCGGTACCGGGTGGTCGCCCGTCGCGTGGACGGTGGCGACGATCGCGGCGGCCGCGGCGAGGCAGGTCATCGGGATCAGCAGGCCGAGGTCGGCCCGGTTCCGAATGGTGCGCCGAGCCCAAAGGCGGCGAGCGCGCCGCGTGCTGCTGATCGGCGAGGCGCCGGTCAAGACCTACTAAGAAGCTCGGCGTATCCGACCGCACGGCCGCCGTGGTGGCCGCGATGGATCCCTTGACCATGCTGCGGCGGCGCTCACCCGCGATGGACGGCTTTCCGTGAGCTGAGGGCGAGGCCGGCTTCGTCGCGTTCGGCGTCCGCCGGGTCGAGGTCTTCCTGGCGGTCATCGCGAGGCCCTCACCCGCGCGGCGGCGCGGGTGAGGGGCGGCGGGTTATTTGGGGAATTCGTCTCGGCCGGGCCAGTTGGAGTAGGTGATCGTGCCGAGTTCGGCTTCGCCGGTCGGGACGAGGCTGTCCTCCACCACTTCGGCGCCGAAGTAGTGCGCCTGCGGGTCGGTGACGACCTCGCGCGGGTCGTTCCAGTAGGCCAGGGCGTCGCGGAAGAACTCGTCCATCCGGAAACGCTCGGGGCCAGCGGTCTCGACGCGGCCGTTCAGCGGTGTGCCGGTCGCGGCTTTGCCGACCGCCTTCGCAACGTCGTCGCCGGCCATGGGTTGGTAGAACACGGGCGCCATCCGGACGGCGCCGTCGATGGTGGACGTGTCGGCGATGGCTCTGGTGAACTCGAAGAACTGCGTCGCGTGCACGATCGAGTACGGGATCGGCGACTTCTCGATCAGGTTCTCCTGGGCGATCTTCGCGCGGAAGTAGCCGCGCTCCGGCGGCCGCTCGACGCCCACGATCGACAGGGCGACGTGGTGGCCGACGCCGGCCTCCTCCTCCGCGGCGAGCAGGTTGGCGGTCGAGGTCTCGAAGAACTTCAGGACGGCGGCGTCCTCGAACGACGGGGAGTTGGCCACGTCGATCACCACGGACGCGCCGGTCAAGACGTCCGCGAGTCCTTCGCCGGTGATGGTGTTGACGCCGGTGTTCGGGGACGCGGGCACGGCCTCGTGGCCTTGCGCGGTGAGGTTCGCGACGAGCTTCGACCCGATCAGGCCGGTGCCGCCGATGACAACGATTCTCATGGCGTTTCCTAATCAGTCTCACGGGGTCGGGTGTCCAGGGCGGTGGCGAGGGTCTGGACGGCCTGGGCGGTGGCGGCCCGCGCGGCACTGGTGTCGCGGACCGGGTTGAGCATCATGAAGTCGTGCAGGGTGCCGTTGTAGCGGACGCTGGTGGTCGGGACGCCGGCCTCGGTGAGGCGGCGGGCGTAGGCCTCGCCCTCGTCGCGCAGGACGTCGTTCTCGTCCACGATGACGAAGGCGGGCGGCAGGCCGGCCAGGTCGTCCAGGCCGGCCCGCAGTGGTGACGCGGTGGCCTCGGCGCGCTGTTCCGGGTCGGTGGTGTAGGCGTCCCAGAACCAGGCCATGGCCTTGGCGGTCAGGTGCGGGCCGGCGGCGAACTCGCGGTAGCTGGCGGTGTCCTGCGCGGCGTCGGTGACCGGGTAGTACATCGACTGGTGGACGAACCGGACGTCGCCGCGCCGCTTGGCGAGGATGGCCAGGGCGGCGGTCATGTTGCCGCCGGCCGAGTCTCCGGCGACGGCCATGCGGGACGCGTCGAGCCCTTCCGCCGGCCCGTTCCGGATGATCCACTGCGCGGTGGCGTAGGCCTGCTCGATCGCGACCGGGTACCGGGCCTCGGGGGACCGGTCGTACTCCACGAACGCGACCGCGGCGCCTGCCCCGGCCGCCAGTTCGCGGACGAGCCGGTCGTGCGTCCCGGCGTTGCCGAGGATCCACCCGCCCCCGTGGACGTACAGCACGACCGGCAGCACGCCGGCCGTCCCGGCGGGCTTGACGATCCGCACCCGCACGTCGCCGGCCCCGGCCGGGACCGTGATCCACTTCTCGTCCACCACCGGCATGCCGACCGGTGCGGACTGGATGTCGTCCAGGACCTTGCGGGCGCCTTCCGCGCCCAGTTCGTAGAGGTAGGGCGGTTTGGCGGCCGCGTCGGCGAACGCCTGCGCCGCCGGTTCCAGGATGGGCTCGCTCATCTGCGTGGTCTCCTTCCGTGCTCGTCTTCGAGCCGATATCGACCACTGTCGCCGGGCGGGGCGCGCGAGTAACCAGGGTGAGTCCCTGGCCGAGTCCCTGGGGTGGTCCCGGGGCCACCGGCGAGTAGATTCAAGGGGTGTTACGAGGTCGGCGCGCCGAGTGCGCGGAGCTGGACGCTCTGCTGGACGCCGTCCGCGGCGGCGAGAGCCGGGCGCTGGTGGTGCGCGGCGAGGCGGGCATCGGCAAGACGGCGCTGCTGGGGCATCTGGCCGAGCGGGCGCGGGGGTTCCAGACCGTCCGGATCACCGGGGTGCCGTCCGAGACGGAGCTGGCCTTCGCCGGGCTGCACCGGCTCTGCACGCCCCTGTCGGACCGGCTGCCCGCGCTCCCCGATCCGCAGCATGAGGCGCTGCGCGCGGCGCTCGGGCTGAGCGCCGGCCGCGCGCCCGACCGGTTCCTCGTCGGCCTGGCCGTCCTGGGGCTGCTCGCGGAGGCCGCCCGGGACCGTCCGCTGATCTGCGTCGTGGACGACGTGCAGTGGCTCGACCGGGCGTCGGTGCAGGCGCTGGCCTTCACCGCCCGCAGGCTGGACGTGGAGTCGGTCGCGATCGTCTTCGCGACCCGTGCCGCGGGGGACATGCCGGAGCTGTCCGGATTGCCGGAGATGGAGGTGAAGGGCCTGCCGGACGCGGACGCGCGGGCGCTCGTCCGCGCCGCCCTCCCCGGCTCGTGGGACGAGCGGGTGCTCGACCGGTTCATCGCCGAGGCCCGGGGCAACCCGCTGGCCCTGCTGGAGCTGCCGAAGGAGACGACGCCGGCGGACCTCGCGGGCGGCTTCCGCGTGCCGGACATGCCGACCCTCGCCGGCCGGATCCAGGAGATCTTCCGGCGGCGGGTGGCGGGGCTGCCCGCCGAGACGCGGCGGCTGCTGCTGGCCGCGGCGGCGGAACCGGCCGGCGACCCGGTGCTGCTGTGGCGGGCGGCCGACCGGCTGGGGATCGGCATCGAGGCGGCCACGCCCGCCGTCTCGGCGCGGCTCGTCGAGATCGACGACCGGGTGCGGTTCCACCATCCGCTGGTGCGCGCCGCCGTGTACTGGACGGCGTCGCCCGACGACCGGCGCGCCATGCATCGTGTCCTGGCCGAGGCCATCGACCGGGAGGACGATCCCGACCGGCGCGCCTGGCACGCGGCGCAGGGTGCGCAGGCGCCGGACGAGGACATCGCGGCGGAGCTGGAGCGTTCGGCCGGGCGGGCGCGGTCGCGCGGCGGGGTGGCCGCGGCGGCGGCGTTCCTGGCGCGGGCGGCCGAGTTGACGCCTGACCACGTCCGGCGGCAGCAGCGGGCGCTGGCGGCGGCGCGGGCGACCCATCACGCCGGGTCGCCCGACACGGCGCTGCGGCTGCTGTCGATCGCCGAGGCGGGCCCCCTCGATCTGGCCCGGCGCGGGCAGGTCGAGCTGCTGCGCGCCCAGATCGCCTTCACCGTGGACCGCGGCCGCGACGCCCCGCGCCTGCTGCTCGACGCCGCTCGGCGGCTCGCGCCGCAGGATTTGATGCTGGCGCGCGAGACGTACCTGGAGGCGATCAGTGCGGCGCTGTTCGCCGGTCCGCTGGCCGACGGGCCGGGGGAGACCGAGGCGGCGGAGGCCGCGCGGTCCGCGCCGCCGCCGGACGAGCCGCGCCCGGCCGACCTGCTGCTCGACGGCCTGGCGGTGCGGATCACCGAGGGCTTCGCCGCCGGGGTGCCGCCGCTGAAGGCGGCGCTGCGCGTCTTCCGCGGCCCGGATTTGTCCGAAGAGGACGGTCTGCGCTGGCTCTGGCTGGCCGGGGTGACCGCGGCGGCGGTGTGGGACCACGAGACCTGGAGCGTGCTCGCCGCCCGGCACGTCCGGCTGGCCCGGGAGTCCGGTGAGGTCACCGCGCTCCCCCTCGCGCTGACCCAGCAGGTCGCCGTGGACGTGTTCGCCGGTGAGCCGGCCGCCGCGGAGGCGCTGGTCGAGGAGATCACGACGGTCTCCGAGGCGACCGGGACGCCCGTCCCGCCCTACGGTGCCCTGCTGCTGACCGCCTGGCGGGGCCGCGAGGACGAGGGCGCCGTGCTGCGGCGGAACGTCGCCGCGGAGGCGGCCCGCCGGGGCGAGGGCAACGGGCTGACGGTCAGCGCGTTCGCCACCGCCCTGCTGTGCAACGGCCTCGGCCGGTACGCGGAGGCGCTGGCCGCTGTGCCCGAGGCCGGGGAGGACCGTCCGGTGCAGGTGGGGACCTCGCCCTGGGCGCTGGTGGAGTACATCGAGGCGGCCGCCCGGAGCGGCACGCCCGGACGGGCCGCCGCCGCCCTCCGGCGGCTCACCGAGGCGACTCTCCCCGCCGGGACGGACTGGGCGCTGGGCGTGCAGGCGCGCTCGCAGGCGCTGATGGGCGAGGGCACGGCGGCGGAGGGCCACTACCGCGAGGCGATCGACCTTCTCGGACGCGCCGGTGTCCGCGGCGAGCTGGCCCGCGCGCACCTCCTTTACGGCGAATGGCTGCGCCGGGGCCGTCGCCGCCGCGCCGCCCGGGAGCAGCTGCGCACCGCCCACGAGTCGTTCACCGCGATGGGCATGGACGCCTTCGCGCAGCGGGCCGCCCAAGAGCTGCTGGCGACGGGCGAGCATGTCCGGAAACGCACCGGCGAGGCGGCGAGCGAACTCACGCCGCAGGAGGCGCAGATCGTCCGGCTCGTCCGGGAGGGCCTGACGAATCCCGAGATCGGGGCCCGGCTGTTCATCAGCCCGCGCACGGTCGAATGGCACCTGCGCAAGACCTTCGGCAAGCTCGGCATCACCTCGCGCAGGCAGCTCCAGCGCAGCCCGGCCGAGGGCCGGGCCTGAAGCTAGCCCTGGGCGAGCGGCACCGACCACAGCCGGGGGCCGCTGCGGGTGTGCAGCCGGCGCAGGAACGACAGGACGCCCGCGGTGCCCGTCCCCCAGGTGAACGCCTGGACGTCCAGGTCGTTGCCCGGGAAGATCGGCCGGTCGTGGGGGCCGCCGGCGCGGATGAGCATCAGCTCGGCCATGTCCTCCGCATGGCGCCAGTAGGTGTCGTCGCCGGTCGCCTGGGCGACGTCGATCAGGGCGTCGCCGATGCCGGCGAGGCCGCAGCACTGGGACGTGACCCAGGCGCGGGGCGCGACCAGCGCGCAGGCCCGGACGGTCCGGGCGGCGAGGTCCATGTAGGTGTGGTCGTCGAAGGCCAGGCCCGCGCGCAGGAAGGCGGTCGCGACGCCCGACATGCCCTGGCACCAGGACGCGCCCATCGGCCTGCCCGTGGGGGACAGCAGTTCGCCGACCAGTCCCTCGGCCGCCTTGGACAGGGCGGTGAAGCGTTCCCGTGCCGCCTCGCCCGTCTCGGCGTCGCCGGTGGCCAGGTGGTGGGCGAGGAGGAAGTCGGCGACGCCCGCGTCCCCGTGCGCGTAGGCGGTGTCGACGTCGAGCCCGGCACCGGACGGTTCGAGGGCGGTGAGCTCCTCGGGCAGGGCGTCCGGCGCGGTGACCTCCCCGGCGAGCAGGCGGCGCGCGCATTCGGCGGCCGTCGCCAGATGGTCCCCGGACGGGTCGAGGGAGGCGAGCACCAGGTGGCCGGTGCCGATGCCGGCGAGCCCGTGCGCCTGGTCGGCCTTGTCGTCCCCGGCCGGCCGGACGGGGTCCGGCGCCGGCAGATCGGGGGCGGCCGTGAGGCGGGCGGCGGTCAGGAAGATCGCGGTCCCGGTGAGGCCGAAGTACAGCGCCGGAGGCAGGTTCGCGGGCGGCAGGTTCTCCGCCGTCCAGCGCGCGAGGTCGGCGCCCGTCGCGCGGGCCTCCGGGTGCTGGAGCAGCTCCATGCCCACGCCCGCGGAGCCGCTGTAGACGTTGGTGATCGGCGGCGCGGCCCGGCGGGCGTCGTCCGGGCCGCCCATCAGGCGCTCGGCATACCCGGCGACCTCGCGGACCGTGTGTTCGAGGACCGCCGACAGCAGGTCGCCGGTCAGCCGCACGGGGGGCGCGCAGGGGCGCGGCGGCGCGGCTCCCCCGCCGGTCCTGATCTCGGCGGCGGCGGACGTCCGCTCCGCCGGGTCGAGGCTGAGCAGGCGGGGCAGCAGGGCGACCGTGCCCGTCCCGGCGTCCGGGAAGATCCGGGCCAGGCACTGCAGCGTGCGCTGCACCCCGCGCTCCAGGTCGGGGTCGACGATGACGGGGTTCAGCCCGGTGGCGGCGTAGCAGAGCGTGGCGCCCAGGGAGAAGTAGTCGTCGGCGGGGGTGGACGGACGCCCGGTGCGCTGGTCCGGGACGCTGAATCCGCGGCTCCAGCCGGGCATCTGCAGGTCCTCCAGCCCGCTGGTGCCGAAGTCGACGAGCGTGCAGCCGCCGTCCTCGCCGAGGACGATGTTCTTGGGCGACAGGTCGCGGACGACCACGCCGCGCGCGTGCACCGCGTCGAGGACCTCCAGGATCCGGGACGCCAGGGCGGCCAGGTCGGCGCCGGTGAACACCCCGGCCTCGGCGACGTGGCGGTTGAGGTCGGTGGCCCCGGCATCGGTCATGACGAGGTACTCGTCCTCGCCGTGCCGGAAGTGGTCGAGCGCCTCGGGGACGCCGGGGACCCCGGCCAGCGCGCGCAGGATGCGGAGCTCGTTGCGGAGGTACATGCGCAGGTCGAAGCCGTCCTCGCGCTCGCCGACGTAGGCGCGGGACTCCTTCACGATCACCGGGCGGCCGTCGGGGGCCTCCGCTCGGAAGACGCTGCCGCGCGGGCCGCGCATGACCCCGGCCGTGACCCGGTAGCGTCCCCCGATCATCCGTCCCCCCG